>CAIVIS010000116.1 GCA_903906055.1 uncultured Acidimicrobiaceae bacterium
AAGGACCCCAGGAAGTCGCTCCACGTGGGCGAGGTCGCCACCCCGGAGCTAGCCCCCGACGAGGTGTACATCGCCGTGATGGCCAGCGCCATCAACTTCAACACAGTGTGGACCTCGATCTTCGAGCCCCTCCCCACCTTCGGCTTCCTCGACCGGCTCGGCCGCGAAGGCGTATGGGGCGCCCGTCACGCCCTCGACCAGCACATCGTCGGATCTGATGCCTCGGCGGTGGTGCTGCAGATCGGCTCGGCGGTGCGCAGTTGGAAGCCGGGCGACAAGGTCACCGTCCACTGCAACTACGTCGACGACCAGAGCCCAACGGCCCACGACGACTCGATGATGGCCGACAACCAGCGGATCTGGGGCTTCGAGACCAACTTCGGCGGCCTGGCCGATCTCTCGATCGTCAAGGCCAACCAGCTCATGCCCAAGCCGACTCACCTCTCGTGGGAGGAGTCAGCGGTCAATGCCCTGTGCAACTCCACCTCGTATCGCATGCTGGTCTCCAAGAACGGTGCCCCCATCACCCAGGGCGACAAGGTGCTGGTGTGGGGAGCCTCGGGCGGACTCGGCGCCTACGCCGTGCAGTACTGCCTCAACGGCGGGGCCACTCCGGTCGGCGTGGTCTCGTCGCAGTCGAAGGTCGACCTCCTCCATGAGTTGGGCGTCGAGGCGGTCATCGACCGCAAGGTGGCCAACTACCAGTTCTGGAAGGACGAGTTCCACCAGGACGAGTCCGAGTGGCGTCGCTTGGGCAAGGACATCCGTGGGCTGGTCGGCGACGACGTCGACATCGTCTTCGAGCACCCCGGTCGTCAAACCATGGGCGCTTCGGTGTTCGCGGCCAAGCGGGGCGGCACCATCGTCACCTGTGCGGCCACCTCGGGCTACATGATCGAGTACGACAACCGCCACCTGTGGATGAAGTTGAAGACGATCAAGGGCTCCCACTTCGCCAACTATCGCGAGGCGTGGGACGCCAACCAACTGGTGTGCGAGGGCAAGATCCTTCCGCCGCTGTCGGCCGTCCACACCCTGGAGAACGTGGGCGATGCCGCTTATCAGGTCCACAAGAACCTCCACGAGGGCAAGATCGGCGTCCTATGCCTGGCCCCCGAAGAGGGTCTGGGTATCGACGACCACGAGCTGCGGGCCCAGGTCGGCGAGGACCGCATCACGCTGTTCAGGAGGCACGGAGCATGACCGAGATGCTGCTGACCGAGATCGATCATGTGGCCATAGCGGTGCCCGACCTCGATGCCGCCATCGCCTACTACGAGGAGACCTTTGGGGCCACGGTCGCCCATCGCGAGCGCATCGACTCCGACGGGGTCGAGGAGGCCCTGCTCAAGGTGGCGGACAGCTACGTGCAGCTGCTGACGCCGACCACCGATACCTCGCCGGTGGCCAAGTACTTGGAGAAGAAGGGACCCGGCATCCATCACGTGGGCTACCGGGTGGCCGACTGCGCCGCCGCTCTCCAATCGGTCAAGGATCACGGCGGTCAGGTCATCGACCAGGCCCCCCGTCCCGGATCCCGGGGCACCACGGTCGCCTTCGTGCATCCGAAGGGCGCCTTCGGCACCCTGATCGAGCTCGTACAGGAGTAGGAGTCAGCACCCATGGAGAACACCACCCCCCGATATGTGCCCGGTGCTGTCGAGGACGATCCGTGGGCCACGCTGGCCGCTCCCGACGTGCCGCCGCTGCCGATACCGGGTGATGTGGTGAAGCCGGTCGTGCCCTGGGCGCCGCCGCCTGCCGTGGTGATCGCCGAGGTTCCCGTTGTCGTCGAGCAGGCCCCGGTCGAGCAGGCCCCGGTCGAACAGGCCCCGGTCGAGTCGGTCGTTGTTCCAGAGGAGCCGGCTGTGGTTCCGACGGCCGTGACTGCGACGTCGGTGGCCCCCGAGGTGTTCACCACGCCGGAGCCGGTCCCGACCACCGACGTGGCTTCGCTACCGCAGGCCTCCTTCCCTCCCGGTGTGGCCGCCAAGCTGGCCATCTACGTCTACTTGTTGACCGATGCCCGCAGCGGACGGCCCTTCTTCGTCGGCCGCGGTCGGGGCGACCGCTGCTTCCGGCACGTGGACGCAGCCCGGGCGCTCGGCTCTTCGTCCGATGTCACTGGTGCGACCTCGGCCAAGCCCGGCAAGTACCCATTGCTGGACCGGATCCGCGAGGCCGAGTCCGATGGACGCCCGGTGCGCATCGAAATCCTCCGCCACGGCCTCACCGTCGATGAGGCTGATCTGGTGGTGGCCGCCGTCGACGACACCCTCGGCCTGGGCCTCGGGTCATCCCTCGGGAGCCATCGGGCACCGGCCGTCGAACTCGGGGCGGGACTGGCCAAGCGGGCCAAGTTCAAGCGCAGTCATCAGGTGGTGCTGCTCCGGGTCGGGGCCCACGGGTCCGACACCACCTACGACTCTGCACGCCACGGCTGGCGGATCGGTCGACGTTGGGTAGATCTGGACTCGGTGCGTTCGCCCCAGTGGGCCGTGGTCGTCGCCGGTGATCTGGTCGAATCCGTCTACCGGATCGATGATTGGGAGCCAGCCCCGCTTGCTGGCGGCACCGCCGGCCGGTACTCGTTCAGCGGCACCCGGGATTCCGACCTCGAGGAGCGCTACGTCGGCCGGAGTGTGAGCGGTTACCTAGGGGCGGGCACCCCCACCCAGGTGACCTACGTATGGTGCGGTCCGCACTGGGTAAACACGGCCCACTGACCGCGGTCAGGCCGGGCCGACGGCAGTTCGTTGGTCCAGGAATCGAACCGGGGCCGGTCGGTCCGGTAGCCTCACCGTCCATGGATCACACCATGACCCAACGGCTCGAAGACCTCGAGGAGCGCCGGGAGCTCGCCCGCAATGCGGGATCCCCCCGAGCGGTAGAGAAGCACCACGCCAAGGGCAAGATGACGGCCCGCGAGCGGCTCGACTACCTCCTCGACGACGGTTCCTTCCAAGAGCTCGACATGCTGGCCCGCCACCGGGCCCACGGCATGGGCCTCGAAGAGAACCGCCCCTATACCGACGGGGTGATCACCGGCTTCGGCACGATCGACGGACGCCGCGTCTGCGTCTTCAGTCAGGACTTCACCGTCTTCGGCGGAGCCTTGGGCGAGGTCTTCGCCGAAAAGATCCACAAAGTGATGGATCTAGCCTCCTCCATCGGGGTTCCGATGATCGGCCTCAACGACGGTGCGGGCGCCCGCATCCAAGAGGGCGTCGTCTCGCTGCACTCCTATGGCGGGATCTTCCACCGCAATGCCCAGGCCTCCGGGGTGATCCCCCAGATCAGCGTCATCCTTGGGCCGTGCGCCGGCGGAGCCGTCTACAGCCCGGCCATGACCGACTTCATCTTCATGGTCCAAGAGACCAGCCACATGTTCATCACCGGCCCCGACGTGGTCAAGACAGTGACCGGCGAAGACGTGACCTTGGAGGAGCTCGGCGGGGCCATGAGCCACGCCACCAAGTCGGGTGTGGCCGCCTTCGTCTCCCCCGATGAGAAGTCGTGCCTCGACGACGTCCGCTACCTCCTCAGCTTCCTCCCCTCCAACAACTTGGAAGAGGCGCCGCTGCTGGCCACCGATGATGACCCGGAACGGTTCACCCCCGAGTTGTCCGACCTGATGCCCGAGTCGCCGAACCAGCCCTATGACATGAAGAAGGTCATCGAGGCCGTCGTGGACGACGGCGAGTTCTTCGAGGTCAACCATCACTGGGCCATGAACCTGGTGTGCGGCTTCGCCCGCATCAACGGCCGGGCCGTCGGCATCGTGGGCAACCAGCCCCAGATGCTGGCCGGTGTGCTCAACATCGACGCCTCCGAAAAGGGCGCCCGGTTCGTCCGCACTTGCGACGCCTTCAACGTCCCGCTGGTCACCTTCGTGGACGTCCCCGGGTTCATGCCCGGCACCGACCAGGAGTACGGCGGCATCATCCGCCACGGCGCCAAGCTCCTCTATGCCTACTGCGAGTCGACCGTTCCTCGCATCCAGATCATCACCCGCAAGGCCTATGGCGGGGCGTACGTGGTCATGAACTCGAAGTCGATCGGTGCCGACCTGGCCTTCGCCTGGCCTTCGGCCGAACTGGCTGTCATGGGCCCCGAGGGCGCCGTCGAGATCGTCTACCGCCGGGACCTGGCCGAGGCTGACGACCCGGTAGGCCGACGCAAGGAGCTGGTCGAGGACTACACCGAGCGCTACGCCAACCCGTATGCGGCCGCCGAGCGGGGTTACATCGACGACGTCATCGACCCGGCCGAAACACGCCGGATCCTGGTACGCAGCCTCGATCTGCTGGCCTCCAAGCGCGAGGACCTTCCCAAGCGCAAGCACGGGAACATGCCGCTGTGACCGAAGGAATCGCCGGACCGGAACCGATCGACCCGGTCGTGCTGGCTGTCATTTCGGCAGCTGTCGATCAGGTCTGGCCCCGACCCACGGTGGTCATGGCCGAGTCGCCCACTGGACCCCCGGTGTGGCGGTTCAGCGGACGGTGGTGGGTCA
The DNA here is from genome assembly GCA_903906055.1 of uncultured Acidimicrobiaceae bacterium. Classification (GTDB taxonomy): domain Bacteria; phylum Actinomycetota; class Acidimicrobiia; order Acidimicrobiales; family RAAP-2; genus Bog-756. The sequence continues at coordinate 4,517 of CAIVIS010000116.1, forward strand.
AGCCCGCCAACACCCGGCGCGACCGGCCCTGGACGGGCGGTTGAACCGTTTCGATGCCTGGGCCTCGGCCTATCGGTCGGGTCGGCTCTGACGCTGTAGTTCAGTCCTCTGAGGTCACGAAGTCGATCAGGCGCTCCACCGCACCCACCAAGGCGGGCTCCAGGTCGACGTAGCTGTTGACCGAGGCCAGGATGCGGCGCCATGCGGTCGGCGGGTCGCCGAAGCCGAGGGCCTCGCAGATCCCGGTCTTCCACTCCGTACCCATGGGGATGACCGGCCACGCTTCGATGCCGAGCACCGACGGGCGCACGGCCTGCCAGACGTCGACGAACGGTGTGCCGGTGACCAGGACATCGGAC
>CAIVIS010000117.1 GCA_903906055.1 uncultured Acidimicrobiaceae bacterium
CTGCCTGGTGACTACACGTTCATTGCCGGTGACAACGGCGTCCATGTCGCGTCTCTTACCTTCAACACCGGAGGGTCCCGAACGGTGACTGCTACCGACACGGTGACCGCATCGATCACCGGGACGTCTGGTGCCATCACCATCACCACCCCCGCACCACCCCCGCCGCCACCGCCACCACCGCCACCACCGCCGCCGGTCATTCCACCGGCATCCCACGGCTACTGGCTGGTGGGAGCCGATGGCGGGATCTTCACCTTTGGCGCCGCCCAGTTCCACGGGTCCACGGGAGACATCACCCTGCAGCGCCCGGTAGTCGGGATCACCCCTACCGGCGACCGCAACGGCTATTGGCTGGTGGCCACCGACGGAGGCATCTTCGCCTTCGGTAACTCGAGCTTCCACGGATCGATCCCCGGAATCGGTCTGGCCCCTGCGGGCTCAGCCGGTGGTGGGCCGAAGCTGGCTGCGCCGATCGTCGCCATGGTCCCCTCCATAAGCGGCGGGGGCTACTTCATGGTGGCGTCCGACGGTGGAGTGTTCGCATTTGGCGACGCACGGTTTGCTGGGTCATGCCCAGGAATCGGAGGGTGTAGCGGGGCCGCTGTAGCCGTCATGCCCGATGCCTCCGGCGGTGGCTATTGGCTGGTGACGGCATCAGGGTCGGTCTACGCCTTCGGTGATGCCGCCTCATACGGAGCACCTGGTCCCCAGGGTTCCGTGGTGACTTCGGCCGTGCGGGCACCCGACGGCCGCGGCTACTGGATCCTGTTCGCCAACGGAACCGTCACCGCGTTCGGCAGCGCCGTGGGCCGAGGCGGACCGGTCGGTGCCGTGGGTGGAGGGAACCCGGCCACGGCCGTGTTCTCTACTGCCGACGGAGCCGGGTACTGGGTCTCGGCCGCAAGTGGGTCGGTCTTCACCTATGGCAACGCCCCCTTCGACGGCGACATGTCCACCGCTCATCTCAACTCGCCGATCATCGCGGCCACCGGCTGGTGAGGATCGGGGCCGGGGGGCCTTACTAGACCTCCCGGACCTCGATGTGACGTATCACCGAACTGAGTTTTCGGGTCCGGCGTCCGCTGACTGAACGCCATCGAGGCTGTCCGCGGCGCCATGTCCGCGGCGTCGGCCCTGGACGAAGAGGAGTACCACTCCGAGTAGTCCGATGAGGGCGACCACCAAGGCGGCGGTCGCTAGTCCTTCGGTGGCGTTGGACGTGGATGAAGGGCTGGTAGCGGCCGTGGGGGCGGTCACGGTGACCACCGGAGCCGGGGCATCAGGGGATGGGTTCTGAGTGGTAGCCACCTGGATCCAACGGACCACATCACCGTTCGAGTAGCTCTGCAACGACTTGAACACCAGATCTCCCGTGGCGGTGGGGGCCTGACCAGCGGCCACGGGGAAGTCCTGATACTGACCTTTGGCGATTCCCCCAGAGGTGGCCGTCCAGATCACATCGGAGACCACCTCCGACACCGGTCCGTCGTCCGTCTGGATCGGCTTGTCGAGGGTCTTGGTGTCCACCTTCGACGTCCACCCAGGCACCGGCTGCACGTCCACCGTCAGCAGCGGCAGGTCGGTCGGAAAGAAGACCTGGACCCCGACAGTATTGGCATCGTCACGCTCATTGGGGACGCGGAAGGTGAGTTCGACATCGATGCTTCCGGCGGTGACGGTGGCCGGGTGCACGGTGACATGTGCCGACGCCGGAGTCGCGGTGGCCAGGACGGCCACCAGGACAGATCCCGAACCCACGGTGACGATGCGGCCTATCTTGGCGGTCAATCGATACGACACGTGAAGCTCCTGAAGTTAGGGGGTCGGTCTGCAGTAGGACAGCCGAGGCCGGTACTGATCGGCATGAACTGATCGACACAGTGACCGTAACCGTCGTCACCGCACCGGGACAATTATGGGCACGACTTCCTCGTTGATGGCGTCGGTCCGCACGGTAATTGTCAAGGTCCAACTTCCGGCAACCGGAATGTCGACACGGGTGGCGTAGTAGTGGCCGGGCCCCCCGACCCGCAACGGAATCTGCAGCGGCCCGAGCTGCTCGGCCGCCAAAGTGAGGGAGGCGTCGAGTTCAGGTATGGCTTTCGGAGTTCCCGCGCTCGACAGTACGTAGATGTGGATGCGGTTGACCGGCCCGGTGCGCGCCGGATCCACCAGCACGTTCACCTGCACCCCAAGGGTGGTAACCGACGTCGAGAATGGAAGAGCCGCAGCCTGGCGGGCCGGAACGGAGTTGACGAGCAGTGCGGTGACGGCCAGCACGGCCAGGACCACGGCTAGTTCGGCCACCACCATCCGTCGCAGTCGGCCGGATCGGCCGTCGTGGCCAACGTTGGTGCCGGACTGTGCCGACGCCCCAGATGAGGACCGTGCCGGAGCCGGGGATGAGATTGCAGCCCGACCGCTCCGTCGTAGTCCCCAACCTCGATGGACGAGGCGTCGACTGAGTGCGCCCAGAGCGATCAGGACTACGACTATGGCGATCTTCACCAACAACGTGCGGCCGTAGGTGGTGTTGACGAATGCGTAGACGCTTCCCACCTGGCGCATCGACTGGAGGGTGCCGGTCGCCACGACCACCACTACCGCCGCCAGCGCATAGGCCGATACGGCGTGGGTAATCCTGCCTGGATCGTCCGTCTGGCCCCGTGATGCATCGGGCCTGATCAGAACCACAGCCAGGAGCGCCAGACCGCCTGTCCAAACTGATGCAGCACTCAGGTGGAGTACATCGAGAACCAGACCCCAGGTTGGATCGGCACCGGTCGAGGCATGTCCGGCAAGACTGACGGTGAGCACGAGTGCCAACCCGAGGACCGCATTGACCGCCAGGACCCATCGCCAACGAAGCGGGCCGCGGCTGGCCCGGTCCTCGATGCCCCGTAGCACCGCTACGAACCCGGCCAACAGCCCGAGACGCACCACAGCCAGTTCGCCGAATCGAGTGTGCAGCACGCCCGTGATCAACGACGGCCGGATGATGTCGCCGATCGGCAGACCGGCGCCGTAGACCCCTTGGGCAGCGATGGCCAGCACGGTGGCCACCACCAGCACCCACCACGAGACCCATAGGACTCCACCGGCCCTGCGAGGGCTACCGCCCGGCCTCCATACCAGCGCAATCATCAACGACAGACCGACCAGGACCAGGAGGCCTCCGAACACCGATAGTCGGATCAACCAGTAGAGGACGCCCACGGTGGCGCTGCCCGATCGGTCGGCCAGGGCTGTGGCCAGGAGCGAAGCGTTGGCCGCTCCCCGGTCCGAACCCACTGAATAGACGAACGCCCCGTGCACCGGGTGCGAGTCGGCCGAGATGACCCTCCATGCGACCACGTAGGTTCCTCTGGGCAGACGAGGTGGGAGTGCGGTGGCTATCGCTCTGCTGTCCCCAGCCAGATGATGGGTGCCGCCGCTGTCGATCCGCTGACCGTCGGGGCCCAGGACCCGCAGCGATCCGGCATCGACCGTGACTGGTTCGCCGAAATGGAGCACTACCTGAGTGGGAGCCACCAGCAGCACCGACTGGGCGGCTGGGTCCGACGACTCCAACTGGGCATGTGCGCTGGCTGTACCCGCCCACGCCACCAACAGGACGGCTAGCAGCCCGAAGCCGGCCAACAGTCGTTTCGGCCGCCTCATCATCGCTGCGACACTCCCGGGTTCACGACTGCTCACCATAGGGCGGTTTTCCGGTGCAGTCCGGCCATCACCGTGCGTCTGAGGCCGGTCCGGGCCATCAGCAACCATCACCGATTGCCGCCTGGAACACTGTCCCTGGTGTTACCGTGACCGACGCCAGAGCACTTCGCTCGGCCCGAAAGGAACACATGGTGATTCTTCCCCGACTGGCGCGATCTCTGCACCACCCGGCACTGGCTGGAATCCTCGGTGTCGTCCTCATCGGCATCGGCATCTTCGGTCTGGCCAGCGGAGACATCGCCCAGGGCTGGTCGATCCTCATCTTGGTGATCGGATTGATCAATCTGCTCCGACTCGTGATCAATAAGCCCGAGGCCGCTCCCCCGGCCTGACTGGTCAGAACCGCCGCACTTCGACTACCAGCGTCCAGTGCGCCGTGCGGTGAGCACCAGTTCGTCCACGTCCATCGATTCCGGCGCGTTCACGGCGAAGAGGATGGCCGAGGCCACGTCGCTGTGAGACATGGCCGTGCCCTCCAGGACGGCCTCGCTGCCAGGGGCGGCGATGGCGTTCGGATAGATGCTCGATACCCGGATGGAGGTATCGCGCAGTTCCTTGGCCAGACCTTCCTGCAGTCCGTCGAGCGCCCTCTTGGCCAACTTGTTGAGCGCGGTGTCGCCGAACCCGGGCTTGGCCGAAGCGGCGGCGATCTGCACCAGGTGACCCGGACCGTCGCCGAAGAGCGCCAACGACATTCGGGCGATATGCACGCTGCCGGCCACCACCACGGCTAGGTGGGTGCCGACCTTCTCGGGCGTCACCTCGGCCAGATCGCCCGGGGTCCAGATGCCAGCGGTATGGACCACCAGCGTCGGCGGGATGTCAGCTGATGCTGCCCGGATACCGGCGGCATAAATGGTATCCGGATTGCCAACGTCGACCACTTGGAACGACACAGCATCGCCGTCTGCGACCGCCTGGGCCAGCGGTGCCTCCCCGTGTCCCCACACCTCGACCAAGACACCCTGGGCAGCGAGCTGGCGCACCACGTGGCGACCCGTGCCCGCCCCTCCTCCAATGACTACCGCTGCACGATGCTCCATGACGTACTCCGCTCTGTTCGCGCGCCCGATTGAGACCTCGGCCACCGTACCCCTGGGATTCAGGTCCAGCGACTCGGCGAACAGGCCCCTGGCTGCGAGTGGCTCACCCTCGTCTGCTCAGCCTCGTCCAATCGCGTCGGCGGCCACCACTCCGGCATAGATCATCTCAGCCGTCACCTCGAACGGCTCGTGGTGGGCGGTCTCCCCTTCTTCCACTGACCGGGTAGCGACCAGTTCGAGCGTGGCCCGGTCCGGTGCCACCAACCCGACGTCGGCCAAGGTAACCGGCAACCCCACAGAGCGGCTGAACTCGAGGACGGTGTCGATCTCGTCTTGCGGGCGTCCTTCGACCACGAGTTGGACCAGCAGACCGAAGGCCACCTTTTCGCCGTGCATCGCTCCATGAGTGGCTGGTGCGGTAGTCAGTCCGTTGTGCACCGAGTGGGCGATGGCCAGGCCTCCGGACTCGAATCCGAGCCCGGACAGCAAGGTGTTGGCCTCGACGATGTGCTCGAGGGCCGGGGTGACCACTCCTGACTCCACGGCCCTGAGGGCTGCAACCCCGTCAGTCAGCAGTGTCTCGAAACACAGCCGGGCCAGGGCTCCGGCAGCCAGGGTGGTGCCCCCATGGATCTGGTTGGGGCTGTGGGCCTCGATGACGGTGCGGGCTTCGAACCAGGTAGCCAGGGCGTCGCCCATCCCGGATACCAGATAGCGAACCGGGGCCCTGGCCACCAGATCGGTGTCGACCAGCACCAAGTCGGGGTTCTTCTTGTAGAAGACATAGCGATCGAAATTGCCGTCGTCGGAGTAGACGACCGACAGGGCACTGCACGGTGCGTCCGACGAGGCCAGCGACGGGCAGTTCACCACCGGAAGGTCGAGCGCGGCGGCAATGGCCCGGGCAGTGTCGAGGCATTTGCCGCCCCCGGCTCCGACGATGACGGCGGCCCCGCTGGCCTTGGCCTCAGCTACTCCGGCGTCGATCTCCCGATCCGAGCACTCCTCGCCAAAGGTGCGCACCGTGTACTCGATGGTGGAGGCGGCAAAGGTCTCCGCCCACACCTCTTCGAGGATGGAGCGCACCGTGGGGCCGGCCAGCAGGAAGACCGGGCCGATGTGTCCGAGGTGGGTCAGTTCAGCCCCCAGCGCACGGGTGGCGCCGCTGCCCTGCACATAGCGCGAGGGCGCCCCGAGCACGGCGAGTCGGGGGGTTCGGGTCACGTCACTCACTGTGGTGCTCCTGTGTGGTGGGTTGAGCCTGTGGATGACAGGGCCGATGTGACGATCATGGGTGGTCGATCTCGGCTTGGTGCAGTTTGGCATCGACGTCACCGGTCAGGTCGGCATCGAGGAACCCGGGGGTGTCGGGCAGGGCCAGGAAGAGCTCGGACTCCTGATGGAGCTCCATGCGCAACGCAGCTGCCTCCATCTGGAGGACGTGGCCTCCCTGCTTCAGGTCAGCGCTCATGAAGTGCAGGTGCAGTCCGGGCACGGTGATGGCACTGGCATAGGCCGGCGACCAGAACCCGAACACGGTGCCGGTGATCCCCTCCTCTTCGAAGACCGACTGATGGCTGGTCGCCGTCTCGAGGTCCGTACCCGGTGCCACCTTGCACGGGGCCCGCCACTTCAACCTGGTGAACGTCCCTTCGATCCGCAGGGCGACGAACAGGTTCTCGGAGGGCCGAAGGGAGTGGAATTGGGCGGCCAGATCATCGAGATCGGCCACTGCATCGAGCTGGTGCACCTCGTCAGCATCGAAGAACGTGGTGGTGAAGAAGGGAGCCAGGGTGTCGTCAGGGACCACCCGGGCAGTGCCATCGGCGCGCCCTTGGTAGCAGACACCGTCGAGGAGCATGCCCTCGCCGTCGAGCCCGTCGAACGTGCCCACCCCGAAGTCGCCGTGCTTGCGGATGTCACCGATGGTGGTGCAACCCTGAAAGATCCCCTCGACCATGGCACCCGAGGTCGAGACCTGCCACAAGGTGTGGTGCTCGATGTCGAGCATGGCGGCCACTGCAGCGCTGACGGCGTGGTTGAGGCTCTCCCCGGTCCGCTGGCAGTGGACATCGAGGGCCTGGCGCACCCCGGCAGCCAGCCGGAGGTGGATATCGGACACTCCGGTCGGGATGGCGGGGGTCACGGCAGCGACGGTCATGGGTGTACTCCTCGGAACGGGCGGGTGCAGCAGGTCGGCACGAGGCAACAGGATGCCCCGATCCGGGCTCGGTTGCACGTCGGAGCGCTGAGGATCCTCGGGGGTCGACTCCGTTGACCGCCCAACGGCACCAGAGTCAGGCTCTCAGCCCCACCAGAAAGCGGTGGCGATGAGCACGTACAGACCCACCAGACAAGCCCCTTCGAGCCAGGTGCTCTCCCCGTCGATGACCACCAGGGACACCACGACCACGCACAAGATGAGCGTCATCAAGAGCACCGGTGACAACACCAGCGTGAACGCTCCCCACCCGAACGCCGCGGAAGTGACGACCAGCAGGGGGAACATGACATAGGCGATCTGAATCGGACTCTGGACGATGACCGAAACGGCATAGGTCGCCTTGTTCTTGGCCATGAGCTGAATTCCCACGAAGTTCTCCACTGCGTTTCCGGCGATGGCCACGATCACCAGCCCCGCGAACGCACTCGAGATGTGGAGCACCTCGAGGGCGGGAGTCAGTGCACTGACGAACCAGTCCGCCACGAACGCTGAGCCCACGGCGGCCGCACCGAGGACGACAACGACCAGACCCATCGGCCATCCTGTTTCGCCCTGGCCCCGTGGGACCTCACCTGTCTCGTTGCGCAGCGTCGCCGGGATAGAGAGCACGTAGAGAACCAGGAGCACGATGGCGGCGGCCAGGCTGAGTGTTCGCTCGTGACCAGACACGGGGATGTGCATGTGGGCGGTAAACGACGGCACGGCGATGATGGCGACACCCACCATGAGGAGCAGCACCATGTGGTTGGAGCCCTCGCGTCCGAACCGCTGCGGACCGTGCTTACGCCCTCCGACGACGAAGGCCGCCCCCAGCACCAACAGGGTGTTGGCCAGGATGGAGCCGACCAAGGCGGCCTGCACCACGCTGTCCAATCCGGCGCGCAGGGCGAAGATCCCGAAGAACAGCTCAGGCAGGTTGCCGAGTGCGCTCTGGATGATCCCAGTGGCCCCCGGGGAGAACCGGTTTCCCAGGTGATCTGTCGCCTCTCCTACGAGTGCGGCCATCAAGGCGAGCGCCACCGCCGTAACTACGAATACCAGGACCGGCGGTGCCCCGACCAGGACTGCGATCAGGGAGGCCCCGAAGACCAGCGAGCCAGACAGGAGAAGGACTTGGTCCTTACGCGACAGCACTCCGGCCATCTAGGCCGCCGTCACCCTGTGGTCAGCGGATACCGCCGGTCGATCGATCATGGCCTGCACCCTAGTGACAACGAGTGCTCCACCCGACATGGACGATGTCGGACTCCGGGCCCCCGCACCGTGCGGGGGCCCATTGGAGGCCTACAGTCCGAACGCCGCCTTCAGGTCGAAGGCGGTGGATGCTCCGCCTAGGTAGCCGGTGCCGGCGTTGTCCTCAAGCCAGCGAGTCAGCGAGTAGTGGTTGGTGGTCGTGGCGACCGTGACGCCGCTGAGCTTCGGGTTGATGACCGTGAAGGCCACGTTGTTGCCGGCCGAGGAGTCATCCTCATCGGTGACGACGAGGATGGTGAGCCGCCCGGCGGTGTAGTCCGGTCCGGCCATGAGAGCTGGCACCCACACCTTGAGGAAGGCGTCGGCCTGGGCTGCCGTCCCGTCGTGCCAGTCGTTGGTCAGGTTCGGGGTGATCTCGCCAGTGACGGGGAGGTTGCCGGCCGTGATGTCGGCTTGGAGCGCTGTCAGCGGCACGTCGTTGGCGACGCAGTTGGCCCGGCTGGTGGCGTTGGTGAAGTACGGCCATGGTCCGTGGCGGGCCACATAGCCGGCCGAACTCCCGGTCTGGCAGTTCGAGTTCATCGACTCTTGGTAGGCCTTGGCCGGCTTGCCAGCGGCGATGGTCTGGTCCCAGATCGATGTGTCGCCAGCGCCTATCGGCCCGCACCCGACACCGCAGTCGCTCGAGGTTCCGAAGGCGGACCCGCCCCAGATCTCCAGGTAGTTCGGCAGCGAGGGGTGCCCGATGGCGTAGTACTTGGTGGCCTTGCCGTACGTGGTCGACAAGCCGGCCAGATAGGGCATCGACGAGTACGAACTGCCCTGGGCGTGGTTCTCTTCCATGATCACGATGACCTTGTTGGCCGTCGACCCGGCCACCGGGGTGGTGGTCGGCGTCGTCGTCGGCGGCACAGTGGTGGTCGGGGTTGCAGGGGCCGTGGTGGTCGTCGTGGTTGCAGGGACCGTGGTGGTCGTCGTCGTGGTTGCAGGGACCGTGGTGGTCGGGGAGGGGATCGCCCCCGTCGGCTGGGTCGTCGTCGTGGTCGGCGCCGTCGTGGTGGTGGTGGTGGTCCCGTTGGCGCTATAGGTGACAGAGAGTGAGATCCCCGTGGTCGAAATACGTCCGATGGTCCCAGCGATGCTGTAGCCAAGGGCGAGGTCGACTTCACTGCCGACGACCAACCCAGTGAGGGGGACGGTCACGGAGACCCCGGCAACGGTGGATGGGGTGGTTCCCAACAGGGTGCTCCCGATCTTCGGACGACTGTTCCACGTGAGGGTGGCTGGCGTGAAGGTCGAGGTCGGGTACACGTTGAACCCGCCGGACTTGGTGATCTTCGGGACCAGCGTGAGGCTCGCACCGGTGACGGTGGCTCCAGCCGGGACCGGGGACTGGAAGGCGAGGTAGGCCTTGAAGGTGTTAGCCGAGGCATCCAACTCGCTCGTGGAGGGCTCCACGGTGTTCGGCGATCCTGAGTAGACCCACCCGAATGCTGACGGAACCGCACTCCCTGTCGAGGTAGCTGCACCACCCGCTACGAGGCCGAAGCCGCTTACTCCTAGAAATGTGGCGAGCCCTGCACTGATCGCCAATCGGATTCCACGGTTCATAGCCCCTACCTCCACTCGGGATCGGCCCTGCGCCTTCTCCCTGACCCTCCACCTCCCTTCGGCAGGCCGACGCCATACCTTTAGGGGAAATAGTTGCCAGCGTGAGCATAGGTACCGCGTAGGAACAAACGCGTGACCCCCGAGTGGAATTTGGGGTCTTGCGGTAGCCGCCGCTACCTACAGTCTCACGGGAGGCGAGGGCGTCGGCACGCACCCGATCAGGCCATCCGGTCGAGCCTGTCGATGGGCCAGGAGGCCTACAGCCCGAATGCTGCTTTCAGGTCAAGGGCGCCAGAGGCCCCGCCCAGGTAGCCCACTGCGGCGTTGTCCTCGAGCCAACGGGTCAGCGAGTAGTGATTGGTGGTCGTGGCGACCGTGACGCCGCTCAGTTTCGGATTGATCACCGTGAATGCCACGTTGTTGGCGGCAGAGGAGTCGTCCTCATCGGCTGCGATGATGATCGTCAGGCGGCCAGCCACATAGTCCGGCCCAGCCATGAGAGCGGGCACCCACACCTGGAGGAAGGCGTCGGCCTGGGCGGCCGTCCCGTCGTGCCAGTCGTTGTTCAGGTTCGGGGTGATCTCACCGGTGACCGGCAGCCTGCCAGCAGTGATATCGGACTGGAGCGCAGTGAGTGGGACGTCGTTGGCGAGGCAGTTGGCCCGACTGGTGGCGTTGGTGAAGTAGGGCCATGGGCCATGGCGGGCCACGTAGCCCGCCGAGCCTGCGGTCTGGCAGTTCGACGTCATCGACTCCTGGTAGGCCTTGGCCGGCGCATTGGCGGCGATGGTCTGGTCCCAGATCGAGGTGTCGGTGGCGCCAGTGGGCCCACACCCCACCCCACAGTCGCTCGACACACCGAAGGCGGACCCTCCCCAGATCTCCAGGTAGTTCGGCAGCGACGGATGTCCGATGGCGTAGTACTTGGTGGCCTTGCCGTAGGTAGTCGACAGACTGGCGAGGTAGGGCATGGATGAATACATCTCGGCCTGCGAGTGGTTCTCCTCCACGATGACCATGACCTTGTTGGCGGTGGACCCACTGCCTGGGGTGGTGGTTGTAGTGGTGCTCGTCGTCGTCGTGGTCGGCGCGGTCGTTGTGGTCGTGGTGGTCGTCGGCCGCGTGGTGGTCGTGGTCGTGGAGGTGCTCGTCGTGGTGGTCGTGGTGGTCGTGGTGGTCGTGGTGGTGACCGGTGTCGTCGTCGAGGTCGTAGTGGTCGTCCCGTCAGTTGTATAGGTGACAGAGAGCGAGATCCCCGTGGTCGAGAACCGCCCGATGGTGCCTGGAATGCTGTATCCGAGGGCGAGGTCGACTTCGCTGGCGACTACCAACCTGGTCAAGGGTGCGGTCACAGAGACCCCGGCCACAGTGGATGGGGTGGTGCCCAATAGGGTGCTCCCGATCTTCGGACGACTGTTCCACGTGAGGGTGGCCGGAGTGAAGGTCGACGTCGGGTAAACGGTGAACCCGCCAGCCTTGGTGATCTTCGGGACCAACGCCAGGCTCGCGCCGGTGACGGTGGCTCCAGCGGGGACCGAGGGTTGGAAGGCCAGGTAGGCCTTGAAGCTGATGGCCGAAGCATCCAACTCGCTCGTGGATGGCTCCACGGTGTTTGGCGAACCTGCATAGACCCAGCCGACCTTCGAGGGAGACGAAGTGACTGACGAAGCGGACGGACCGCTCCCAACGAGATCCAGACCGCTGAAGGCCAGGAACGTGGCGAACGCGGCGCCGACAGTCGATGCAGTGATCCGTTTCATCTGCCCTCGTTTCCGACGCACGGAGGCTCCCTGCGGGTCAGGACCCACGTGAATCGTTGACTACTACATTACGACTGCATACGAGATAGACCAGAGGAGAAGGTCATGTTGCGAATCGAATGGCGGACTGGCGACGTCGGGTCATCACCGCATCGATGACCTCCCTGGCACAGCTCCCGGCATCCCCGCGGCACGGTGGCACGGTGGCACGGCGGGATTGACTCGGTCCGAGGCTGGAGCGCGAGCAGCAGCCGAATCAGCCCCTAACCGCCCCTAGCCGCCCCAGGGCTGCGACGATCAGGCGTCCGCCATGCCTACGATCGGCTTGTTCAGCACCATGCCACCGGTCGAGCCGAAGAACTGCGAACTACCGAAAGCGAAGACGCCGCCATCAGCGGCGACGAACCGGTAGCCCGCCCCATCGGGAGCCGCAGCGATGCCGACGATCGGCTTGTTGAGCTGCAGGCTTCCGGTTGATCCCAGGAACGGTGCGCCACCGAACGAAAAGACTCCTCCGTCAGATGCCACCAGCCAGTAACCACCTGGGGCCACCGGGTCGGCATCGATTCCCACGATCGGACGATTCAATGTCGCTCCACCCTCGGAACCGCTGTAGAAGGCGTGCCCGAAGGCGAACACACCGCCGTCGGATGCGACCAGCCAGTAGCCACCTCCAGCCGGGTCTGCGGCAATCCCGACGATCGGACGGTTAAGGTGCATTCCCCCAGTCGAGCCGTAGAAGACGGCATCGCCGAAGGCGAACACACCGCCGTCGGATGCGACGAGCCAGTAGCCCAATCCGTCAGGAGTCAGGGCCATGCCCACGATCGGCGCATTGAGAGACTGGCCGCCGGTGGAGCCGTGGAACACGGCCGTTCCGTAGTCGAAGATGCCGCCGTCGGATGCCACCAGCCAGTACCCGTTCGACGGTGCGGTGATCGGAGGAGCCGCCGCCGCCATACCCACGATTGGCTGGTTGAGCTTGGTACCACCGTGGGAGCCGTGGAACAGGGCGCTGCCGAAGGAGAAGATCCCCCCGTCAGAAGCCCCGAGCCAGTAGCCGTTGCTGGGATACGACGAGGTCTGCGTGCATGAGGGCAGCGGGTCGCAGCCACTTCCCGGACTTGGATTGGTGGGTATCGAACTCTGATACCAGATGGTGACGTTGCCGTTGTTGGCCCACTTCCCCTGGAAATACGGAGTGGAAAGGGACCACGATGGATTGGCAAAGTTCGAGCCCCCTCCACCGCCGGCGTTGACTCCGCCGCCTCCACCGCCGTAGTAGCCACCGCCACCGCCGCCTCCACCGCTGGGATCACCAGCACCACCGTTGGCGACTGTCGCAGCCGAACTAGTCGGCCCACCTCCCGATGTCCCAGCTCCCGTACCCACCGATCCGGGTGAGGACGGTGTGGCTCCAGATCCACCACTGCTCAACGCTGTGCCGTCAGCGCCGGCGCGCCCGCTCCCATCAGTACTCCCCGGATTCGGTCCGCCACCGCCACCGTTTCCGGTGACCCCCGCACCACCACCGCCACCGGCGGCCACCACGATGCTGCCGTCAGGAGCAAAGAGGAACGTGCCTTGCCCTCCTGCGCCCGCCGCGGCACCACCGCTTCCGGACTTGCCCCGCTTGCCGACGAGGATGTTCAACGCCTGACCCGGCGTGAAACTCGTGACGACATTCACCGTCCCTCCAGTGCCCCCGGGCTGAGTGGCACTGGTTCCGCCTTGTGCCCCACTGGCATCGATGCAGACCGACGCAGGCACGGCCGTGGAAGGGACGACCCAGGTCTGAGGGACGGTCTGGTAGTGAAATGTGACCGAGACCACGTTCTGCCCGAACGTCGCGTCGTAGGTCGGACAGTCCTTGACCAGGCCGACGGATGCAGGGGCAGCCGACGCCAGCGGGGTCGCCACTGCGATCGAGGCGAACACCGATGCGAGGAGCACGGCGACCAGTGAGGTGCGGATCGGCAGAGCGCCTTGGCCCCCGCTGCCCGGGCCTAGTGACGGTGCCGATGTGATCGCGTGTCCTCGCCAGTGTCGATGCAAGTTCATCAATTATCCACTTTCAAGTTGGGTTGAGATCGATTGGGGTCACATGTGGTTGCCCCCGATTGCCCACTTTGCAGCCGCATGCATGCAGACAACGATCGGAAGAGAAACTGCAGTGAATGATACGCCTTCACCAGCGAATCTCAATCGCGGCAGGGTCAGAGTTGGCCCGCAACTTCGCCACAAGTACGTCCGTGCTCTATGGCATTCCGACATCCCACAGATAGTTCAGAGCACGCTTGGTTCGCCATCTTGGTGAGATGAGATGTACCTAAAACCGTGCCCTGTTCACGCGTGATGGACAGTCAACGGTTTGACCGGTGATGGCGCCGAGGAGTACGTGACTCGGGCCGTGGTGTTCGCGCCTGACCCCACTCCGGCCCAGGGGCGCCTGCTCCGGTCCCACTGTGGGGCAGCCCGGTTCGCCCACAACTGGACACTCGGGCAGGTAACGGACAGCCTCACTACTCGCCCTGGCGAACGTGAGTCGGGGATAGCCGAGGCTGACCTCACCCCCAAGAAGGTTGTCGCCGGTGAAGCCGCCACCTAGAAGGTCACCATCTCGCATGTCGGTGGGCGCTGGCAGGAATCGGCGCTGGAGCGGTATCTGAACCGATACCAGATCCGACCAGTTCTTCAATCATTGGTGTGTCCTCCGGCACCAGGCCAGTCCGGCACCGAGGCCAAGCGACTGCTCGATGCCAAATTGCAAGCCGTCCAGCCCATACCGCCAACCCAAGACGTGGCCGGACTACGACCGGAGACGAAAAACGCTGACTCGCGGCCAGAGAAGACCGAGGTGCGGTCGCTCGGCTCAAAGGCGAGTGGTTGCATCGGGTTCGGAAGCCAGGTGCGGATGTGTCTTTTTCAACACATCCGTCTCACCAAGCTGGAGCACCTAGAGCACCTAGAGCACCTAGAGCACGTAGAGCAGGTAGGTGGCCGAACGGGTGGCCCCGTTCTGATCCGAGCACACAATGGTGACGATCGACACACCCGAAGCGGCCTGGGCACCAGCGGCAAAGGTCACCTGGGTGGATGCTCCTACGGCCAGGGTCGAGGCCACCTGGGCGGTGACGTGACTCGAGAGTCCCTCGATGGTGATGGAGATCGGTGAGGCTGAAGACTTCGGACCCTTGAGCTTGAGGGTCACGGTGCCCGGGTTCGACGAGCCGTGCATGACGCTCCCCTGCGTGTTCGACAACTTGGGGACAAAGGTCGATGACGGTAGGGCCAGGATCTGGAGAGTAATCGGGACGGAGGAGACGACCCCCTGGGCGGACATGGCTCGGAACACGTAGTGGTACGTGCCTGGCTTGGCGGTCGGGTCGGACCAGAACTCCTGGGTCGAGCCCTGACCGGCAACCACGGGTCCCTGGGTCGCCGTCTGGTACACGTGAGCAGGCAGCAGTTTGCGTGACGAGGTCACCAGCGAAAAGTACAGCCACTGAGGGGCGCCCACGACGACCTGGGTCTGGATCTGGGCGGTCGCCAGGGTGCCCGGTGTCATCTGGATCAGCGCAGGACTCATCGAGACCGAGAACGTGCCCGGGCTCACTGTGGCTGGGACATCGATCACCTGTGCGATACCCGTGGTGGTCGAGGTGGCCGTGATCATGACGTCGTAGTTGCCCGCGATGACGCTGACGTCGGTGGTCACAGTGAGGGTCGTCGGCTGATTGGTCTGGACCTGTGGATCCGCAATAGTGGCGCGGAACCCCGAGGGAGCCTGCACTGACAGCAACATGGTGTCGGTGTCCGACGAACTCACCACGATGGAGACCGGCACTGGCGCATTGGGAGAAGTGATGGTGGCTCGGGATGGTGAGGCGGCAAGCGCGAAACTCGTTGGCGGACTCGGGGTCACGACCGCGTGCCCGATGGCGCACGTAGCCGAGTCGTTGGACCAGGTGGGCTGCATGGCGAAGGACGCGGTGCCCATGGTGACGTCCTGGAGCGACGTCCATGCACATTTGTCGCCGTTCTCCAATCCGGCCGAGTCCACCCAGCCCGCACCCGGAAGGGTGTCCGTCAGGGTTTCGGCGTACTCATGTCCGGCCACGATGGAGAAGCCGTCCAAGACTCCGCTGCTGCCCGCGTTGACGCTGTTGGTGCCACACAACGAGGTGCCCTGGGCGTTCGTGAGATCCGAGACGTACGGCAGGTTGGTATAGGCAAGGTCGCCCGTGGACGATGACGTGGCGAACGAGTGATCAGCACAGGCTCCCGTCAGCGGATAGGGGGTCGACGGGTTGGCGATGTCGAACCCCTCGGGATGGGTGCCCGTCGGCGAGACGATCACGTACTGGGCATCGGCGTTCAGACTGGTGGTGGTGTTGGCAAAGTGCAGCGCTGCCGACTGGGCCTCTTGGGCCACCTGGCTCGAAGTTGCGATTGATGGCACAGCCGCAGAAGAGTCGGCCCACCAGCCAGCCAGGGCACCACTGGTGGCATAGCCCACGCGTGGGGCACTGGACGCGCACACCGTGGCGCCCGGTGGAGCAGTGCAGTACTGAGTCATGACTCCGGACCAGGTTTCGCTACCGGTGCCGAGTGCGGCATACAGGCGGGCCAGGTAGTTGGCGGCGCCCAGGGGGTCGGCCGAGGCAACGGGCAGCCCCTGGGAGTCCTGAGAGATGCTCCCCCATTGCGACCCCCACAGCACCAGGTAGACCTTGGGGGCACCCGAGATGATGGCCGGTGTGCCTCCTTGGGAGACCAGCTGGTCCGGGGCCCCCGGAGTGGCGATCGCCGTTGCCGCGCGTCGCAATGACTGGTGGCCCATGACCGAGGTCGCAGGAATGCCCTGGGCAGGGTCCGCTATCGACCCGAGGATCTGAGGGGCGCCTGGCGTGGTGGTGGCTCCCACCGGTGGGGACGAGACCAGCACCGACAGGGTGGACATGGCGAGTACGCCGGCCAGGAGCAGCGCGAGGGTGGAACGCCGAGGGGCGTTGGGTCCGACATGCGCTGACCTGGCCGATGCAGCCCTACTGCCGGTCACGTCATGTCAACCGCGGTCGACGTCTCAATTTTGGTGTTCGTCAACGCGATCTGCCCCCCGACCATGATGGTAGCGGATTGGGTGCGGATCAGTAGCGAACTTGCAGTCAGGGCGGCGCCCAGGTGCGAATCGGTAGCGGATCGGTCGCACAGGTCGACGTACGGGGGGGAGGATCAGGAACGGCGTGGCAACCACCAAGCCACTGGTCGTACTGCGAGTGGCGGCGTGTTCCCCGACGGTGGTCGGCCGGAGTCCCCACTTTCAGTGGCTTAGGCCGCCACATGCATGCAGACCGGCCGGCAGATCAGTGCCGGGCCACGAACTCACGTGCTCGAGTCACGAGAGCTGGGCTCACCCGGTGCGGTTCACTTCACGAGAGCCGCACTGGGTCGACGAGATGGCCCTCCCCGTCGACGCTCTCGCCTACCACTCTGCCGTCCACGCGGCCTCTGGCCCCTGCAAGGCGGGCCGAATATGCATAAGTCGGTAATGCAGTATTACGGTTTTGCCGCTATACTGCATTCATGAGCGCCGATCCCGTCTTCGTGGCCGTCCAGAGCCGAGGACTGATTGCCATTCCATCGGCAACGCGGCGCCACTTCGGTCTGGACCAGCCAGGAGCGCAGGTCGAGGTCATCGAACGCGATGGAGAAATTATCCTTCGACCGCACATGGCCGTTCCCGCGGATCAGGCGTGGTTCTGGAGCGAGCGTTGGCAGCGACTCGAACGCGAGGCCGACGAAGCCGTTGCGAATGGGCATGTTGCTGTCGTCGCAGACGTCGATGAACTGCTGGCCGAACTCGATTCGTGAGATTCGAGCGCACCGACCCGTTCAAGGCCGACTATCAGCGCCTACCAGAACACCAGCGACTCATGTTCCGTGAGGCGGCCCGAACGTTCAATGTTGCGGCCGACCGATTCGTAGCCACCAAGGATCCGTCTTACTGGCCAGCCAATCTACGGATCAAGCCTGTTGTCAACGCAACCGGCATCTTCGAGATGACGTGGAGCTTCAGCGGTCCAGATGGTCGGGCCACATGGCAGTGGACGACGGTCCATGACGACACCGGGGACAGGTGGCCTGCCGTTCGCTGGAGAAGGTTGGGTAGTCATCGAATCTTTCGCGACCCGTGACTGAGACCCACGCCTACGGCCCCTCCCCTGTCGATCAAGTGGGCGCTACCGGACTCGAACCGATGACCTGCTGGTTGTAAACCAGCTGCTCTAACCAACTGAGCTAAGCGCCCGACGACCCAGACGCTACCGCGCCGCTGCGTCCATGAACTGCGCCAACAGCGCCGGGGTGGCCGCGGCGAACGGAGCCCGGCGTTCGCTGTGCGACAGCGTCACCAGGTCCTGGCCCGATGCCTCGCCGATGACAGCCCCGGCCTCGGTGCACACCAGCATCCCGCCCAGGTAGTCCCAACTGCCGAGCTCGGACCCACCAACCACTGCGTACCCGTCGAGCACGCCCTCGGCCACCGCACACAGATCAAGCGCTGCCGCCCCTAGGCACCGGTACTGCCTCCACCCGTAATGGCGCTCCGGATATCCGCTGAAGGCCACGATGGCATCCTCCAGCCGGTCACATCTGGACGGGGAGATCGCCACGCCGTCTTTGCGCGCTCCCCCGCCCCGCACCGCTTCGAACCGCACCCCGGATGCTTGGTTCACCACCAACGCCGCCCGAGGGCCATCGCCGTCCACCGCGCACAGGCTGGTGGCGTACCAGGGGATCCCGTGGGATGCATTGGTCGAGCCGTCCACCGGATCGATGACCACCACCAGGTCACGAGAGAGGTCCGACGTGCCCGACTCCTCGGACAGCACGCCCACCCCTGCGATCTCCAGTACGGCCAGCCCAGCAGTGTCGGCGGCCAAGTCGTGCCGGTACTGCCCGTCGATAGTGCCGGCCAGCCCCCAGTCGTCGAGTTCACCTAGCGCATCGGCAATAGCGGTGGCCGTGGCGTGCAGGACCTCGAGCAGCGTGGCGTCATCCATAGCTGTCGACGCTACCGGAGCACCCCGCCGTCGGCGGTGGCCACCCCAGCCGGTAGTTTGGTCGTGTGGCAGTCATCGACGTGGCCGGATACGTGGCCGATCTGAAGGACCATTCCGTCGATCATGGATTCCATGTGCACGACGAGCGGCATTTCGTCGAGACCTACTCGCTGCGCCAGGTCTGGGAGGTGGAACTCCACCCCGAAGATGGCTGCGGTGGCCCGCTCGATCTCCACCTCGCCCTCGAGGTCGATCCCCGGACCCTGCTGTCGTTCGAAGATGCCGTCTTCGGGCTGCCCGAGGACCAGGATCCCCCCGACGAGTTCCACTTCGCCCTGACCTTCACCTGGACCCTGCCGCCGCTCCCCAGCGGGCCCGACCTGCTGCGCCTGGCCATTGACCTAGCCGGCGTGGGTGGAATCGAACTCCCCCTCGAGGCCTCGGCCATCGACTCGTATGCCTCGGCCACGGATGCAGCCGAGCGCCGCCTCAGCATCGTGGCCCGCACCCCGGTCTCCCTGGCTCGGGTGTTGACCGGCGAGGAGATGATGTGCGACGTGTTCGACCGGTGCCTGGCCGTCAGCCGCTACCTCTTGGACTCCGCACCCCGCTGGCTCGAGTGACCACCACGGTCCGCTCACGACTAGCCCGTGGGGCCGTCGCCGTGGTGGCGACGATCCTGGCCGGTACAGCAATGACCGCATGTGCCGCCAGCGCGGGCGACCTGGCCCGAGCCTCGTGCGCACATGTGAACAAGTCACTCGCTCTCTACGACAAGGCCACCCGAAGCACCGACCCGGCAGCCGCTCGCACCCTCAAAAGTCAGGCCTACATCGAGTTGCTCGCTGGCATCCCTATCGCCGCTCAGGCCGCCTATCACGACATCCAGTGGGAGTCGCTGTCGACCACATTGTCGGAGGCCAACCGGGTGCCCGAGGCCACGCTCATCCCCGCACTTCGGTCCCAGTGCCGCAACGCCGACACATCGGTGTTCGGTCAGGTCCCTCCCCCGTCATCGCCGTCGGGTTCCCAGGGATCTGTCACCACCGGCACCTGACCCTGCGACCCGCTGTGACTAGGGACCCGGGGTTCCGGCCGTGACCGGCTTGCCAGAGGCCGACACCGTCGGTCCTGGTGGCCCAGTCGAGGTTGTAGTCGGGTGCTCAGTCAGGCTCCGGCCAGCCATCTGACTCCGTCCGGCTGCAATCACCTGGGGAAAGACCCGAGCGGCCAACCATTTACCAGCGGCCGCAGTGGGCACGAAGTGCACGCCGTCACCGTCTCGCAGTTGCACGCCGTCAAGGGTGGTGGCGTAGACGCCACCGGGGCAGACCATCGATCCGAAGTTCTGGACCTCGACGGTTGCTGGGTGCTCGGCCGCCACCTTCAGGACCATCTGGTTGTATGCGGCCAGCCGGATCATGGAGTCCTCCGACCAGGTCTGCCCGTTCGGCTGCTCACCCGAGCTGTAGCACGGGGCCGTCATCAGCTCGACATAGGCCCCGTCCGACGAGGCCACATCGATCGCCTGCTCGAGCGACCGCTGTAGCGCCTTGTCGAACAGCGGTTCGCCGATGTGGGTCCAGGTGCCAGCGATCTGGCGGTCCATCAACTCCCATCGACCCACCAGGATGACCGCCACGTTCGGGTGGAACTGGTCGAGGTTCTGTTTCCACTGTGCCGGCCACTGGGCTGCTACCGGCGAAGTCGGATTGCACTGGGGAGCCATCGGGTCCGATACCCCGTGGGCCGTGTACATGGTGCTGCGGACCACGCCGCAGGCCACGATGGCCCCGTTGTCGATGTCGACGTTGTACTGCTGCTGGGGCTGGTCGGCCATGAGGGCGAACCCGAGGCGCCAAGCCACCGAATCACCCAAGATGGCCACCTTGACGGGTGGACCGGCATACGTGGTGCCGCTCGCCAGTGACGGACCAGCCGCCTCGGCGGCGCTCGGGAGGGTGGCAGCCACAGTGACAGCCACCACGCCGAGGAAGGCTCCCGAGGTGACGAGCCACCCGCGCCACTCGGCCAGCGATGCCATGCGTCCTTGTCGGATGGGCTGCTCCACCAGGTAGTAGGAGGCAGTGGCCACCACGATCGTCGCACCCATCCGCACGGCCAGCAGGGGAAGTCCGTAGAGGTGCATGCGCCCGGCATTCAGCAGCGCATACAGCGGAAAGTGCCAGAGGTAGAGGCCGTACGAAATGGTCCCCAGGAAGACGAAGAGCGGATTGCCCAGCGCCCGGGCCAGCGAACCGGACTGGGCCGCCACCACGGCGAACAGCACGATGGCGACCGCCACCGCCACCAGAAGCTCACCGCCACTGAACAAGAATCCGGTCGGGCCGGACAGCCGCCACCACAGCCCGATCACACCGAGCAGCGCGGCCCAACCGATGACCTGGGTGGCCAGGCGTGCCGTGGTGCTCGAGAGCTCCCACGCCGAGATCGGCTTGACGCTGCGCCCCAGGCGACGCTGGATGTCGCGGCGATGCGCCGGAGGGGTGCCGAGGCCAGTCGTGCCGACGGATGGATGGACCCGGCTGAACTCCACCGTGTCCAGATCGGGGACCGGCTGAGGCAAGGAACGCCGGTGGCGGGCCCACATGGCCATACCCGTGGCCAACGCCGCACCCACCAAGATGTCCTGGCTGCGGGTATCGGTCCCCTCGTAGATCCGGGTCACTGACACTCCGTGGAGATAGGACCACCGCATGTCGGCCGCCGAGGCCAGGGCGCCGACGATGGCCGCGGCCAGCACCGGCCACAGGCGGCGGGACGGACGCAGGTGTGCACCGAGCCGCAGCAGGACCAGCACCACCGGTGGCCACACGATGTAGAACTGCTCCTCGATGGCCAGCGACCACATGTGGGAGAGCGGTGAGGGCTGCGCCGAGTTGGTGAAGTAGTTCGCTCCGCCCACGATGAAGTGCCAGTTGGCCACGTAGACCAGCGTGGCCAGAGAGTCGAGCCGGAGGCTGGCGAACTCCCCGCCGATCGAGAAGAAGTGGGCGAAGAGTGCCACCCCGATCAGCATCAGCAGTAGAGCGGGCAGCAGCCGCTTGGCCCGCCGCGTCCAGAACTGGCCCAACCGGATCGTGAGTCGCCGGGTCCACTCCCCCAGCAGCAGCGAGGTGATCAAGAACCCTGACAGGACGAAGAAGATGTTGACACCGAGGAACCCGCCGGTCGTCAGCGGCGCTCCCCCGTGGTAGAGCAGGACACCGAGGACGGCGATGGCGCGGACGCCGTCGAGAGCAGGGACGAAGCCGAAGACGATGGTGCGGCCCCGAGCCACGGGAGGTGTCACCGCAGTGTCAGGCGCGGCGGACGACCGGCTCACTGCCGGACCGATCCGCGAAGGAAGACGAGGTCCACCGGACCTTGAGCGCGCTGCATCATCAAGCGTCAATTATCGCAGACGCACCACTCCGGGTACACCCCCAATCTGGGAGGCGAACATGAGCAGTCTTATGGTGGCGGGGTCGGTCCTGGCTGGTCAGACGGGCCCAGTCAGACGGGCCCAGTCAGACGGGCCTGGTCAGACGGCTGGCTTGTAGCCGGTGGGAAGGTTGATGGTCTTCTTCTCGAGGAACAACTCGAGGCCGTCCTCGCCGAACTCGCGCCCCATGCCCGAATCCTTGTAGCCGCCGAAGGGCGAGGAGAAGTCGATGGGGATGGCCGAGTTGACCATGTAGGTGCCGGTGCGGACTTGGCGGGCGATGCCGAGGCCCCGGTCGTTGTCCGAGGTGTACACCCCGCCGCACAGCCCGTAGTCCGAGTCGTTGGCGATGCGCACGGCATCGGCGTCGTCGTCGTAGGGGATGACCGACAGCACTGGGCCGAAGATCTCCTCTTGGGCGATGCGCATCGAGTTGTCCACGTCGACGAAGACGGTGGGCTCCACGTACCAGCCGCGGTCGAGACCGGCTGGGCGTCCTCCGCCGACGGCGATCTTGGCCCCTTCTTCTTGGCCGATGCGGATGTAGTTCTCCACCCGGTCGCGCTGACGCTCCGCCACCAGGGGACCGACTTCGGTGGCCGGGTCTAGGGCATCGCCGACCTTCATGGCACGTACCAACTCAACGATGGCGTCGGTCACCTCGGCGTAGCGGTCCCTTGGGGCCAGGATCCGAGTGAGCGAGATGCACGCCTCACCGTTGTTCATGATGGCGTTCGGCATCAGCAGGGGCAGCGACTCGGCCAGGTCGACGTCGTCGAGCAAGATGCCCGCCGACTTGCCGCCGAGCTCCAGGCTGAAGCGCTTCAGGTTGGCACCGCAGGCGGCGCCGATCTTCTTGCCAGCCACCGTCGAGCCCGTGAAGGAGACCTTGTTCACACCGGGGTGGTTGACCAGGTACTCGCCGACCTCACGGCCAGCCGGCACCACACTCAGGACGCCCTTGGGCAGTCCGGCCTCGGCCAGGATCTCGGCGAACACGTTGGCGTCGAGCGGAGTTTCGGGGGCGGGCTTGAACACGACGGAACTGCCCGAGAGCAGGGCGGGTGCCAGCTTCGACGCAGCCAAAAAGAAGGGCACATTCCACGGAGTGATGGCGGCCACGACGCCGATCGGCTCCTTGGTCACCATGACCGGGCCGAGCAGCCCGTCCTTGACGGTGTCGAAGGCGAAAGTCGAACCCATGCCGGCGTAGTAGTCGAGGACCATGGTCGGGGCCAGCACCTGGGCCAGCAGTCCCCACGAGACCGGAGATCCCATTTCGTTGGAGATGAGCTCAGACATCTCCTGCATCTGATTGCGGACCAACTCGGCGGCACGGGCCAGGACAGCGCCGCGCTCGGTCGGGCTCATGCGGGGCCACGGGCCGTGGTCGACGGCTTCGCGGGCGGCGGCCACAGCGCGGTCAATGTCCGCGTTCATGGCCTCAGGAGTGCTGCCCACCAGTTCGCCGGTGGACGGCGAGTGGACTTCGAACACGGCGGACGAGGACGGCTCGACCCAGTCTCCTCCGATGAACAGGCGATCGTACGACTTCATGGGCCCTCCCTGGACGGTCATGGATCAGTTGGTACACAGCGCAGCGTTGGCTGCAGCTCCGGCTCGGCCGATCGTAGCCCGGTGCTCCAGAGGCCGCCCATCGGCCGCCTAGCCACAGGGGCCACCCATCGGCCGCCGTGGGGTTACGCTTCGCCCGATCCGCCCGATCACGGGCGCCGACCCCGGCGACGGCCGGAGAAGTGGAGCCGACATGCTCTC
>CAIVIS010000118.1 GCA_903906055.1 uncultured Acidimicrobiaceae bacterium
CACCAGCAGGATCCTCTGGTCGCTGGCGTGGGTGCCGGTGCCGGCGAAGACGAAGGCTCGGGCCCGCTGGCGGGTGTGGATCCCCTCTGACTGCTGGTCGGCCATGCCGTAGCCGAGCAACCCGCAGCCGGCGGCCTCGCCAGTGATGTCGGCGATGCCGCGTCCGACCAGGAGCCCACCGGTGCTCATCGGCGCCGCTCTCTGGTCCTGCCGACGCACTGGGCGATTGCTGTCCGGTTCATCTTGGGGATACTAGGACGTTCATTCCGAGGTGACTCCCGGAATCTGGCGCCGCATCGGCACCGGCCCCACACAGCCGTGGTCGCACGGTGGCTGCACGAGACCATGCCGCCGCCTTGCCGGACGAGGCCGTCGACGTGGCCGGACCCCTCGTGCCGCGGGTCTCAACAGTTCCGACCTGGTCCAGCGTGCGACCGGGTGAAGGCCAACCTGTCGCCGGATCGTCCACCGGACCTCCATCCGGCGGTAGGGGGCAGCATCGTGGTATCATGACACTATGACAAAAAACATCACAGTGCGATTGCCGGACGACCTCGCTGCTGATGCGGAGACTGTTGCCCGCGTAGACGGCATCAGTCTGAACGAGACGGTCAAGCGATCGTTGCTAGAAGAGGTCGAACGCCGTCGGAAGAATCCGGAGTTCAAGGCTCGTCTTACCAAGATCATCGAGGAAGATCGGGAGTTGCTCGAGCGCTTGGCGAAGTGACGGTCGAGTACCCCGACCTAGCGGATTACATCGCTGTCGCTAGTGCAGTGACGGGCACCGAACCAGACGTGGTGTCCAGGAGCATGAACGTTGATCTTGCCGACTCTGCCCTGCATGCACCGGCCGGAAGTTGGAGCGGAGACGAGTTCTACCCTGATTTCGTCGACAAGGCGGCGGTTCTCCTCGTTCGCCTGGCAAAGAATCATCCGCTGCTCGACGGGAACAAGCGAGCCGCATGGGTGACGCTTCGCCTCTTCGTCGAGATCAACGGGTGGGCGTGGACCCCCTATCCAGGTATCGACGAATCCGAGCGTGCAGTGCTGGCAGTTGCCAGCAGCGAATGGGATGAGGATCGCACGGCAGCGTGGCTGAGGCCGCTGCTGTCTGCTCCCACTTCTGCCAGCGAATAAGCACCCCCGAGCCAGCAGTTTGGGGCATGTACCTAGTAGACCTTTGGCCATGCCGACGATGGCGGATGTTCGAAGTTGGGCGCTGTCGTTGCCTGAGAGCTCTGAGTTGGCTCACCATGAGTTGGGCTCGTTCCGGGTGCGCGGAAAGATCTTCGCCACAGTTCCCGATGAGCAGTGTGTCCGCATCATGGTTGAGGAGCACGAGATCCTCGCCGCCGCGCCCTCTCACCCAGACGCGTGTCAACCCGAAGGGGTCGCGCTCAATGCAACAGTGCCCGCAGCAGTCATTGGCCTGGGAGATCTGGGCGTCGGGGAGGCAGCCCTGTAGGCGAACCGCTCGTAGCTCAGTTCTGAGAGGTTGGTGCCGACGATCGAGTGCGCTCAGGTCCACCGGTCGCAGGTTCACCGGGCTCTGCAAGGAGGCGGATGGTTCCACTTCGTCGAAGGTCCAGCTCGATCACCGCTGCATTCTCCGTTCCCCGACGAGCATCCACGATGCGGTCTCCGATGATGTCCTCGAGGAGGAACCCGATCTCGGGACTGCGAAGAGCGCTGCTTCGGGCCAGTGCCATCCGAAGCAGCGCTCGACCCTCCTCAGTCATGGATGCGAGCCTGGCCACGATGGTCTCGCGTTCGATCGTTGCCAACCACGTGAGATCGGCCACGCCACCGGTGAGTCCACGCTTGAGCATGGGGGGTATCGGGCAGAGGCCGATGACCTCGCCGCGTTGCGCGGCCGCCGCTGCTTGCTCGCCAGCACCATCATGCTCGTCGATGTGTGAGAACAGATCGAGAATCGGAGCAACGATGAGCCACCGGTCGAGCGAGGCGTCATCCTCGGCTTCAGCAATGGCCTGGTTCTTTGACCGACCGGCCTTGCGGAGCTGGCGATACCGACGCTGGAACTCCTTCTCGAGGTGACAATCATGGCTGGTGACGACGACCGGCCCCCAGCCAACGCGCACCTCGATGTGTCCCAGCTCAGGCTGAGGACCACTCACGATCGCGGATGCCTGGTCAAGCAGTTGACCTCCATCAGGGTCAGGTGGTGCCCCAGGCAATGCGAGTCGGACTACCGGTGCAAGGAGGATGTCACCTTGTTGGAGCGGGCCATCATCATCTGCTCGGTAGATGGCTCCCGGATCTTCGGTCACCGGCGAGATGAAGGCCGGAACGCCGATCGGCGAACTCGATCATCCGTGGAGTCATCCTCAGCAAAATCAGAGCCGACTCCGGAGGGGAGAATCTCGTCGACAAGCTCGTCAGGCTCACGGCGACTTGGTACCCCTGGGCGGACACGGCCAGCTCGTAGGGCGGTGAGAGGTGCCAGCCACGGTGCACCTACCTGCCGTTCGTCAGGAGTTACCACCTCAAGCAGATCGCTGAGCTCGCAGCCGTAGCCGTTCATCAGCTTGACAAGCGTATCGAAGCGGATCTGCACGGTGTCTCCTCGCTCGATCCGAGCAAGCTCGTCTCGATTGAGACTCACCAGGCGCGCTGCATCGGCGAGAGTCCGATCACCACGCAACTCACGGGCACGACAGCGCAACTCGATGTCACCGTACGCTGCGACAACCGGGTTCGTGATGGTGCTGGGTGTGGCGGAGGTTGTACGTGCCATGCCCTGTACTATACCGAAGATACCCTGTATTGCAAGAGGCAACACCCTTCTTGCCTGCCGACGGCTGAATTCGCCAGCGGTGTGAGACGCATGTATTCACAATAAGAGCTACGGCACTACCCCGGATAGCCCTTATGGGAAAAGGATTGCAACTACTGGCAGACCCACTAGTTCCCGCTGAACGAGCTGATCTCACAAGGCCAGGTAGTGGCCCCAGTCGGCCCGGGTCACCTTGTTCTGCTTCATCAGGTGGTCGAGTGTTGCCGTGATGGTCCGATAGGTATCGCTACGGCCACCGGCTTCGAGTCGTTGTTCGATCTGCTTGGGGGAGAGCATCGCTCCGGCATCGCGCAAGACGGCCTCGGTGCGCTCGAGTCCGGCGAGGTCACCAGTGAGGGCGACGCCGGCCTGGATGGAAGCGAGCTCGGCTTGCATGGCTCGGAGTCTGGCGACCTCCTGGGTCACCTTGCACCTTTAGGCCGTGATGTCAGCCTCGCGTTGGGCGATTCGTTCGGTCCTGGTCATCTGGGCCTCCAAAGACAAACAAAGACCAAAGAGTTCTTTGTCTTCAGGTTCTCCACCCACCCTGTCCGGCGAAGCCCCTGGGTGCACTCGGCCTAGGCTGAGGCCCGGTTTACACGCGGAGCCTCACGCCGAGACTCACGCGGAAGTCCCGCCCAC
>CAIVIS010000119.1 GCA_903906055.1 uncultured Acidimicrobiaceae bacterium
CGCTGCGCCGCCACCGGCGGGGGAGGCGGGGGACCGGTGATCCGCCGGAGAGGTCCAACGCATCCGCACCACCCGATGGTGCTGCCAATCGGAGCGATCCTGATCTACGGGTGGATTCTCAATCGCTTCCTGGTCGAGTTCCTTCCGCTGCTGGCACTCGGTGCAGCTGTGGGGCTCATCGACATCTTTCGCCGACTCGACGCTCGATCTGCCCGTGCCGGTTGGATTACCACCGGTGCAATCGCACTGCTGGCGCTGTTCAGCGTTGTGGCGAACTTCGGGATCTCAGCGACCCCATTCTGGACGTGGTCGAAACCACAGCTCGCGAGCTATATCGATACGCAGCGCTCGCTCGGCGGCACGGAGCCGGTCCTGCAGGGATCGCGGCTCCCGGGATTTGCTCCGGCCGGGACCATCTTCATCAGGGGGGACTGCGCGGGGCTCTACATTTCCGACGGCGAGTCCCCGGTGAAGGTGAACGCTGGAGAGAACTGGCTGCCCGTGGAGATGGGACAGAAAGAACATCTGTGTAGGGAGTTGGCGTCTGAAGTGACCGCGACTTCATAGCAACACGATGCCGGCACTGGAGATTCTTCTCCCCGCCCCGAGGTCGGGCCGCTAACCCCGATCATTCACCACGCCGCCTGACCTGAACTGGCCGCGTCCGCGGAAAAGCCCTCCGAGTAGGGGAAACTGTTGTTCTCGACGCAACACATTTCCAACACAGGAGGGCACTTCCAAGGTGAACGCTAACAGCACGCGCCACGTCGTTGTGGAACCCGACGGGACGGGCGTAGTCGCCCATCTCGGGCTTCACGCTCTGGGGTCTTTTGCTGACCGTTTGGGACTCGGTGATTCACTTTCAGCCCGCATCCCTGTGACTGGTGAGCGGCTGCCGATCCACGACCGAGGCAAGGTCCTCGTGCAAGTCGCTCTGATGCTCGCCGGTGGCGGGGAGAGCTGTGCTGACATCGAGCACCTGCGCATCGGAGGTGAGCTGTTCGGCTTGGTGCCGTCAGACACCACCGTGTTCCGGATCTTTCACGAGATGACACCGGCCACCCGCCGGCAGTTGGGCGAGGCGATGGCCGAGGTCCGGGAAAAGGTGTGGTCCCGGTCGGCGGTCACCACCGGCTCCTCCCCGGTGATCTTGGACATCGACGCCAGCCTGGTCGAGGTTCACACCGACACGAAGGAGCAGGCGGCCCCGACCTACAAGGGCGGGTTCGGCTTTCATCCGATGTTCTGCTTTGCCGATGCCACGGGCGAGACCTTGGCCGGGCTCTTGCGACCGGGCAACGCCGGGGCCAACACCGTGGTCGACCACATCACCGTCCTCGATGACGCCATCGCCCAACTGCCGACATCCATCGCCTCGGGCCACCGAGCTGGCGACGACTCTGCGCTCACCAATCGGAGCCTCGTCGTTCGAGCCGACTCAGCTGGATGCACCGAAGGGTTCCTGTCGGCGTGCCGGGCTCGCAACGTGCGCTTCTTTGTCACCGCCCGCTCGAACCCCCAGGTCACTGCTGCCATCGGCGATGCCATCGGCATCGACCAGGTGTGGGAACCGTCACGCACCCAACAAGGTGGACTGAGAGACGGAGCGGCTGTGTGCGAGCTCACCTCACTCGTCAAAGACGACAAGCTTCCCCCGGGAACCCGGCTGATCGTGCGACGCGAACCCCTCCACCCCGGAGCCCAGCGGAGCCTGTTCCCGTCGCTCGACTTCCGCTACTGGGGCTTCTACACCGACGCCGAAGGATCATCGGTGGAGTTGGACACGACCATGCGGGCCCACGCCCACGTCGAACAGCACATCCAACGTCTGAAGGACTCCGGACTGTGCCGGTTCCCCTTCACCAACTTCGAGGCCAACGCCAACTGGATGATGGCGGTGGGTCTGGCCGCCGACCTGGTCCGCTGGTTCCAACTGCTCTGCATGGACGGGTCCTGGGTCAACGCCCGGCCGAAGACCCTGCGCTGGGGCATCTTCCACGCTCCCGGTCGGCTCATCCATCGGGCCCGCCAACATGTGGTGCGCATCGTCGAAGGGTGGCCCGGGTCCGACGCCCTGCTCGAGGCCTACCGGCGCATCGCCCTCATCACGTGACCTGACCTCCCCACCCCGCCAGACGGCACCAGGTTGCCGGAGCGCGCCCCGACACGCCCGCCGGGTCATATCCGACCCCTGAAAATGACGTCAATGTGGCCGAGGCGGGCGCCGAGAAGGCGA
>CAIVIS010000120.1 GCA_903906055.1 uncultured Acidimicrobiaceae bacterium
CAGGGCAATCTGGGAGCCAGACGCTTCTACGAGGCACACGGATTCGTCGCCACTGTCTGCACGCAAAGAGACAACGATGAGCGAGCCCCTCACGTTTGCTACGAGAGGCGTCCTTCTCTATCGCTCGCATAGGGATGGTGCCCCACAACGCCGGACAAGTGGGGCTCCATGCGGGCCGTGCAGGCAGCAGATAATCGCAGTGGCGAGCGTAATACCGCGCCCATATCCGAAGAGCTGCTGGTGCGTGGCTGGCTTGGGCTCGTGCACGACCAGCGGGGCCAGTCAGGGGCTAGCCAGGGGCCCGTCAGGGGCTAGGCGGGGCTAGGCAGGGGCGCGTGTGACCAGCGGAACTCAAGCGCCTACCAACGGGTCGACTGTGGGACCCGTAGGGCCGCCACCTGCGGACTCAGGAGGCCGGAGGCCCAGCCGGCGGCTGGGTGATGTGAGGCACCGGGGAGATCCGGGGTGTCGACGAGGAGGCCGATGGGCCGCCGACCGTGACCCGTCGTCCGTCGAGCGGATCGAGACTCAGCGAGCCTGGGTGGACCTGGGCTTGGCGAATCACATCGAGGATCTCCTCGCCGATGAGCTCACTGCGCAGCAGAAGTGCGTCGCGCAGCGCTTCCACCACGTGACGGTACTCCTCCAACATCTGGCCCACAGACTCCTTGGAGCTGGTCAGCAGCGCCTCGACCTCGGATCGACGGGCTTCGTCGGCCAGCACCTTTCCGACGACACCCCCGCCGGCCGACTCGATAGCTGCCACCGAGATGAGCGAACTCCCCATGCCGAGAATCCCCACCATCTGACACGCGTTGAGTGTGGCGGCCTGGAGATCGCTGGCCACACCGGTGGACGACTCCCCGAAGAAGATCTCTTCGGCCACCATTCCACCAAAGGCGATATCGATGATGGCTCGGACCTCGGTCTGAGTCATGGTGAAGCGTTCCTCGGTATCGGAGTGGCTGAGCAGACCGAGTGCGTCACGGCGCTTCACAATGGTCAGGACCTCGAGCGTGCGACTCTTCCCGACAAGCCAGGCCACCGTCGCATGGCCGGCCTCATGGGTGGCGATCGTCCGCCGTTCGGCCTCGGTGTACTCCACCGGCTGGGCCAGTCCGATCTCCTCGGTCATCTTGGCGTGCTGGATGTCCTGCCAGGAAAGCTGGTGCGCACCACGTCGCAGCGCCCAGACCAGGGCTTCGTCGAGCAGGTGCTCGATCATCACGGGCGAGTACCCCGCAGTCATGGCGGCCAGCGTGTCGCGTCGTGCTGGATCGTCGATCTCGGGCTCGTGCGCCTTCTTGTCCAGGTAGTAGTCGAAGATGTCCCGGCGCCCGGCTCGCCCGGGGAGCCCAAAGTAGATATTGCGGTCGAAACGACCAGGCCGGACCAGCGCAGAGTCGAGGTCGTCGGCTCGGTTGGTGGCTCCGATCACCAAGATGTTGGCTGGGGTGTGCGTCGGTGTTCGCAGCTGGAGCTTGCTGGGCAGCCAGGCATTCACTGTTTTGGCCACTTTGCTGTGCATCCGGGTCGTCCATGGGGTCTGTTCGAACGACTGGAGTTGAATCAGCAGCTCGTTGACCACCCCGGGGACGCCGTCGCCATGGCTGGAGCCTGACCCGCGCTTACCGCCGATGGCATCGAGCTCCTCGATGAAGCCGATGGCGCCACCCTCGCGGCGGGCCTGGCGGCGGAGCTCCTTGAAGTAGGCACGGATCTTGCGGTTGGTCTGCCCGTAGAACATGGATTGGAACGCCGACGAAGACACGAAGAGGAACGGGACGCCTGCCTCGGAAGCCATGGCCTTGGCCATGTACGTCTTGCCCGTCCCCGGGGGTCCTTCGAAGAGGATGGCTTTCCTCGGGGTTCCACCCATCTCTTCGTTGAACGTCCGATAGGCGAGGAAGAGATTCAGGGTCTTGGTGATCTCCTCGACCAGCCCGTCCGAACCGCGCACGTCGTCGAAGGTCATGGTCAGCTCTTCGGGCCGGTAGAGGATGTGCGGTGACTTGCCGGCGGCCAGCATGGGCACCACCATCACCGCGGTGAGCAGGAGGATCAGCCCCAGCGGCAGCAGGTACGGGGTGAGGCCCGAAGGCACCGACGGAATGGACAATGACATCTCGGGGGCCACGAGGTCTCGAACGATGAGAAGAATGGCAATGACGGCGAGCACTCCAGCCAGTCGCTGCATCCGGGTGGACCTGGTCTTCGCCTTGTGGGCGCCCACGTCCGTGGTGGACATGGAGGCCACGCCGCTGGCCGATAGGGCCCCGAGGGACGGTCGATCTCTGTCGGCAGCTGTTGTCCCGCTCACCCGATCGGATGGCTCCGTAGCCGATGCGACCCGTGTAACCACTTCGCCTTTGCGGTCTGTCTTTGGTTTCGCCATGGTCGTCCCCGTCCCGCTGTCCGAGGCGCCATTCGGCGTCCCGGTCGATCCACCGTCCGCAGCCCGATCGGCGCTGGGCGGTGCCCGACGACGATCACTGCGAGGTCTCCACCGGCCCGAAAACCGGTAGTCACCTGGGGCGACCATAAGGGGCCAGCAGGCGTCGGTCAACTTTTGTCACGCGTGGTAACAATTTGCCCCTGAAGTAGCCCGATTTGGATGAAATTGCCACGAAGCGTGACTATCTGGTTTCTACCCGGTTCACAACTTGGTGCCACTAGGTAGTAGATCGGGTGCTTGCTGGTGGGCCGATGAGTGCAGATCAGTTGCAGGCCGAGCCATCGACGGGTGTCGGGGAGGGCCAGTCGCAGGGCCGCTCAGGTGCTCAATTGGACGCGGGGACGGGGAACTCGCGGACATCGAAGTCGGACAAGACGGTCGGGCAGAGGGCTGCGACTGTCAGAGCACAGGACTCCATAGCAACTGCGATCGGAGAGCCGTTGGAGATGGCCGAGGCGATCTGTGGAAACAGGACGACACCGGAGGTCTGGCCCTGGCCACCGGACGCGGCGAGACTTCCGACCAGTCCGGCTGGATCGGTGATCTCGGTGACGTCAGGCGTCAGGACGTTGGTGGTCTCACCCGTGGGTTTGGCCGTCGAGCATCCTGCCGACTGGGTCTGCCACGACGGGAGGGTGAAGAACGGGCAGACGAGCCGAACCCCGGCATTGGTGCCCGTAGTGGCGAAGGTGGCGAAGATGCCCTCGGTTCCGGGGTTCGGAGGCCCAGAAGTTGGCGGATTGGGGTCGTTGGACGGGAACACGGCGAGCGTCGTCGTCCCCGTTACCCCTATGGCCGCATCCTGGCCCCAATTGGGTGTGGCCGATGACGTGCCCGTGGCGCCCTGGTCACCAGTCGAGGTCTGGCTAGATGTCCCTGAGTTTGCAGGCGATCCAGGGCCGACGCGGGCGCATGTCCATCCACTTGGTCCGAGGATGGTGTGCACGCCATCGGTGTAGAACGCGACTTTCCCGACCAGCGAAGTGGGTACTGGCGCCAGGAGGATGGTGGGGCTCCACCCGCTTGCGGCCTTGATCGGCGCGTCTCCGTTGGCGGGATCAGTGCAGGCGACGACCGGGAATGCAACGGCCACCTCACCATTCACGGGCACCGTGGTGGACGGGCTCCCGGACGAACTGGTGTCCGCTGACGGTCCTCCCGTCGTCGTGGACGAACCGAGAAGGTTGCTCCCACAGCCAGCCAGCATCAACAGCCCGAGGACTGCCGTTGCGGGAACGAACCTCGCGGATCTGCCGAGTTGCCACCAGCCACGGCTCGAGTTGTTCGTCATGAGTTACGACGATATGTCAGGAACGGGTGCGATTGGGGTCCATCGGTGCAAGTGCCGTGACTTGGAACGGATGGACCAGGCAGCTCGTGCTGATATTGCCGGTGCCTGCCCTTCATGTGGGTGCTCGGGTTCGGACTCTCGATGCACGCAGTTGATGGTGGCGCCGTTTGCCACATAGAGCCACCCCTGCCGCAGTCGGCAGGGGTGGCTCTCCCTCCGCTATTGCGGTGGTGGTGGCGGTGGCGGTGGCGGTGGCGGTGGCGGTGGCGG
>CAIVIS010000121.1 GCA_903906055.1 uncultured Acidimicrobiaceae bacterium
CAGCCTGGTCGAGGTCGGGGCCGTCCTCGGACAGGCACTCACTGGCCGGGGTATCGCCCCGGCGGGCGCTGGGGAAGAGGGTGAGATGCACTCGGTCGGTCTCGTCGAGGCCGAATACGTTCCGCATCGTTTCGATGGCCTGAGTGGCCACGTCGGCCGTGTCCGGGCTGAAGGTCGCCTCCACTCGGCGCCAGTTGGGGCTCTTGGGTGGGTCGGGCGTGTCCCAGCCCAGGTCGCCCAGACGGGCTTCGACCTCGGGGGCCAGGCGTTCGGCATCCGTGCAGCCGATGCCGCTCGATGCCTCGACGATGAGGGACCCGTCCTCGAAGGCCAGGGCCTGCCAGAACCGGTGCGACCGCTCCGCATCTTCGGCGACCACGATCCACCGGCCCGGACGGCTGCACAGCCGATCCAGCAGATCAGACAGCCCGAGGGCGAATGTGGCCAGGGAGACTGTCCACTCGTGGGTGACGTCCTCGGACGCTTCCACCGAAGAGGGAGAGAGCGAGTACTCGCGCTGTTCGACCAAGACCTCTTCGGCCCGGATCAACCATTCGTCCAGTGATGCGATTGCCTTTGATGTCATCGTTGCCTCTCTCTTGTCGTTTTGGCGCTCCTCTAGATTGCCCACTGCTCATCGTAGGAAACCGGTGTGACATGCCTTTGGGACAGAGAGGGACGGAAGGGTCCGGTTCAGGTCGGCCAACCGGTCGATCAGATGGCCCAGATGGGACGGCCATCCCCCAGAGGTGTCGCCCCAGGGCACCGAGCACGGCCTGCAGCTCGACGGTCGGGCCGCCACCGACGCTGATCACGGACGGCAGGCCGGCTACGAATGCTGCTCGTCGATCGAGCCTTGGGCCGAGATCTCATCTCGCTTGGTGTGGATTCGACCACCGAGCGTGGTCATCGGGACTCGCTCGAGCGATTCAGTTGACGGGCGGCGCTGATCGTCGGGAAACTGGGTGATAAAGGTCCGTCCGATGCCGGAGTACCTAGAGCCTGAAGGGCAGGGCAGATGTTCAAGTCCAAGCTGACGCGCATGTTGACGGGGGCGGTGATGGCGGTGATGGTGACCGCGGCTATCGGGATCTCCTCGGTGGCTCCCCGGGCTGATGCTGCTCCGTCCCGGCGCACACACCTGTCGTTCTCCACGGTCCTCACTTCCCAAGAGCGGCACCTGACCACGGTGGGTGCCAACCTCGACCACACCTTCGGCTCGAACTTCCTGACCGGCACGACGACCGTCGCTGGCCAACCGGGCACACTCCAGTTCGTAGCCACGGTCAATTACGCCTCCGGTAGCGGACCGTGGACCGGGCTGATCACCGTGACCACCCCTATCGGCACATTCGGTATCACCTCCCAGGGCCAGGCCACGTTGTCCGCTACCACTACCAACACCACATTCGGTGGGACGGCGCGGGTGATCGGCGGAACCGGGGCCTACGTTGCCATGGAGGGTGGAGGCACGATCAGCGGCATACGCCAGACATCGTTGGGCGGCACGGTGAACTGGCAGTGGGACTTGAACGTCACTGGCCTGAGCAGCTGAACGCGCTGGTCATACGTAGGCGTTGAGGATGGCGGCCACTTCATCGAGCATTTCGAGGCCGACCCCAGCCACTTCGACGTTGTGGTGCGCCACGCGACCGGATCGGTCGAGGGAGTCCAACTGCGTCACGATGGTGGCCAGTGAGCGCTCCACACACCGATACGTGGCGTCTCCTTCGGGGGGCCGATGGGTGGTGTCCCACTCCACCAAATCGGCGGCCAACTGGTTCAGGTCCTCGAGGATCCGCTCGGCATCGTCGGCGTGGAGGCGGTGGTGGCTGCCGGGCTCGTGGGAGGCGGTGGCCAGGGTGACGGCCGCCGCAGACTGGGCCTCAGCCAGAGCTGCGTACCGCGTCGATCTGGCATCGCCCCCGGTTCTGTCTTGGGTGGCAGATCCGGACAGGTGGTCGACCGAGGCGACGGCGGCGGCCAGGGCCGTGATCAGGGAACGGAGCGCGCTGCACACCGACATCCGCTGGCGCAGTGGCCACAGCAGCGACATCGGGACCACGATGGCCCCGCCGATGAGGGTAGCCACCAGCCGGTCGAGCGAGGTGGCATCCACCGGGTCGCCGGACAAGGAGAACACCAGGAGGATGAAGGTGGTGAAGCCGACCATAGCGATGGCGTAGTTGGGGACCAGGAACCCCACGACGACCACTACGGCCAGGCCGATGAGCGCCACGGTGTCCCACCGGTAGAGAGGGATAGCCCAGGCCACGACGATCACCACCACGATGCCGAACATGGTGCCAGCCACCCGGGCGATGACCCGGATGGTGGTGTCGCCGGCCCCCGGCTTGGAGATCCAGGCCACCGTCACGGCGATCCAGTACGAGTGGGGGAAGTCGGCGAAGTAGCCGATAGTGACCGCGGTCGCGATGCACATGGCCAGGCGGACGGCGTGGCGGAAGAAGGGGTCGGACCAGTCCAGGTGGGCTCGTACGCCTATCCGGTGTGGACGGCGCCACCTAGGGAGCTGCACGCCACTGCCGGGGCCGAGAGGCCAGGGGCCGACCACCGCATCCACCAGGTACCGCAGCGGAACGGTGGCTGCAGTCACCAGATCTGCGCCTTCCTCCGCCAACTCGGCCATGCAGCGGTCGTAGGCCAGCTCGAGGGTGGCCATGGCCCGGCCGAGGCGGCGTCGTCGGACGTGCCACACCAGGGTGTGGCCAATGCCCTGGGTGACCGAGGCCAGGGCATCCAAGTAGGCGTCGAAGGCCGAGCCCTTGGTGGGGCCGACCGGTCCCGGACCCCGGTAGGCGGCGAGTCCGAGGAGGGCGACGCGCAGCTCGGCGCTATGGCCGGTGACGTCGGCGAAGAACTGGCCTGCCCGCCCGGCGTGCTGGTCGCACTCGATCTCGACCACCGCACTGCGAAGGTGCTCGGCATGGATGCTCGACCACATATCCATCTGACCGGCCCGGACCGAGCGGGCCAAGCCGCGAAAGAAGATCGCCAGCTGGCTACGTGCCTCGGTGGCCCGACCCACCAGCCAGGGGATGGTGATGGTCAGAGCCATCAGGGCGATACCGAAGGCGAACGCGCCCACATTGGCCGACCTGAGGGCGAACCCAGCCCGATGCAGGACCGGCTCGCCGCTGTAGGCGGACACCAGCACCAGCGACAGCACACCGATCATCGCCCCTCGGGGCCCGGTGAAACAGAGCAATCCGGCCCCGAAGGCCCACGCTACGGCTACCCCGAGATGAAGCCAGATGTTGTCCGAGATCAGTCCACCTATCAGGACGGCGCAGATCATCACCACCGACCCGACTAGGAGCGAAGTGGCCCGGTGGCGGTACGAGCCGCCCGG
>CAIVIS010000122.1 GCA_903906055.1 uncultured Acidimicrobiaceae bacterium
ATCGGATCGCGACTGCTCGATCGGACGTTCGGTGAGTGTTGAAGTGCATGCCTCGACCCTGACTGCACTACCTTGCTCAAAGTCTTGCGGGCCACCTTGCTAGGCCTGTCCACGTGCCCTCCAGTTTCGCCCAGCAGCGCTTGATACTCGCAGAATTCCATTGTGGCGTAAGGGAAAAACGGTATGTCGCCATGGGCTTGCCCTACGTCATCACGTGCACCTCCGACCGCCGGGCATCCATTTGACTGCCGGATGGCCGCTGCATCGCACGTGGGCGATCACCGAGACAGCACTATTGATCACGGCGGCGCACACCAGCCAACTCGGCGGCTGCACCCAGTGACTGCGCCACCACAAGGAGCAACGAGATGAGATTCGCGTCCGGTGCTCCAATCCGACGGGTCGCCCCGGTCGAGTGCTGCCCGCGCCACCCCGCCAGCCAGTAGCCCCGAACCACTACTCCTTCGGCGTGTCCGCCCCGTACACCTCGGCGTCCGCCTTGTCCGGGTCCATCCCGGACACGATCTTGGCGCTCATCTTGATGGCCTTCACCGCACTGGTGGCACCGGTCTGGAGCACGATGGCGATGATCAATAGCGCTATGGCCAGGTACCGGAATACGTGCGATCCGAGCATCAAGATGGCGAGGCGACCCAGCACGTACGGCGGCGAGCAGATGACAGCCCCGATTGCCGCTCCGACCGCCGATGCGGTCATCTTGTCGCGCCTCGACTGCTCGGATTTTAGACCGAGGAGCCGGGCCGGCACCGCCACATAGGCAAACATCAGCACCGCGCACATGGTGCCGAGGGCGAGTCCGAACCAGAACTCACCCCACCGGTCCACCACCATCGCCGCGAACCCGAGCAGCACCCCGACACCGAAGCCCCACAGGAGGATCGTCTTGCGGTGGGTCTTGGCCTGGGCGAAGGCCGGCCGGATCTCCGGGGAGCCCGAGGCGGTGATGGCAAAGGCGAACACCGCGTTCAGGTAGAAGCTGGCCGCCGTGACGGCCGCTATGGCAAGGACGATCGGGATCACGACCTGGGGACCCTTGAACACATGGAACGCCTTGCCATGGAGCACGTGAGCCTTGAGGTCGAACATGGCGATCCAGATCCACATCGCCGGGAGGATCTGCACCAGGGACAGCCGCCAGTTGGTGAACAGGGTCTTCACCCCCTGGAACAGCATGGCGAACCCGCCGACCAGGAGGGCCAGGGGTGCCAACCAGCGGCTGCGCTGACTGAGGGCCAAGATGGCGGCTTCCACCGAGTCGTCGTCCCCGGTCCGGATGGCTTCGACCAGGCGCTGGATCAGCACGCCGACCCGGTCGCGGCGCGATGCGTGCGTCGAATCCTCCGATGTGGGTGCATCTGCCGCTTCTGCTGCCTCCAACGGTGCCGTCACCTCGACGGCATCGTGCTTACCAGCCACCGTTTCTCCCCTGTTGGTCCAGACCGCTGGATCCCCACCCGACTACGACCAAGTCACACAACGCCGCGGATCGCCGCTGGATGCCCGATCGTGTGCTCATCCACCCAGGCTAGCCAACGGTTCGACCAGGGATTCCCGACAACAGGTGCCTCTCGGCCGGACCGACCCGTCCGGGCTGGCACACTGTCTGTCATGGCTGCCCAGTACATCTTCACCATGCGTGACCTGCGTCGCTTCTATCCGCCCGACCGCGAGGTCTTGAAGGGGATCCATCTCTCCTTCTA
>CAIVIS010000123.1 GCA_903906055.1 uncultured Acidimicrobiaceae bacterium
GACCCCGACCAAGTTGGCGCCAGTGATTGCCACAACGGTGCCACCAGCCACAGGCCCCGACGTCGGGCTGAGCCCGGTGATGGTCGGGGCAGCCACATAGGTGAACAAGTCAGCCGGTGAGGCAGTCGATGTGCCCCCGGGAGTGGTGACTGCCACATGGACAGCACCGGGCGCACCGGCTGGTGCAGTCACATACAGCAGGGTCGCTGAGGAGACCACCACCGAGGTGCCCGCCGTGGTCCCGAAGGTCACTGCAGTTGTTCCGGTCAGGTTGGTGCCGCTGATGGCCACCGGGGTGCCCCCGACAGCTGGGCCGGACATCGGGGTGATGGAGGTGACCGTCGGTGCAGCCTGGCCGATGGTGAAGCTCTGGGCCGAGCCATCCGCACCTGAGTAGTTGGTGCCACTGGCCACATGGGCCGTCAGCGTGCAGGTGCCCACTCCCCCATAGGAGACAGTCCCACCCGAGACGGTGCACACACTGGTGGTCGAGCTTGTCACTGTCTTGGTGCCATCCCCGGTCGTCGTCACCGTCGGGGTGAACGAACCGCCACTGATGCCCGATGCGGGCAGGTTGGAGATCGACGGTGTGGACGAAGCGGCCTTGTCGATGGTGAAGCCCGACTGGGAGGACGTCGATCCGTTGTGATTGGCATCCCCGCCATAGGTGGCATCGGCCGTGGCGGTGCCCACGTTGGTGTTGGACCCGTAGGTGACTGACGCCGTGGTCGACAGGCTGCCGGCTCCGGTGACCGCAGCCGTGCATGGCGTGAGGGCCGAACCGGTGTAGGTCAGATGCGAGGTCGGGCAGGTGATCTGGGTGGTTGAGCCAGCCTTGTCGATGGTGAAGCTCGACTGGGTGGCGCTCGACCCGTTGTGGTTGGCGTCACCGCCATAGGTGGCATCAGCCGTGGCGGTGCCCACGTTGGAGTTGGACCCGTAGGTGACTGACGCCGTGGTCGACAGGCTGCCGGCTCCGGTGACCGCAGCCGTGCACGGCGTGAGGGCCGTGCCCGTGTAGGTCAGGTGTGCTGTCGGACACGTGATCTGGGTGGACGAAGATGCCTTGTCGATGGTGAAGTTCGACTGGGTGGCGCTCGACCCGTTGTGGTTGGTGTCACCGCCATAAGAGGCATCAGCCGTGGCGGTGCCCACGTTGGAGTTGGACCCGTAGGTGACTGACGCCGTGGTGGACAGGCTGCCGGCTCCGGTGACCGCAGCCGTGCACGGCGTGAGGGCAGCACCCGTGTAAGTCAGGTGTGCTGTCGGGCAGGTGATCTGGGTGGTCGAGGATGCCTTGTCGATGGTGAAGTTCGACTGGGTAGCGCTCGACCCGTTGTGGTTGGCATCACCGCCATAGGAGGCGTCGGCCTGAACCACGCCGGCGTTAGTTGTGCTTCCGGTGTAACTGACGGAAGCAGATGTCGACAGACCACCGACTCCAGTGACCGCCGCGGTGCATGGCGTTTGAGCAGCACCCGTGTAAGTCAGGTGCGAGGTCGGGCAGGTGATCTGGGTGGTTGAGCCAGCCTTGTCGATGGTGAAGCTCGACTGGGTGGCGCTCGACCCGTTGTGGTTGGCGTCCCCGCCATAAGAGGCATCAGCCGTGGCGGTGCCCACGTTGGTGTTGGACCCGTAGGTGACTGACGTCGTGGTGGACAGGCTGCCGGTTCCAGTGACCGCAGCCGTGCATGGCGTGAGGGCCGTGCCCGTGTAGGTCACTGATGCCGGGCACGTGATCTGGGTGGTCGAAGCGGCCTTGTCGATGGTGAAGCCCGACTGGGTGGCGCTCGACCCGTTGTGGTTGGCATCCCCGCCATAGGTGGCGTCGGCCTGGACCACACCGGCGTTCGTTGTGCTTCCGGTGTAACTGACGGAAGCAGATGTCGACAGACCGCCGACTCCAGTGACCGCCGCCGTGCATGGCGTGAGGGCCGTGCCCGTGTAGGTCAGGTGCGAGGTCGGGCAGGTGATCTGGGTGGCCGAAGATGCCTTGTCGATGGTGAAGCCCGACTGGGTAGCGCTCGATCCGTTGTGGTTGGCGTCCCCGCCATAGGTGGCATCAGCCGTGGCGGTGCCCACGTTGGAGTTGGACCCGTAGGTGACTGACGTCGTGGTGGACAGGCTGCCGGCTCCGGTGACTGCAGCCGTGCACGGCGTGAGGGCCGAACCGGTGTAGGTCAGGTGTGCTGTCGGGCAGGTGATCTGGGTGGTCGAGGATGCCTTGTCGATGGTGACACTCTGCGGCGAACCATTGGCCGCTGCGTAAAACGTCCCGGTACCCACGTGAGCGACCAGCGTGCAGGTTCCCGTCCCGATATAGGAGACGAGTCCAAGCAGGCCAACCGTGCAGACGTCCGTAGTGGAACTGGTCACTGAGGTGGTGCCGTCACC
>CAIVIS010000124.1 GCA_903906055.1 uncultured Acidimicrobiaceae bacterium
ACATCGGCACCGGCAACATCAACGAATACGACTTCGCCCGGCTAGTTCGCCGATCAGAAGTCTGCGGTGGTGCCGTGGACCAACTTGACGACCCCGTTCGTCGTGTTTACGCACACATCGAAGCTCACCAAGTCACCCACACTCACAAAGGCGGCTGTCGCTGCAGTCACCAAGCCGGTGAACTGCTGCTCGACTCGTCCGGTGGGGCACGCGCCTTGGCCTGGCGAAGTAGCCGATCCCGAGTAGGTGAGGCCTGTCTTGCTCAGTGCCCAGGTCACATCGCCACCAGTCAGGTAGGCGGAGCCGGCAATACGGCCGCCCTTCTGGGACAGGCCGCAGTTGGTAAAGGTGATCTTCTTGGTGATGGTTCCCGAGACCTTGTTGCAGAACAGCGACGACGTGGGGTCGGCCACGGTCAGGTCCACCGTGTTGGTGGCGTCCGAGGTCTCATACGTGGAGTCGCCCGAGTAGGTGGCGGTGATGCCGGTGTAGTCACCGACATCGAGGCCCGAGGTATCGCACGAGGTGGCCGGGAGAGTGGCCGTGCAAAGCACGTCGCCCGCCTGATCGAACTCGATAGTTCCCGACGCCCGGCTGTTGAGCCCGCTGAGGGCCAGCGTGGCGTTGGCTGACGAGGTGATAGTGGCCGAAGAGCCACCATTCACGGTGATGGTGAACGAAGTGGAGGTGTAGACGAAGAGGTCCACGGTGTTGGTGGCGTCCGATGCGTCATACGCCGTGTCCCCCGAGTAGGTGGCGGTTATGCCTGAGTAGCTGCCTGACGTCAGCCCGGCGGTATCGCAGGAGTCATCGCCAGCGGTAATGGTGGCCGTGCACAGCAGCGTCGCGCCGGAGTAGAAGTCGACGGTTCCGGTGGCATCGCCGGGAAGTCCCGACGTAGCCAGGGTGGCATTGGCCGAGGGCGAGATCGAGGACGAAGTTCCGCCATCGACGGTGCTGGTGAACGATGTGGCCGCAGTCACGGTGAGATCCACCGTGTTGGTGGCATCCGATGCGTCATACGCCGAATCACCCGAGTAGGTGGCGGTGATGCCGGTGTAGTCACCGGCGGCCAGGCCGGTGGTGTCGCACGAGTCATCGCCAGTGGTGATGGTGGCTGTGCACAGCAGCGTTGCGCCGGAATGGAACTCGACCGTGCCGGTGGCACTGCCGGGAAGCCCGACCGTGGCCAGGGTGGCATTGGCCGTCGACGCGATGGTGGCCGAGGACCCGCCGTCGACGGTGCTGGTGAACGATGTAGGCCCAGTGACGGTGAGATCCACCGTGTTGGTGGCATCCGATGCGTCGTAGGCCGAATCACCCGAGTAGGTGGCGGTGATGCCGGTGTAGCTACCCGACGTCAGCCCTGCGGTATCGCACGAGCCATCGCCAGTGGTGAGGGTGGCCGTGCACAGCAGCGTCACGCCGGAGTAGAAGTGGACGGTTCCGGTGGCATCGACGGGAAGTCCCGAGGTTGCCAGGGTGGCATTGGCCGTAGACGCGATGGTGGCCGAGGACCCGCCGTCGACGGTGCTGGTGAA
>CAIVIS010000125.1 GCA_903906055.1 uncultured Acidimicrobiaceae bacterium
CCGTCCACGGTGGTCGAGTGCCGGGGTCCGGCGTCACGGTGCCTGCGAGAGGGTGCCCTGCAGTGGGACGAGGTGCAGGGGGAGACGACGGGGTGACGGCCAACCGGCCACCATCTCTTGGCTCTCGGGGTTGACGGTGATGGGTGGTACGGGCGACACTGGTGGGGTGCAGCACACCGAGCGGGCCCGACGCGTCACCGTGATCATTATCGATTAGGCACATACCGCTCCCGGTGTGTGCCTCTTGACCGTCCACCTGGTGGGCGGTTTTTCAATTTCCGAGGCACAGTTGCTCGGTGGGCCGTGCATCAGACACGGGGCGCCATCGAAGTGGCAGAGTCGGAGTCCCGCAAGCACAGGCAGCACAGGCAGCACAGGCCACCAGCGACAACAGACAAGGACATCAGAGACGTGAGCAGCTACAAGGTTGGAGTGATCGGCGGCGACGGCATCGGACCAGACGTGCTGGTCGAGGCCCTGAAAGTGGTCGACGCCGCTGGGGTGACCCTGGACACCACTGAGTACGAACTCGGTGCCGTCCGGTACCTCCGTACTGGCGAGGTGCTCCCGGACAGCGTGCTCGAGGAGCTGCGCGGCCAGGACGCGATCCTGCTGGGAGCAGTCGGGGCGGCTGCCAACTCGACGGAAGTGCCCCCGGGCACCCTCGAGCGGGGCCTGCTGTTGAAGCTGCGGTTCGAGCTCGACTTGTACATCAACCTGCGGCCCTTCGTGGGTGTGCCCGGTTCGCTGGCGCCCGACTGCGACTTCATCGTCATCCGAGAGAACACCGAGGGCACCTATGCCGGCGAAGGTGGGTTTCTGCGACGCGGTACTCCGATGGAGGTGGCCACGCAGGGGTCGGTCAACACCCGCCACGGGGTGGAGCGGTGCGTCCGCTACGCCTACGACCTAGCTGTCGCCCGTCCTCGCCAGCACCTCACCTTGGTGCACAAGATCAACGTGCTCACCTTCTCCGGTGACCTCTGGAACCGTTCGTTCCACGAGGTCGGCGAGGAGTACCCGACGATCACCAAGGACTACAACCACGTGGATGCCACATGCATCTTCTTGGTAGAGCAGCCGACTCGCTATGACGTGATCGTCACCGACAACCTGTTCGGCGACATCATCACCGACCTGGCTGGAGCCATTGCCGGTGGTATCGGCTACGCCGCCTCCGCCAACTTGAACCCAGCTCGCACCGGACCCTCGATGTTCGAGCCGGTGCACGGGGCGGCCCACGACATCGAGGGCCAGAACAAGGCGAATCCGGCAGCGGCCATCCGTTCGGCCGCGCTCATGCTGGACTTCCTGGGCGAGGAAGACGCGGCCACAGCCGTCAATGCCGCCGTCAACGACTTCATCAACTCCGCACCTGATCCGACGCTCTCGACCACCGAGGTCGGCGACGCCATCGCAGAAAGGCTCTAAGCCATGCCCATCACCCCCACTGAGAAGATCTGGATGGACGGCGAGTTCGTCAACTGGGCCGATGCCACCGTGCACATCCTCACCCACACCATGCACTACGGCTCCGGAGTCTTCGAGGGCATCCGCGCCTACCCGACCGATCGTGGACCAGCCATCTTCCGCCTGCGTGAGCACATCGAGCGGCTCGTGGTCTCGGCCAAGGTCTTTCTCATCGAGGTGCCGTTCACCGTCGACGAACTGATGGACGCCACCCGCGACCTGGTCCGCCTCAACGACATGCAGGACGGGTGCTACATCCGTCCGTTGGTCTACCTCGGCTACGGCGAAATGGGACTCAACCCCCTTCCGTCTCCGGTGAACGTGTCGATCGCGTGTTGGCCCTGGGGCACCTACCTGGGCGACGACGGGGTGGCCAACGGTGTGTCGATGAAGGTGAGCTCGTGGCGCCGGCACGATCCCAACGCGGTGCCGACGGCGGCCAAGGGGACCGGTATGTACGTGAACTCCTCGCTGGCCAAGGTCGAGGCCATCAAGGCCGGTTACGACGAGGCCATCCTGCTGGCCCCGGACGGCAACGTCAGCGAGTGCACGGGGGAGA
Organism: uncultured Acidimicrobiaceae bacterium; assembly: GCA_903906055.1. Taxonomy (GTDB): domain Bacteria; phylum Actinomycetota; class Acidimicrobiia; order Acidimicrobiales; family RAAP-2; genus Bog-756. The sequence goes on from CAIVIS010000125.1 coordinate 2,030, forward strand.
ACATCTTCATCGTCCGTAACGGGGCGCTCATCACTCCGCCCTCGTCGGACTCCGGCGCGCTCGAAGGCATCACCCAGAAGTCGGTCGAGACCATCGGCCGTGACCTCGGCCTCGACGTGCACTACCAGCAGATGATCCGAACCGACCTCTACACGGCCGACGAAGCGTTCCTGACCGGTACGGCGGCCGAAGTGGTGCCGATCCGAGCCATCGACGACCGCATCGTGGGCGAAGGCAAGCCGGGCCCCATCACCAAGCAGATCCAGGAGATCTACTTCGGTGCGGTCCGCGGCAAGGTCGATCGGTACCAGGACTGGTTGGACTATGTCGGGTGACGGGCCCACCCTCAACGACGAGTCCTACGCGGCGGCCAAGAAAGGGAATCGCCAGACCCACGGTCACGGCCATACTCACAGCCACGGCGGCGGGCCGGAGCACTCCCACCCGCTGACCCTCGGCCAAGAGGCTCACGACCGCGGTCGCAGCCGACGCAGCAGCAACCACGAACACGACCACGACCACGAGCAGCCGGCTGTCGGAGGCCACAACTTCGACCTGCCCGACCTGCCTGATGCGGTGGACGTCTTCGACACGACATTGCGTGATGGTTCCCAGCAAGAGGGGCTGTCGCTGACGGTCGATGACAAGCTGCGCGTGGCCGAGCAGTTGGACAAACTCGGCGTCACCTTCATCGAAGGTGGCTGGCCCGGGGCCAACCCCAAGGATGCCGAATTCTTCCGGCGCGCCCCCACCGAACTCCACCTGGCCAGCGCCACGCTGGTGGCGTTCGGCTCGACCCGGCGTGCCGGTGTGCGGGCCGAGGACGACGAGACGCTGCGCCACATGGTCGACGCGCAGACCGAAGCCGTCTGCATCGTGGCCAAGTCGTCGGAGATGCACGTGGTCGACGCGCTGCGGACCACCCTCGACGAGGCCGTCGCCATGGTGGCCGACTCGGTCGCCTTCTTGCGATCGAACGATCTCCGGGTCTTCTTGGATGCCGAGCACTTCTTTGACGGCTACAAGGCCAACCCCGAATTCACCATGCGGATCCTGCAAGCGGCAGAAGAAGCAGGAGCCGAGACCCTGGTGCTGTGCGACACCAACGGCGGCACGCTGCCCCACGAGGTGGACCGGATCGTAGGGAACGTGCTGGGCCGGTTCGAGACCCAGGTCGGCGTCCACTTCCACAACGACAGCGGATGTGCGGTGGCCAACTCGCTGGCCGGCGTGTCGGTCGGTGCCACCCATGTCCAGGGATGTGTCAACGGCTACGGCGAGCGGTCGGGCAACGCTGACCTGGCCTCCGTGGTTCCGGACCTGTCGCTGAAGCTGCAGGTGTCGACCATCCCGGCCGACCGCCTGCCTCTGCTCACTCCGGTGGCCCACCACATAGCCGAGCTGGTCAATATCGCACCTAATCCCCAGCAGCCCTTCGTCGGAGCGTCGGTCTTCGCCCACAAGGCCGGCCTCCACACGTCGGCCATCGCCCGGCGCTCGGATGCCTACGAGCACATTGCGCCCGGCCTGGTCGGCAACGGCACCCGGTTCGTCGTCTCCGAAATGGCCGGACGATCCACGCTGGCCTTGAAGGCCGACGAACTCGGGCTGGAGCTCGACTCGGACGCCATGACGTCAGTACTCGACTCGCTCAAGCGGCTCGAGTACGAGGGCTACCACTTCGAGGTGGCCGACGGCTCCTTGGAGTTGCTGCTCCGCAACTCGACGGGCTGGAGCCAGCCGTACTTCGAACTCGAGTCCTACCGGGTCATCGCCGACCAAGGGGAGACGCTGCTCACCGAGGCCACCGTCAAGGTCATAGTGGATGGGGAGCGCATCGTCGCCACCGCCGAAGGGAACGGCCCGGTCAACGCCCTCGACGGCGCCCTGCGCACGGCCATCCGAAGCCGGTACCCGGCAGTTGATGGCATCCATCTGGTCGACTACCGGGTGCGGGTCCTCGATTCGGCCAAGGGGACCGGTTCGGTGACCCGAGTGTTGATCGACTCGACCGCCGGCGAGCGGACCTGGACCACCATCGGAGTGTCGGAGAACATCATCGCTGCCTCCTGGCAGGCCCTGTCCGACTCGTTGGTCTACGGTCTGATCCATACGGCGACGCCGGGAGCAGCCGAGACGCCGGGAGCAGCCGGGTAGTGCTGACGCTGGATTCCCTCGCTACGCCGACCTGTACGCCGACCTGTATCCGAGGAGCCTTGTGACCCAGCCCAACTTCGTCCCCGTCGTCGAGGCCGATCAGGTCCGTCGCTCGTATCAGCTCGAGGTCCCGTCGATCTGGACTGCCACCCGTCCGTCCGAGCTCAGCGGCAAGCGCCAGCCTGCCGGTGCCTTTTTGGGTACGCCCGGTCCCGACCAGGGGTTCGCTCTGAAGCTGGCCCGTCGATTCGAAGACCGGTTGGTGCTGCTGCCTGGAGAGCAGGCGGCTGACGCCATCTCTGGATGCACGGCAGTCGCTATGCGCAGGGCCGCCAGCTACGGTCGGGCGCCGGTAATCCACGACTTGACCTGGGCGTTCACCCTGTGGGGATTCCTGGTGGGCGCTCCGTCCGACTTGGCCGAGGCTCGTGAGCCCCTGTTCCGGTCGGCATCTCACCACTACCAGGCGCAGCGAACCATCGCTGACTGCGTGTTCGAGTCGACGCTGCGGATGACGCCCCAGCAGGTGGCCGAAGGGATCGGGGAGTGGCACGCACTCCTGGAGATTCCCTCCCACCACTGACCTGGCCGACCGGGCTATCTTCCCGGTCAGTTGGGCTTTACGGATCAGCGGGGCTGTCCGGGCCATCTTCCGGACCCTGGCTGATCGGACCGGCGCTGTAGCAGCGGTAGGTCCTCACCTCCTCGGGGAGGCGTCAGCCAGTAGGTGCGGAGGTGATGGCCCGCGAGACAGCTCGTCGCGCAGATGGAGCTGCGGCGAGGACTTAGTGGTGGCGACGCCACCGCTTCTTGGCCGAGGCGCCGCTGAAGGTACCAACCTCGGTCGGCGTGCGGGAGGAAGCCGATACCAGCGCCCGCGGATCACCGGGACGCCTGGTGTTCGAAGGTACGTCGAGGGTGTCACGGTGCTCGCCGTCGGCGAAGTTCACTGTCACTGTCTCGGCGAGCCGTGACCCGGCGACGGCCTGGCTGAACAGGTCGGGGTACATCGGCCCCGATTCGGGGCGGCGATCAGAATCGGTACTCCATGCTGGGCGCCGAGGCGCACCAGCCATGGCAGGCAGACCAGGGGTGGGGACTCCGAGTGCTTGGGCTGCGGCTGAGGGTACGTCGCTGGCTGGTCGCGGCATCTCGACGGTCGAGACCGGCTCGAGGTCGGATTCAGCGGCGTAGGTGGGCTCCGTCACGAGGGTGGGAATCCGGAAAGAGGAAGGGTGCGCCGCTCTGGACTGGGCGATTTCGGCGGCGTCCTCCTGGATCGAGGGATGGAGTTCGGGTGGGTGCCAACTGCCGTCGCTAGCGAGCCACCATCCGGGTCCTTGGGGTTCATCACTCATCGCTGCCGTCTCCACTTGGTTCAGGGTCGTCTGCCGCCGGAGCAGTGCCCCGACACCAGGTACATCGGCCCTAGACATGCCGGCCTTGAGCAATTTGGGGACGGAATGTCCAGAGTTACTACTGGCCGGTAACTTGTGGGTATGGAGAACGCCCCTTTCGCACTGACCGACACCCATCGCCAGTTCCGGGACTCGCTCCGGAAGTTCGCCGACGAGCAGGTCGCGCCCCATGCAGCGGCGGCCGATCGGGACTCCAAGTTTCCCCAGGCCTCGTTCGATGCTTGCGTGGAGATGGAGCTCCCGGCCCTCGGGATCCCCGAGGCATACGGGGGAGCAGGTGCCGACATGATCACCCAGGCGATCATGGCCGAGGAGATCGCCCGGGCCTGTGCGTCGACGGCGGTGACGCTCCTCATCTCCAAGTTGGCCATGCTGCCGGTGATGAACTGGGCCTCCGACGAGCTCAAGCAGGCGTACCTGCCCAAGATCGCCTCCGGTGAGTACCAGGCCAGCTACGGCCTGTCCGAGGCCGATGCTGGTAGCGATGTGGCCGCCATGCGGACCCGGGCCGTCAAGGACGGGGACGACTACATCCTCACCGGGGCCAAGCACTGGATCACCAATGCCGGCGTGTCGGACGTCTACACGGTGTTCGCGGTGACCGACCCCGAGGCCGGACGTCGAGGGATCAGCTGCTTCCTGGTCGAAGCCGGGTGGGGAGTGGAGGTCGCACCCCATGAGGACAAGATGGGCCTGCGGGGCAGCCCGACGGCCGGTATCTCGTTCAACGAAATCCGTGTCCCTTCGTCGCACCTGATCGGCGAAGAGGGCAAAGGATTCACCATTGCCATGCACACCTTGGATCGCAGCCGTCCGACCATCGGGTCCCAAGCCGTCGGCATCGCCCAAGGGGCGATCGATGTCGCTGTTGGGTACATGGGGGAGCGGAAGGCGTTCGGCAAGCCGATCGCCGATCTGCAGGGACTCCGGTTCATGATCGCCGAGATGGCCATGCGGACCGAGGCGGCCCGCACGCTCACCTACCGGGCGTGCTCGCTCATCGACAATGGTGACCCCGAGGGCGAGCTGACCACTATCGGGGCCATGGCCAAGTGGTTGGCCTCAGACACGGCCATGTCCGTCACGACTGATGCTGTGCAGCTACTGGGTGGCTACGGCTACACCAAGGACTTTCCGGTGGAGCGGTTCATGCGCGACGCCAAGATCACCCAGATCTACGAAGGGACCAATCAGATCCAGCGGGTGGTCATTGCCAAGAAGGTGCTCGGGTAACTGTTTTCCCAGGCGGCTTCAAGGGGTGGTCGCAACGCTTCGGCGAGTAGACAGCATCTGCTGTCACTGACCGAAGGAGATCGACATGGGGCGACGCCTGATCTCACGTATCGGGCGACGGAATCCGGTCAGCGACCAGCCGATGGCGCAATAAGTCGCACATACGTGCGAAAAAGTGCGAGAATAGATCCATGGATTACGTGAATCCGGTGGAGGCGTTGATTCCGGGCGTACAGGGTCGTGTCTTGACCGTACTGGCCCGGACCGAAGCGGAATTGACCATGCGGTCGGTCGCCGAGCTGGCGGGCGTGAGTGCCAACCAGGCCACCGTCGTACTCAACCGCCTGGTGCGTCTCGGGCTCGTGGAGCGCCGGGATGTGGGAGCTGCCGCCCTGGTGCGTCTGGTCCGCGAGAACGAGGCGGCGCGTTCCGTGCTTTCACTCGTGGACCTCCGTCAGGGTGTCTTGGCTCGTCTGGCGGGGGAGGCGAGGAAGATCCGGCCGGCCCCGGCATGTCTCGTGGTGTTCGGTTCCTTCGCCCGTGGTGACGCACACGAGAACAGCGATATCGACGTGCTCGCCGTGCCGCCTTCCGGAGCACAGGTTGATCACGGACGATGGACGGCAGCGCTCGGCCAGTGGTCCGATCGGGCG
>CAIVIS010000126.1 GCA_903906055.1 uncultured Acidimicrobiaceae bacterium
CGACTGATCGATCGACTGATCGACCGACTGGATCCATACGTCGCCCCCGTGGGCCCATGAATCTGCGCACCAGCTTCCATCAGGCCGGTGCTTCCGCCTACCGGAGCCCGGGCGGTGCTTGGGATCTCCCCGGACTCGACCAGCTATTGGCCTCCCCACGGTTAGGGACCTCACCTGCGGTCATCGACGGCGAAATGGTCCTCGACGCAGCCACGCTCGACGCACTGGCGTCGGCGGTAGCCGGTGGCCTACGGGCCATGGGTGTCCGGCGCCGGGACGTCGTGGCCTGGCAGCTCCCCAACTGGTGGGAGGCGATCGTTCTCTTCCACGCCTGCTGGCGTAGTGGGGCGGTGGCTGTCCCCATCCACCACCAGGTGGGTTCGGCCGAGGTCGAGCGGATCTTGGAGGCGCTCGATCCGGCAGTGCTCCTTTCCACCATCGGCATGCCGCTGGCCAACGCACCCGGACGCAAGCCGGTCATCGGAGTCCGCTCCAGCGACCCTCGCTTCGACCTGCTGCTGGCCAGCCGGCCCGTCTCCGAGAGCCACCCCCGCGGATCGGATGTCGCCGTGATCCTCTTCACCTCTGGGTCTACGGGCAACCCGAAGGCGGTACTACATAGCCACCGCGGCTTGGTCTACAAAGCACGCAGCATGGCAGCCGCCCACGGACTCACGACGGACGATGTGGCGTTGATGCCGTCTCCGTTGGCTCATATCTCTGGCCTCCTCAACTCGGTGCTGGTTCCTGGGGCTGCCGCCATGCCGGTGGTGCTGATGGAGAAGTGGGATGCCGAGCGAGCCGCTGATCTCGCTGGACGGCACCGGGCTAGCTTCATGATCGGCCCCCCGACCGTCTTCTTGTCGCTGATGGACGTTCCCGGCTATCGCCGTCAGGTGGAGCACCTACGGATCGTGTCGTGCGGTGCCATGGGGGTAACTCCGGAGTTCATCGATGCCGCCCGTGAGGGTCTCGGTGCGATGGTCAAGCGGACCTATGGTTCCACCGAGGCGCCGACGGTGACCACGAGCGCCTGGTGGGACTCTGCCGACAAGGCCCGGGACACCGATGGGCACTCGGTCGGTGACGCCGTGGTGCGAGTTGTCGACCCGGTCAACGATCGACCGGTGGCCGCCGGGGTCCGTGGCGAAGTACAGGTACGCGGGCCAGAGCTGTTCATCGGATACGGCGACGCATCCCAGACCGGCGAGGCGGTGCGCCGGGGCTGGTTCTCCACTGGCGACCTCGGCGTGCTCGATGACGACGGATGGCTGACCATCGGCGGAAGGATCAAAGAGCTCATCATCCGGGGGGGCGAGAACATCGCCTCCACCGAGGTCGAGCGAGTGCTCGAGCAGCACCCCGGCATCCGCCAGGCCGTCGTAGTCGGCCGGCCGGACGAACGGTTCGGCGAGCGGGTGGTGGCTTTCGTGGTGGCTGACCGAGAGGTCGACCTCGACTCGTGCCGCCAGTGGTTCGCCGACCAGGGCGTGGCTCGGTTCAAGACACCTGAGTACCTCGTCCACCTCGACGAGGTGCCGGTGCTCGGTGTGGGCAAGCCGGACCGTCCCGAGCTGCGCCGTCGGGCTGAAGCCTTGACCGATGACCGCGGCTGATCACAGGAGTCCACCTCGGACCAATAGTGCCTCGACCGGGCTCAATGGCACGTCAGGCCAGGTTCAGCGGAGCCGCCAGTCGATCCGCTTGCCGGAGGTGAAGACGGCCTGACCTTCGGCCAGCGTGGCCGGGTCGGTGCCCACATGGGTGATCAGGAAGGCATGGTCAAGGGCCTGGCGACGGGACATCTCGAGTCCCATCCATAGGGCGCGCACGGTGCCCCCGATGGCCCGCTCGGGCTGGTCTGCGATGGCCTGGGCCGCCCAGCGGGCCCGATCGGCGAGCTCCTCGGCCGGCGCCACCTCGGAGACGAAGCCGATCTCTCGGGCCCGCTCGGCCGACATGCGTTCGTGAGCACCGAGCAGCGACAGGCGCATGACCTCCTGGAAGGGCATCTTGTGCATGAGGAAGATCGGCTCGAAGGCTGCGGGCATGCCGTAGGTGACGTGCGGATCGAAGAAGGTGGCGCGGTCCGAGGCGATGATGAAGTCGACCTCTCCCAGGATGTAGAAGGCGCCACCGCAGGCCATGCCGTTGACGGCTGCGATCACCGGCTTCCACATCTGGTTCGTCTTCGGACAGACGCTCTTGCCTGGATCGTCGAAGTCCCAAGGTGTGTTGTAGCCGGGGAGCTTGCCCGGGGGCTGGTCCTCGATCGAGCCGATCCCCTCGCGGTCGAGTCCGGTACAGAACGCCTTGTCGCCGGCACCGGTGAGCACGACGCAGCGGACATCGTCGTTGGTGCGCAGCATCAGCCACAGCTCGCGCAGTTCGCGCTGCATGGTCGGATCGAAGGCGTTGAGGGCGTGGGGCCGGTTGAGCGTGACCCAGGCCACGCCGTCGGACTCGTCATAGAGCAGGGTCTCGAGTTCGGGCATGGCGGTCATGGTATCGGTGGGCCGGGCGTCGGACCTACTGTGGATCGAGAAGCCCCACCGGGCTGGCGGTGTTCCCATCTGGCCACCGTCAGTGGCAGTGGCTGGGCGGTGGTAGGTCGAGCGCCGGGTTCCGATCGAAGAAGCCGGCGGCGATGAGGTGGAAGCCGCAGTACTCCACCGGCATGATGGGCCAGTCCTCGGGTCGAGGGGAATGGGTGACTCCGAAGGTGTGCCACACCACGATCTCGGTACCGATGAGCGACCGGTCGGCCGCCGTCCACTTGGGTAGGCCGGACCCGCCCACGTGCTGGTTGGGATAGTCACCCGCCGCTCGACGCTCGTCGGGGTGGTACGGCGTGACCCACAGGTTGTGGCGGGCGAAGGCGGCGCGGCGCCCGATGCTCGAATCGGGATCGGCCAGCAGTGTCGGCGTCGATCCTGGAACCAGTTTGAAGGCCACAGGCTGGTTCAGGGCGTTGGTCCGCTCAGGATTGACCAGCCGCCAGTGACGGCTCGAGGCGGCGTCGACTTGACGTTTTGCAGCAGCCTCGGACTCCAAGCGGGTCACCCGGCGGCTGATGGCGTTGCCCATGAGGTTGTCGGGGCCGGTGGGCTCGCCGGTGAAGGAGACCTCGTAGACCTCGTTGATCGGACCGTCGATGGCGGGGTCGAGCCGGGCACAGAACAGGTGCTGATGGATGGGTGCGGCCAGACCGGGGGCGATCACCGTCCCATGTGAGGTGGTTCCGCCCACTGGAATCCCTTTGGTCGACATGATCCCGGTGAGCTTGGCCTCGAGTTGCACCGTCCCGTCTTGGTAGAAGTACCAGAAGAACCCGTAGTCGTAGTTGCCGACCGTAGCGATAGACGAGACCACCAGCCGGCGGGACCGGCGCACCTCGGTCCGGCCCGTGTTCATGTCGGTGTGCTTCCAGAGGATCCCGTAGTCCTCTTCGTGGATGCACACGGCGTGCTCGAGCACGTAGGGCTTGCCGTGCTCACTGGCGAATACTGCGTCGAGATAGGTGATCTCGCCGAGGCAGTCACACCCGAGCTTCAGCGAGTTGGCCATCCGCCCTAGCCCCCACTCACCCACGTCGAAGGCGTTCTTCCAATTGTGCATGGGGTCTGGGTCGCCGTAAGGAACCACCATCTCGCTGATGGCGGCGCGATGGAGGATGGTCCGAGTGGCGCCCGAGGGAGCATCCACCCAGCCAACGTCATGGAGTACCAGTCCCTCGAGGGCGTTCATGTCCACCCGCATGGTCCACTGCTGCCAGGTGAGCAGGTTGCCGTCCACCGACAAGCTGGACCCATCGGGCTGGATGATGTCGAGGGTCTGGAGGCTTTGGCGCAGCGGCTCGTTGTGCTCGGGCAGGTAGCTGCCTGGTTCGGGAGCCAGCGGTACCACTCCGAAGTCCGTCACCTCGAGGACGATGCCTCGGGCTGCGTCCACGGTGGCCAGTACGCCCTCCACTGGACGGGCATAGCCGTTGTCGGATGGATCCTCCCGGTAGTAGCTCAAGCACCGGGTAATGCGACGGCCGTCCTCCATGTCTCGTCCGAAACTCCCGGTGGGCCACGGATCGATCTGGACCTTGTCGTAGTCGGTGATCCCCCGGCGGCTCATGGCGGCCTGCCAGTCGGGGTCTTCCTTCAGGGCGAGGATCGACCGGTAGGCATCGTCGTAGAGCAGGGCTGGCCGCACGTCGTCCCGAGGGATCCACTCGATGATGGCGCTGTCGGACACCCGGACCACGACCTCGATGACTGCTGCCTCGGGACCGGGGAGGACTACCAGCCGTATCCGGCGCTCCAGCGGGGCTCCGGCGGCGAAGGCGGCCATCTGGGTCCGGTCGGGCTCATCTACGGCGATGGTGGCGAACAGGGTGCCATCGGGTACCCGACCGCTCCCGGTCACAGCAGTTACTGCCGTGCGCACCTCGTCCGCGTTGAGTGGGTCATGCGGGTGGGCACCGCGTGTCGCTGTGTCCGTCATGGAACTTCCTCCTTCAACGGGCGGCCCAACTGGAGCCATCGCGCAGGCTACCGCTCAGCCGAGCCCAGATCCGCTTGTGGCGATAGTGTCCGATCGATGCCGGAGACCCGATCCATCCACGGTGGCCGTCCACTCGGTTCCGAACGCACGTGACCAGCGTGCAGATTCAGGTAGTGGTGGACCGCGACCGGTGCATCGGATCCGGCAACTGCGTATTCTGGGCCCCGGCGAGTTTCGAACTCGACGACGAGGGGATGTCGGTGCCGGCCGAGCGCACACCCGACTCGCTAGAGGCGCTCCAAGTGGCCGTCGATGGCTGTCCCACGAAGGCCATATCCATCGAGGTGACGGGAACCGAAGCCGCCTCCGGTACAGGTGAGCAGTAGCGAACAATGCCTATCCCCTTGACCGATGAGCATGAAGAGCTCCGACGGACCGTCCAACGGTTCCTCGGCACCCATAGCGGGCCCGATGTCGCCCGGGTGGTGCTCGATGCCGAGGTCGAAGAGCTCCAACCGGTATGGGCGGCCATGGGAGTGGAGGGCTGGATGGGCATCCACCTCCCCGAGGCGCACGGAGGGCAGGGGTTCGGGCTCTTGGAGCTGGCCATCATCGTGGAGGCGGGGGGCTGGGCAGCGACGCCGGGGCCACTGCTTCCCACCACGGCCGTCTCGGCGCTGTGTGCTCGGTACCTGCCAGCTGACGAGGTGGCTCGGGTGCTCCCCGCTCTCATCGACGGGACCACACCCGCAGCGGTCTATCTGGGCCCAGGGGCCCTGGAGGCGACTGGTCGCGGTGTCGACGGGGCGCTGACCGTGTCGGGCACCCTCCGCCCCGTGCTGGGCCTCGCGACTGCTGGGCTGGCCCTGGTGCCCGTCGCCCCAGCAGACGGGGTGGTCACCTGGTGCGTGATCGACGTGGGTGCGGGTGGGCCGGTCCAGGTCGAGGCCCTGCCCAGCGTGGATGCCATCCGCCGGGTGGGCGTACTGAAGGTGGACGGGCTGTCGGTGCCGGCAAATCGGCTGCTGGCCGGAATGCCGGAGCGCCGGGTCAGCGATGTGGTGTTGGCGCTGCTGGCTGCCGAGCATGCTGGTGGGGCCCGGTGGTGCCTAGAGACGGCTACCGAGTACGCCAAGGCGCGGGTGCAGTTCGGTCGTCCTATCGGCCAGTTCCAGGCCGTCAAGCACCGGGCCGCCGACATGGCCGTCCGGGTGGAGCAGATGACGTCGGTGGCATGGGACGCCGTGCTGGCGGTCGACGCCGCCCTACGAGAAGGCGACGCCGCCCTACGAGAAGGCGACGCCGCCCTACGAGAAGGCGACGCCGCCCAGCGGGTTGGCCGCGGTGGTTCCGTGGAAGCAGACGACGACGATGGTGTGGAACTGGCGGTGACCGCAGCCGGGTCCTTGGTCCTGGATGGCTATGTGAGCTGCGCCCAGGACTGCCTGCAGCTGCTGGGAGGGATCGGATTCACATGGGACCACGACCTGCACGTGCACCTCAAGCGGGCGATGGCTGATCGACAGCTGCTCGGAGGGAGCGACGACCAGCGCCTGCGGCTGGCGGCCGCCGCCGGTCGCGGTGCCCGGCGAGCGCTGACCGCTGACCTTCCCGATGAAGCCGACAGGTGGCGAGCTGACCTGGCCCCGCTGGCCACTGAGCTGGCCGCAGCCGATGCCGGCAGCCGCCGAAGTCGGCTGGTCGATGCTGGGCTGATCGCCCCGCACTGGCCGGCACCGTGGGGCCGGGACGCAGGGGCTGTGGAGCAGGTAGTGATCGACGAAGTGTTGGCTGGAGCCGGTGTCGACCGTCCCCACCTCGGTGTTGGGGCATGGGTCCTGCCCGTGCTGATCGCCTGTGGCACAGCCGAGCAGCAACAGCGCTGGGTCCGACCCACGCTGATGGGGGAGATCTCGTGGTGTCAGCTCTTCTCCGAACCGGGAGCCGGATCGGACCTCGCCAGTCTCACCATGCGGGCCGAGCGGGTAGACGGCGGGTGGTCGCTGACCGGGCAGAAGGTCTGGACCTCGATGGCCCACCTGTCGCAGTGGGGGATCTGCCTGGCCCGGACGAACCCCGATGCCCCGAAACACGAAGGCATCACCTACTTCATGGTGGACATGGCCTCCACTGGCCTTGACGTGCGCCCGTTGCGTGAGCTCACCGGGGCGGCGCTGTTCAACGAGGTCTTCTTCGACGAGGTGTTCGTCCCCGACGACTGCGTGATCGGGGAGGTCGACCGAGGGTGGGGCATTGCCCGGATGACGCTGGCCAACGAACGGGTCTCGATCTCCTCGGGCGCCACCTTCGGCACCGGGGTCGAGTCCCTGGTCCGCCTAGCGGCGCGTCACGAGGGCGGAGTGCCCGATACCACGGCCAACCGGCTGGGGGCCCTCTTGGCCGAAGCGCAGTCGTTGCGGCTCATGGCGCACCGTTCAGCCCTGCGAGCATTGGCTGGCTCTGACCCAGGCCCAGGATCGAGCCTGCGCAAGCTGCTCGGGGCTGAGCACGAGCAGCGAGTGCAGGAGCTCGGGCTGATCATGCAGGGTCCCGAGGGTGCTGTGGCCGACGGCAGGCCCAGTCGGTGGTCGCAAGGCGCCCTGGCCACACGATGCCTCACCATCGCCGGGGGGACCAGTGAGGTCCAGCGCAACGTGATCGGCGAACGTATCTTGGGCTTGCCTCGCGACAAGGAACCGGAGAACTGACGACATGGCATGGGACTTTTCGACCGATCCTGAGTTCCAGATACAGCTCGACTGGATGAACACATTCGTGCGCGAGGAAGTGGAGCCGCTCGACCTGTTGTGGGGGGACCGGGTCTTCCACCCGCTCGCACCCGGGCTGCGGGCCATCGTGGATCCACTCAAGGAGCAGGTGCGAGCCCGGGGCCTGTGGGCCTGCCATCTCGGCCCCGAGCTGGGGGGACAAGGGTATGGGCAGGTGAAGCTGGCCCTGATGAACGAGATCCTGGGGCGGTCACAGTGGGCATCTGTCATCTTCGGGACCCAGGCACCCGACACCGGCAACGCCGAGATCATCGCCCACTACGGCACTGAGGCCCAAAAGCGCGACTACCTGGAGCCGCTGCTGTCCGGAGAGCTGTTCTCGGCCTATTCGATGACCGAGCCCCAAGGAGGTTCCGACCCGTCGCTGTTTGAGACATCGGCCACCCGGGACGGGGACGAGTGGGTCATCGAGGGATGGAAGTTCTTCACGTCCAATGCCCGCACAGCGGCGTTCCTCATCGTGATGGCCGTCACCGATCCCGAGGTCGCGGTCTACCGGGGCATGTCGATGTTCCTGGTTCCGACGGATACGCCAGGCATCGAGATCGTGCGCAACATCGGGTTGATGGGTGAGCGGGTCCCCGGCAGCGGCTCGCACGCCCTCATCCATTACCACCAGGTCCGGGTTCCGGCCGACAGCCTGCTCGGCGGTGAGGGGCAGGCCTTCGTCATCGCTCAGACCCGCCTGGGTGGCGGCCGGGTCCACCACGCCATGCGCACCGTGGGCATGGCCACCAAGGCACTCGACATGTTGTGCGAGCGGGCGGTCAGTCGCCGTACACGCGACGGCATCCTGGCCGACAAGCAGAGCGTGCGGGACTACGTCGCTGACTCCTACATCCAGTTGACCCAGTTCCGCCTCCTGGTCCTCTACGTGGCTTGGTGTATCGACCAGGGCCACGACCCAAAGGCCGTGCGGCGGGATATCGCAGCCATCAAGGTGCTGACACCCCAGGTGCTCCACGACGTGGCCCAGCGGGCCATCCAGGTGCACGGCGCCCTGGGGGTCTCCGACGAGCTGCCTCTTGGAGGCCTGTGGATGACGGCACCGGTCATGGGTCTGGTCGACGGTCCCACCGAGGTGCACCGGACCACGGTGGCCCGCCAGGTGCTCAAGGGGTACACGCCGGTCGAGGGTCTGTGGCCGTCCCAGCACCTACCGGGGCGGGTAGCAGCCGCCCGAACCAAGTTCGCGGCCTATCCGGAGGCGCTGGCATCGGCCGCGGCCGGGTGGCCCGCCCAGGACGCGGCCGCAGATCTCGAGCACGAAGTGGGGAACCAGTGAGCAGCGCCGGAACGAGCAGTGCCATCTACGAGCCTCGGCTCGACGTAGATCGTCTCGGACAGTGGATGGACGATCAGGGCCTGCCCGGCGCCGGGCAGCCCATGACGGCCCGCTTCATCACCGGAGGGGCCTCTAACGACCTCTTCGAGATCACCAGGGGGGACTTCCGGTGTGCGCTTCGGCGCCCGCCAGACCCGGTTCCAGCCGGACGGGACGCCACCATGCTCCGCGAGTACCGCCTACTGGTGGCGCTGGCCGATACCGACGTGCCCCACCCCCGGGTGGTGGCAGGGTGCGACGACCCCTCGGTGGTCGGCGGCTGTTTCTACCTGATGGAGTTCGTCGATGGCTGGTCGCCGATCCAGGAGGGAACGACCTGGCCCGAGCCGTTCGGCTCCGACCTGGAAGCCCGCCGGGGCCTGGCCTTCGAGCTGGTCGATGGGATCGCCCGGCTGGCCCGGGTGGACTGGGAGTCGCGGGGGCTCTTGGGCTTCGGGCGTCCCGACGGATTCCACGAGCGCCAGGTCGACCGGTGGCTCCACCACCTCGAGGCGGTGCAGTTCCGACCGATCCCCGGCATCGATGAGGCGGCGGCATGGCTGCGCAATCACCGGCCTCGCTCCTACCGACCGGGAATCATGCACGGGGACTATCAGTTCGCCAACGTCATGTACCACCATGGTGCTCCAGCGCGCCTGGCTGCCATCGTCGACTGGGAGATGGCCACCATCGGTGACCCCTTGCTCGACCTCGGGTGGGTCATCAACGGATGGCCTGACGACACCTCGACCGGTGGCCAGGGCACGGTGAGCTATGTCGACTACACGGGAATGCCGACCAAGGACGAACTGCTCCAGGCGTATGCCATGGCCAGTGGCCGGCCCGTCGACGAGATCGATTACTACGTGATCCTGGCCCGGTTCAAGCTGGCCATCGTGCTCGAGGGCGGGTACGCACGGGTGGTGGCAGGGGAGGCCGACAATCCGAAGATGGCCATGTTCGGCGACGTCGTGCTCGATATGGCGGCCAAGGCTGCCGAGTTGGCCGCTACGACCCCGCTGCGATGACCGCCAGTGCGGGCCCAGGGCCCGGCGACCGGTTCGATCTGACTGACCGTGTGGTCCTGGTCACGGGTGGTAGCCGCGGGCTCGGCCGGGCCATGGCGCTCGGCTTTGCCGACGCCGGGGCCCACGTGATCGTGGCCAGCCGCAAGATCGATGCCTGCCTGGAGGTGGCCGACGAGATCGAGTCCCGAGGGAGACAGGCCCTGGCCGTGGCCGTCAACGTCAGCCACTGGGACGAGCTCGACGGCCTGGTGGAGCGAGCCTATGAGCACTTCGGACGAGTAGATGTGCTGGTCAACAATGCCGGCATGTCGCTCCTCTACGGCGACTTGGCCGACGTGGGCGAGGCCATGTGGGACAAGGTGGTCGGCCTCAACCTCAAGGGGCCGTTCCGCCTGACCGCACTGTTGGCGCCGCGCATGATGGCCGACGGCGGAGGCTCGGTGATCAATGTGTCGAGCACCGGGTCGATCCGGCCCGCGCCGTTCATGCTTCCCTACGATGCGGCCAAAGCCGGCCTCAACGCCCTCACCGTCGGCTTCGCCCATGCCTATGGACCCAGCGTGCGGGTGAACTGCATCATGGCGGGACCGTTCTTTACCGACGTCTCCATGGAGTGGGATCTCGAAGCCTTCGATGTCGCGGCGAAGCAGCGGCACGCGCTCGGCCGCGGCGGGGAGCCGGACGAGGTAGTGGGGGCCGCCCTCTACTTCGCATCGGACGCATCGAGCTATACCACCGGCTCGGTCCTACGGGTCGACGGCGGGATCCCCTGATGGGTTGACTGCGGCTGGAACGGCCTGGCCAGCAACCGTGGAGACCGCCGCTCAGGTCGAAGGATGCTCCTGGTCGCCGACGGCGTCCACCTCGCTCCAGGGGTCGGAACCGTCGAGGGCGGCCACTATCCGGGCGGCCACGTCGTCGGGCTCCAGCACGGCACGATCCAGGTAGCCCTCGGCCGCCCACCGCTCGAAGTACTGGCCGGCGACGGCCGGATCCCACCCGTCGGCGAAGGATGTCGCTGTCGGACCCACCACCACTCGGACCACCCGCAGCCACGGCTCCTCGGCCCGTAGCCCGGTGATGAGTCCGTCGAGGGCTGCCTTGCTGGCGGCATAGGGGACGAGGCCGGGCCAGGGACGGTTGACCGAGTGGGAGGTCAGCAGGGCACACATCGGATCCGGTGAGGCCCGTAGGTGGACGAGAGCGGCCGATATCGTCAGCGCAGCACCGACCACATTGGTGGACAGGACGTCGCTCCACGTGGCCGCCGAAGTGTCGGCCACGGAACCGAGTGGTGATGCCCCGGCGGCATAGACGACGGCGTCGAGGCCACCTAGGGCTCCGACGGCATCCTCGACCATGGTGCGGCACTGGTCGCCGTCGGTGGCATCACCCACCAGACCGATGGCTGTCGATCCGGCCGCGGTCACTGTGTCGGCCAGGGCATCGCCACGTCGTGCCACCACGGCGATGGAGTAGCCCCGTCGTCCGAGCGACACCGCTACGCTGCGGCCGATACCTGAGGACCCACCGACCACCAGGACCCGTGTACGAGTCGTCATGGAGCGGGTCGTCTGCGCTCCTGCTGGATCTCGATGGTGTTGCCAGCGGGATCGGAAAACCAGATCTGCACGACGGCGCCCTGAGCCCCACGCACATAGGCGATGCCGTCTCCCTCGAGCTCGGCGATGGCCGCATCGAGGTCGTCCACGGCAAAGCAGACATGAGGGCCAGTGGGCTGAATCACATCGGTGCCAGCGTCGGCATCGACCA
>CAIVIS010000127.1 GCA_903906055.1 uncultured Acidimicrobiaceae bacterium
CATCTGTGACGGATAATCCAGTGCTGGTGCGGGTAACTGTATAAGTCGCTGCTGTGGGCACTGTGCTGTTGCAGGCGGCCACCTTGTCGGCAAGCTTGGGGTCATCGAGTCGACTGGCGATCCGCCGCATCCCGGCGACGTCGGTTTCCCCGGCGATCCAGTCGACCATCTTTGGCGAAAGGCTGCGGGAGGGTCGACGGATGGCGTCGCGGATCTCGGGCTCGCCGAGTGTTCCGGCCGTGGCCAGGGAGAACCAGGCCAGAGCCGCTCTGGTTCCGGTTCTGGTGAGCAGGTTGCCGTTGTCTCGGTTGTTCACCGCAACGCCTTGCTCTCTCAGTGCCACTTCGACCGGAGCGAGAAGAGCGTTGACTCGGGTGAGCACGCAGATCTCACGGGGCTGAGCGCCCCCGGCGAGTGCGGCGAGGACCAGTCGGGTGGTCTCTGCCGCTGGCTCGTCCGCTTCTGCGACGATCAAGGTTCCGGGGCCGCTGGCAGCATGAGGCCCGGCCACGATCTCCTTGGGCACTCGGATGCGGTTGCGAGTCAGCAGGTTCGAGGCCGCCGAGACGACGGGAGCGGGGCAGCGGTAGTTGGTGGATAGGGCGTGGTGGGTCGATTCGGGGATGAAGTGGTCGAAGTCGACCAGCCACTGAGGGGTCGCCCCTGAGTATCCGTAGATGGTCTGGTCGTCATCCCCAACTCCGAAGATGGGCAGAGCGGGACCAGCCACCAGACGGAGCAGGAGCATGTGCGCCGGGTTGAGATCCTGGTACTCGTCGACCAGGAGCACGCCGACCGAGCGACGGGCTACTTCGCGTGTTTCGGGCTCGGTGAGCAGCGCCTCGATGGCCAGGTAGACCTGTTCGTCGAAATCGACTTGGTTTCGGCTGGCCAGAGTCTCACGCCACCGAGGGAAGAGCTCGGCGAGGCCGGCCACGTCGCCGCCGTACTCGGCCTCCACCTCTTGGGGGTTGCGCAGGCCAAGCCGAATCGATGACAGCGCCTCGATCCACGATGCGGCGGGGTCGGCATTGGTTCGGCGAGGGAAGCTCACCATCGAGCCCAGGAGGTCTCGAACTGCCATCTCGTCGAGCGTGCTGAGCGAGCCACGGCGAGGTGCGAAGCCTCGGGTCCCCGAGACGATGGCGAACGACAGAGCATTGAGCGTGAGGATGCGAAGGCCACCGAGGCCTCGAGTCCGCTCCTCCATCTCCTCCTGAGCGCGCTTGTTGAAAGCGACCATGAGGATCGAGTCGGCGGGGACGCCCGACGCCACGAGGTGTCGAGCGCGCTCGGTGAGGACGCGAGTCTTGCCTGACCCGGCCGGGGCGATGATCCGCGACCGCATGATCGGCTCGGCCACCGCCGCTCGCTGGCTGGGGTCGAGCTCGCTGGTGAGAGGAGCCGCACGAAGGGGGTGCAGTTGGCCCCGCTCTATCGACTCGGCTGGAATGAGGAAGAGATCGCCGACATCGAGGGAGAGGTCGAGACCCCCGCCATCGAGCACAGCGAGGCGGCCATCGGGCAGTTCGACGTCGGCCTCGGAGTCGGGCAGGAGCGTGGCGCCCAAGGCCACGGCGGCATCGAGCAGCGGCCAGGTGGGCGAGCCAGTTCGCAGGTCGACGCAATGGCGAACCATCAGCTCCC
>CAIVIS010000128.1 GCA_903906055.1 uncultured Acidimicrobiaceae bacterium
CAACGTTGGTGGCTGTCGTGCCGACGCCCAGCGCGGTGGAATAATCGTAGCTGGCGGTCGTGCGCAAGCCCAGCGCGATGGAAGCAAAGCCGGTTCCGGCATTGGTCAGCACGTTGCCGGGGAGTTGGGTTGCCGTCAAAGTGCCGGTGAGGTTGCCGGCCGCAACGGCCACACTGACCGGTTGCCAGATGCCATTACCCGCATATTGGAACTGCTGGGAGGTGCCCGCATTGCCGTTAAATAAAGTTCGTTGTTGGACTACTATAATAATAATCTCACCATTACCGGTAGAGTCATCCGGGCTGGCAATGCCAGACACCTCGGCGTTGTTCGTTAGGGCCGATGAATGAATGATGGAGCCGCCACCGCCACCACCGTAGCTGTCTCCACCGCCACCGCCATGCTCCTGCCCGGTCGGCTGCAGGCCCAACCGGGAGTCAGGGACGAACTCGAGGAAGTCGAACGAGCCAACCTCGACGAAGTGGCCAGCGTTATCCCCGACTGATGGTCATCGTGTCGGGCTCTGGGTGTCAACTCAGATCGTCGGACGGGGGCCAGTCGCCGACGTCGCTCAGAGGGGCCCTTCGATGATGTGTGGAGGATTGTGGATGTACTGGGCCACCCTGTCATGCACGTAGCCACCGGCCAGGAATGTCGACGCCTCGGCTGACTCCTTGGAGTCGAATATGGCCATGGATGCACCCTCGCCGTCGCCGGTATCGATCCAGTGGTACTCGTGGAAGCCTTCTTGTGCTTCGACGAGAGGGAGAAACTCCTCACGGTTGATCTTGGCCAGCAGTGCGCCGTCCTTGCGGTCGTAGGTGTAGGTGCGGATGACTCCGTACATGAGGCTCCTTCGAGGTGCAGGCGGGTGCCTTTGGCTTGTGGAACTGTAGTTCGCTACTCGAGACGTCGGTCTGGCGAGCTGGTCTGACATCAGGCGCCCATGGTGAAGAAGGCGATGGATTCGGCCCATATGCCTGAGTTCGGCATCGCCCACGTGGTCAGGAGCGAAGTCGATCGACTGTAGAGCCGATAGGAGCCGTATCCCCGGTAGTAGGTATCGCTGCCGGCCTGCTCCACCAGATTGGTCGGCCCGTTGGTCGCCGCTGGCTGGGTGGTATTTCCACCCGCGGCATAGGCAGTGGCGATGACCAGCTCGCCGGCGTGTGACGGCGTCACGATGCACGCAGACGGGCAGATCGGGACCCCACTGGTGCTGGTGGTCCCAGTCTTGGTGGAACGAGAACTGGCCGAGGGATCGAGCCCGGACACGCCGCCGTACTCGCTGACCGTAGCCATCCGGATATCGGTGGCACCGGTGAGCGTGACGTCGATGACCGGGCTGGCCCCCGACCCCGAGGGGCTGGTTCCGTACCAGATCTCCGCATCTCCGCCGGCTGAGGTGCACGAGGCGGAGACCTCGGCCGGAGACCAGATGGTCACTCCGCCGCCAGTCACCCCCGAGACATGGGCACCACCGGTGCAGGTACTGGCGAACGTCAGGATCAGGGCATCTCCGCCAGCCACGGCGTTGGGGAGAGTGACCGACACCGAGGAGACCGCAGACCCGACAGAGCCGGCCTGCTGCACGGGCAGGGTCACGACGGTGAGGGAAAATGATCGAGTGGCAATAGCACCGTTGCCATCGGACACCGCAACGGTAACGGTGGCGCTGGTGGCCGAGGAGCCGACCGCCCCCGAAATGATTCCGGTCGCACTGGCCAGCGACAGGCCGGACGGCAGGGATCCGGCGGAGATGCTCCACGTGAGGCTGCCGGAACCGCCGGATGCGACCAGGGTCTGCGAGTAGGCCGACTCTGTCTGGGTGGCGGTGGCCAGCGAGGACGTGGTGATGGATGGGGCGGCAGCCACGGTGATGGTGAGGGTGGCCGTGGCATTGGCACCAAAGGCATCGGTGGCCTGGGCCGTGAAGGTCTGGGTGGTCGCGGCCGGGTCGACCGTTCCGGTGATGGAACCCGTGGACGCATCGAGGGTCAGACCGGCCGGCAGGGACCCACTGGTGATGGTCCATGTGAACGGCGTGCTCCCGCCCACTGCATGCAGGGTCTGGGAGTAGCCCGTCTCAGTCCGGGTGGCACCGGCCAGCGACGCTGTCGTCACCGTCGGCGTGGTCACCACAGTGAGCCCGGGGGACGCCGTGGCCAGTGAGGAGGCGGCCAGGTCGGCGTCGCCCCCGTAGGCGGCCAAGACGGCATACGGACTCGCCGAGACAGCCAAGGCCGTGTTGGCGATGGCGCACGAACCGCTGCCTCCCTGGCCGCCGGGAACCAAGGTGGCCGTGCACGACGTGGAGCCGACGGTGATGGAGATCTGCTCGCCCGCCACCGGAATGATCTCGTGATGGCTGGTGGTCACGGTGACCGACACGGTGACGGCGTGCTCGTAGCCGTAGGTGACCATGCTCGGTGCCACACTTGCGACAGCCGTGGTCGGGTCGGTGGTCACCGTCAGGCTGCTCGAGGTCGATGTCGATCCGAGGAAGTTGGCGTCTCCGGAGTAAGTGGCAAGGACCGGATAGCTCGATGCCGAAGCGGCCAGCAATACGGCCGACGTGGTGCAGGTGGTGGCGGGCAGGGTGATGGTGCACACGGGCGTGGGGCCGGTGGTGACGGCGACGGTGCCCGTGGGGGTCCCGGTGAACTGCGGGAGGACCGACGAGGTGACGGTCACGGCATCCTCATTGCCGTAGGCGACCGAGGCAGTAGACAGCGACAGACTGGTCGTCGTTTCCGCTTGGCCGACGATCACGGGAGCGCTGGGGCTACTGGTGGCCGTCCACGTCGCATAGGACGCCACCACTGTGTAGGTGTAGGTACCAGCCGAGCCGACATCGTCGGTGCAGGAGAGCGGCATGGCAGACAAAAGCGAGGTGGGCGAGCTCTCGCATGCCGCGCTGGGGGTGCCAGAAGGAGTTTGGGTCCGTGTGACGAAGTAGCCGAGCGACCCGAGGGTGGGCGCATCGACGCCGGTCCAGGTGACGGCAACGGCGTGGCCGTTGGCGTTTGCGGCCACGCCCGAGGGGGAGGCCAACCTAGCGACAGTGCCCGATCCGTGACCGGAGGCAGGGGCGGTCAGGTATGCCCACGCCACAGTCGATGTGATGACCAGGGCGATGGTGACCATGCCGGACATGAGCAAGGATCGTTGCTTCATCGGGCTGCTACTCCTTGGTAGTCGAACTCCAGTACGACCTGTTTGCAGCCGTCTTGGTTGGTGGCGGTGTCGCGCATGGTCACGTCTGGCCAGTTGCTGCGGTCGACCCCGAGGGACGACAGCGTGCTCGTGGTGTCGTCTCCCACCGTCACTGGTCGGGTGAACCCTTGAGCCACGGTGAAGTTGGAGGGGTCACAGCCCCGGCTCGACGTGCCGAGTGTCGTGGTCACGCTGGTGATGGTGATGGGGCTGGACGTGGGGTTGGTGATCTGGACGTTGATCCGCTGGCTCCGACCGGGGAGCAGCGGACCCTCGAGGGCGCCAGCGATAGTGAAGGACTGCACGGTGTCCGGTGTCGGGGTCTGCGCCACGGCCATACCGACGATGGGTCCCTTGAGGTTCAGACTGGCAGTAGAGCCGAACCACGGCGCACTGCCGAATGTGGTGATTGCCCCGGTGGCAGTGGTGAGCCAGTACCCGCCCCCCTGGGGCACCGCTGCCATGTCGACCGTCAGGGGGGTTGCTCCCGGCGCAGCGGCCGATCCGTAGAACGGGGCATTGCCGAAGCAGTAGACGCCGCCGTCACCTGCCGCCATCCTGTACCCGCCGCCATCGGGGCTGGAGGTGATGGTGGTCACGGCACTGTTGCGGGGCATCCCCGCGGCCGATCCGTAGAACGAGGCGTCGCCGTAACTGAACACCCCGCCGTCGGAGGCCACCATCCAGTACCCCTTGCCGTCTGGTGTGGCCGTCATGTCCTGCACTGGCTCGGACGGTTTGGCGGCCCCGGCCGATCCGTAGAACGTGGCGTCGCCGAAGGCGAAGATCCCACCGTCGGATGCCACCATCCAGTACCCCTTGCCGTCCGGGGTTGAAGCCATGGCAACGACCGGTCGATTGAGGTGGATGGCACCGGTAGACCCGTAGAAGTGGGCGTCGCCGTAGCTGAAGACTCCGCCGTCGGCGGCCACCATCCAGTAGCCGAGACCATCCGGAGTCGAGGCCATGCCGACCACGGGCTGGTTGAGCACGAGCGCACCGGTCGATCCGTAGAACTGCGCGCCGCCGAAGGCGAAGATGCCGCCGTCGGAACCGACCTGCCAGTAGCCGTCGACGCTCGGCAGATTGGCCGATCGGGCCGACATCCCGATCAAGGTAGCGGGGGAGCCGGGCCCGTGGGCGGCCGTTACGGGCATGCCGGCTGTGGCGGCCACGGCGGTGAGAGCGATGGCGATGGCGAGGGCGAGGGCCATGGCGAGGGCGAGGGGGAAGGACATACGCCGAGATGGATCGGCGGGAGTCGAATGGGAGATCGAACGTGGCGTGATGGTCATCTCTGATCCCTTCGGTGCGTCGGTGGCATGGGGAGCATGGGGAGCGTGGGGAAGATGGAGTGGAGGCCCCGCCCGATCGTCGGGGGACGACCGGGCGGGGCTCACCGCTCAGGTGCGGTTCAGTTGGGAGTCGTGGTGGAGTAGTCGATGCCCACGGTTGCGCCCTGACAGAGGTCCTGGTTGCCACTCGAGTCGCTCAAGACCAGCGTGAGTCCAGACGTCTCGTCGTAGTGACCCGACGGGGCGATGTCTTGGTTCACGTGGACGGTTCCATTGCCGGTGGCCGTACCGTCGATAGAGAACCACGAGGCCGAGCATCCACTGACGTCACTCTCGGTGTCACCCGGGATTGACTCGACGTAGCCGTTGTTGGAGTCGGTGGCGACAGAGGCGTAGACGTTGCCCACGTACTGTTGTCCTGAGCCCGGATTAGTCACGGTGAAGGCGAGGGTCTCGGTCGATCCCCCCGGAGTCACCGAACCCGATGGTGTGTCGCCGGAGATGGTGAACGCCGTCGAACTCCCGACGGTTCCCGAACCCGTCCCCGAGCCGTCTGCGGTGAAGTAGGCAAAGGCGACGCCCCCTCCGCTGAGCACGAGGCCGGTGGTCAGTGCCACGGCGATGATCTTCTTGTTGATGTAGCGCTTCATGTGATTCCCCTGTCTGTGGTTGGTTGGTTTGTTGCTTGGTTGTGCTGGTTGGTTTGCTGGTTGGTTTGCTGGTTGGTTGTGCTGCCTATTTCGGTGGTACTGCTTCAAGGACAGTTCATTCGGATGTCCTTGGCGGCACCTTGATAGGCCCGCGGCGAGTTGGGACCTAAGGATCTGAAGATCGGGGAAAGATCGCACCGAGCGCGCGAATCTCCGGTCGATTCGGCCACGGTGCGTGGGGTTCTTCGAGACGGCGATCCGAGTTGTTCCGCCCCAGCGCGGGGCATGTCGAGTCGTCCGCACCACACCGGGGTCCAGGTTGGCTACCCTCGATGGGAGCGGGATTCCGAAACAGACGACAAGCGCGAGTGGTAGTCGTCGTTTCGCCGCCCCGACCATCCGACAGTGACCGTCCTACATGAGGAGTGACCGATGAGTTTCGAGCAGAGCCCCCGCGGTGTCGACCTACGTCAACGGGTGACCGAGTTTTTGGACACCGAGGTGATCCCGGCCGAAGAGGTCTATGAGTCCCAGATGCAGGCTTCGGCCGATCCCCACTTCCATCCCCAGATCATCGAAGACCTCAAGGCCAAGGCAAAGGAGCGCGGGCTGTGGAACCTGTTCATGCCCCACGCCACTCCGTGGACACCCGATCCGGTCTCCAACCTGGACTACGCCTACCTGGCCGAGTTGGCGGGGCGCAGCCACCTGGCCTCGGAGGCCATGAACTGCTCGGCACCCGACACCGGCAACATGGAGGTCCTGGCCCTTTTCGGCACCGACCGCCAGAAGGAGGAGTGGCTGATCCCGCTCCTCGACGGCCAGATCCGATCGGCCTTCGCCATGACCGAGCCCGATGTCGCTTCGTCCGATGCCACCAACATCCAGCTGTCGATCCGCCGAGACGGGGACGAGTACGTCCTCAACGGACGCAAGTGGTGGACCTCCGGAGCGGCATCCGAGCGCTGCAAGATCTTCATCGTGATGGGCAAGACCGACCCCGAGGCCGCCCGTCACCAGCAACAGTCGATGATCCTTGTGCCCCGTGGGACCCCGGGAGTCACGATCGTCCGGAACCTGCCGGTGTTCGGCTACACCGACCGGGAAGGCCACTGCGAGGTCAAGTTCGAGGATGTCCGGGTGCCGGTCTCCAACCTCGTCGGTGAAGAGGGCATGGGCTTCGCTATCGCTCAGGCCCGCCTCGGCCCTGGGCGCATCCACCACTGCATGCGCTGCATCGGAAACGCCGAGCGTGCCCTGGAACTGATGTGCCGTCGGGTCCTCGGCCGCGAGGCGTTTGGGAAGCGCCTAGCCGACCAGGGAGTGATCCGTGAGTGGATCGCCGACTCCCGGATCGAGATCGAGCAGGCCCGCCTCCTCACGCTCAAGGCTGCCTACCTGATGGACACCGTGGGACACAAAGGAGCGGCCACCGAGATCTCGGCCATCAAGGTGGTGGCGCCCAACATGGCATTGCGCGTCGTAGACCGGGCCATCCAGGCCCACGGCGGTGCCGGGGTGTCGGATGACTTCCCGTTGGCCCGCATGTATGCCGGTCTGCGCACCCTGCGGTTCGCCGATGGCCCCGACGAGGTCCATCGTCGCCAGCTGGCCCGGGCCGAGCTCGGCAAGTACGCATCCTGACGCGGTCCGTCCACGGCCCACGTCTGCCCTTCGGGGCAGTCGTGGGCCCATGCGGGGCGACTCAGTCAGTGAGTGCGGCGAACGCCGGTCCCCAGTAGGTGGAAGGCCAGAACTGGGCGGCCTCGCCCAGCCGGCCAGTGTCGCCGAAGGCGTCCATGGATAGGAACGTGCACGTCGCCATCATCTCGGGGCCGACCTCGGTGAAGACGGCTCCTTGGGAGTGGGCGATTACGGCCGAGACCGAGTCGTAGGCCTCCACCAACCGGGCATCGCCGGTCTCTTCGTTCAGGAACCAGTCGTAGTGGATGGTTCCCGGCTCGTCACGGCTGATGGCCACGGCCTTGGCTACGGCATTCTTGAATCCGGGGATGTCGTGGACCTGCATCTGCAGGAAGAATCGGATGGCAGGGGATGGCTGCATGGGTCTCCTTGTGGGTATCGGGTTCTGTGGGTTCTGCAGGGTGCGCTGGTCGGTCAGTCGTTGATCGACGCACCCAGCCGGTTGATCAGGGGCCGCATCATCACCGTGTAGGTGTCGGCGATGGCCGGCTCGCGGTTGTCGGCCTGGGCGGCCAGTCGATCGGGGTCCATGGCTACGGCCATGAAGGCCGCCTGCGAGGGAAACACGTTGAAGCGGATCTGGTCCCAGCTTCGACCGTCGCCGACGATAGTGCCCTCGACCTCGAGCCACGCATCGATGCGCACCCCGTGCGGCAAGGCGATCCGTCCGGCGGCGTCCTGGTAGATGTCCATGTCCTCGCTGCCCCCGCCCTCGTTGAACTTGAGCACGTGCATGATGACCACCGGGCCGTCATCGGGAGTGGAGGGGTGGGGGACCGAGTCGAGCGATGGTGCGTCCGCCGGCAACTCGGGCCACGTCATGGGCTGACAGCCGATCACGAAGGTGGAGGCCATGCCGGCGTCCTTGTGGGCGTGGAGTTCCACGTAGTCCGGCAGGTTCTGCATGTCGAGGAAGGACTGGCGGGTCGGGTAGCGCACCACGGCGATCCGCTCCCACACCTGGTCGTCACCGGCCAGCTGCTCCTCGACGTCGGCCAGGAAGACCAGCTCGGCCCCGACGGTGCGGAATTGACGGAACGGCGAGTAGGCGTCGTCGGCCTGGCGTCCGGTGAGATCGCTCTCTCGGCCGTCGACGTAGACCGCCTTGTCCCGGTAGCGCATGAGGTTGACCATCCAGAAGGGCTGGTCCTCCTCGGGGGCGAAGGAGCCGAGGTGGGCGGCGTACTCCTGGTCGATGGTCCCATAGGTGATGTCGGGGAGATCCTGGTCGTGCATGGTGGTCCTCTCGGGGTCGCCCGGTCGTCGGGTCGAAGGGGAAGGGCGCTCGCCGCACGGCGAGCGCTGGTCGACAGTTTGGCCCATGGGGCCGACGGGGTGCGACGAGCCCTTCCCTGCCTGCGTGTCCCGAGGTGGCAGTAGCGTGCCTGCGTGGAGCAGATGGAACAGATCTCATGAGCACGCCGATTCAGTTGACCCCCCGGCGGCCGGTACCGGGGTCGTCGGCACCCCAGGGCCCGCCCAGCACGATGCGGGTTCCGTTCCACGTCTTGGCCAAGCCGACTGGACCCATCTGTAACCTCGACTGTGAGTACTGCTTCTTCTTGTCCAAGGAGTCGCTCTACCCCGGTGACCGGTTCCGCATGGCTGACGACCTCCTCGAGGAGTATCTGCGTCAGTTCATCGGGTCCCAGCCCGACGGCGAGGTCACCGTGGCCTGGCAGGGCGGCGAGCCCACGCTGATGGGGGTCGATTTCTTCCGTCGGGCCGTCGAGATGGCCGAAGGCATCCGCCGACCGGGTCAGCGACTGCAGCACACCATCCAGACCAACGGAACCTTGTTGACCGATGAGTGGTGCGAGTTGCTGGCCCGTCACCGGTTCCTGGTGGGCATCAGCATCGATGGCCCTCCCGAACTCCACGACCGCTATCGAGTGGACAAACGGGGTGGCCCCACGTCGGACAAGGTGCTGCGGGGACTGCGGTTGCTGCAGGCTCACGGGGTGGACGTCAACGTGCTGTGCACGGTGCACGCCGCCAACCAGAACCGACCGCTCGATGTCTACCGCTACTTCCGCGACGAGCTCGGGATCACGTTCATCCAGTTCATCCCGATCGTGGAGCGCGAGAACGAAACTGGGTTTCAAGAGGGAGACACTGTCACCGACCGTTCGGTCGACCCGGTGGCGTGGGGAACCTTCCTCGAGGCCGTGTTCGACGAGTGGGTGGTCCGCGACGTCGGCACCGTGTTCGTGCAGATGTTCGATGGCGCCCTCGCCTCGTGGTGCGACCTTCCGTCGTCGATGTGCATCTTCCGCGAGACGTGCGGCGATGCGCTCGCCCTCGAGCACAACGGCGACCTCTACTCGTGCGACCACTTCGTCGAGCCCGACCACCTGCTCGGGAACATCACCACTACGACCATGGTCGAGCTAGTGGCCTCACCGAAGCAGAAGGCGTTCGGACAGGCCAAAGCGGACACACTGCCGGCCATGTGCCGAACGTGCGACGTCCGGTTCGCCTGCAACGGCGAGTGCCCTCGTAACCGGTTCACGTTGACGCCCGATGGCGAGTCCGGTCTCAACTATCTGTGCGCTGGCTACCTGTCGTTCTTCACCCATATAGATGGACCGATGAAGCTCATGGCCGGCCTGCTGAGGGATGGGCGGTATGCAGACGAGATTCGTGGCGTATTTGCTGCCGCGGGGCGCAACGAACCGTGTCCGTGCGGGAGCGGCAGAAAGGCCAAGGCCTGTCACGGACAGCGCTAAGCGGGGGAGAGGTTGGAGCCGATCAAGCGGTCACGTAGCGGGCACTGAGAGCGGCCAGTGTCGCCTCACAGCCTTCGGCGCAGTCGCGGATGATGTCGGCCACCGGCCGCCTCTCCTGGATCCGTCCAGCCACCTGCCCAGACAGAGCGATCCCGGATTCGAGGTCGCCGCCGAAGTAGAGGTCCTGGACATTTCCGAAGGCGGCCATGGCATTGCGCTCAGAGTCGAACTGCAGTGAAGTCGTCCGTTCGGTGCGCAAGGCCCGCAGCCCTGGTGACGTGTGGCCGTTGAGGAACACGGTGTCTGTCTCGGCCGCGTCGTAAATCGCCTGCTTCCAATTGTCATGCACCGGCGATTCGGCAGAGGCGACCATGGCAGTGCCGAGCTGTACGCCCTCGGCTCCTAGGGCCAGGGCTGCAGCCATGGTGGGTCCGTCGAGGAAGCCGCCAGCGGCAATGACCGGCAGGTCGAACTCCTGAGTCACCAGGGGGAGCAGCACCATGGAGGACACCGGCCGCGGGTTCTTGAACCCACCGCCTTCGCCTCCTTCGACGATCAACCCATCCACCCCG
This sequence comes from uncultured Acidimicrobiaceae bacterium, assembly GCA_903906055.1. Lineage (GTDB taxonomy): Bacteria > Actinomycetota > Acidimicrobiia > Acidimicrobiales > RAAP-2 > Bog-756. Next base: position 10,167 of record CAIVIS010000128.1, read on the forward strand.
GCCTCGACTGCCTTGGCCGCTGCCTTCAGCGTCGGCACCACATGGAAGACGGTGAGTCCGGCGTCCTTCAGGCGTGCGGTGTACTTGACCGGACTGCCGGCCGAAGTGGACACGAAGTTGACGCCTTGGGCGATGACGAAATCGATGATCACCGTCGGATCGGCCACAAAGGCCTGAGCGATGTTGACTCCGAAGGGCTTGTCGGTCAGGTCCTTCATCTTGGCGATCTCATCGCGCACGTTGTCGAGCTCGCCCGATGAGGTCTCGATGATGCCCATGGCACCGGCGTTGGAAACAGCCGAGGCCAGTGCCGACCGTGCGATCCAGCCCATGGGGGCCTGCACGATGGGGATCTCGACGCCGAGGAGTTCGGTGACGCGGTTGGTAAGCATCGGAGAATCTTGGCATGACTGGGTCAAGGGCACCCAGACGTATGCATCCGGGGTGATCGGCCCCGCCCAGTCACTCGTCGTCGCTGGTGTCGCTGGTCGAAGTGTCGACGGTCTGGCCTGAGGGCTGCGCTGTCACTGCATTGTCTCTGCTCCGCGTGGCTGCGCCGAGGATGAGACGGACGACGACAGCGATGACGGCCAGGTCGGCCAGCATCTGGAACACGACGAGGATCCGGGCCAGGTCCGTGCGCGCCGTGATGTCCCCGAAGCCGACCGTCGAGAACACGGTGACGGTGAAGTAGAGCGCGGTGGTCCGGTCCAGGGTGCGCCCGAACGTGGCCGGGTTCGAGGCCGACATCGTCAGGTAGGTCCAGGCGAAGAAGAGCAGGAAGAGGGGGATGACCACAGCCATGGCCACCCCGGCCCGCAGCATGGGGTGCTTGGATCTGGTGATGGCCCGGATCTCGAGGGTCAGCACGACGAGGAAGACGGCGAAGGCCACACCCAACCGGAGCATGGCTCCGATGTCGTAGAGGATCCCGTGACTACCGGGGTGGCGGACGCTCACCGGGACGAGGTAGTAGGCCAGGATCAGCACCCCGGTGCTGAAGGCGGCCCGGACCCCGTTGCCGATCAGTGTGCGTCGTTCGACCTCGCCGATGCCGGCGATGGTGGAGGTGGCCATGGACTCAGACTGCCAGGCTGAGACGGCCGAGTGACGGACCCCTCGTCCATCACGACGAAGTCACGCACCCGACCCTAGGGTCGCAGGTCCACTGTCGTGAGGTAGTGGATGCTCAACCGAGGAGCGGGTCGGACAGGTAGGCGACCAGCTTGTCCCGACGGCGTGCGATCAGACGGAGGGAGTATCGATGCCCAATGACGAGGGCTCCGATGGAGACAGCGCAGGCTAGGGCGATGCCCCTGCCCAGGTCGTTGTCGGGCAGCTGCGTCGATAGTCCGGACATCGACGTGAGCCCCCACACCAGGAGTGTCGGGACTAGGAACAGTCCGGTCAGGAGCGGAACCAGTCCGTAGGGCATCAGCACCAAGATGCTCCATCGCAGCAGCATCGGCTTCCAATCGCGGCGCTTGCTCCACCGGTAGCGGATCGGAACCGGATGATACGGGTAGAGGATGCCAAACCAGGCCGAGATCGACAGCACGCCGAAAGGAATGACGCCGATGCCGACTGCCGAGTAGACCTCGACCAGCGGATCGTGAGCCCGCATTCCGCTGATGAAGGCGATGACCAGACAGAACGGGGCCACGATGCACCACAAGATGGTGCTCTTGGCCATGATCATCCGACGAAGTACCACCGGCTGGTCGATGGCGGCCAGTACCCGTATGGCGTCTGGTCCCAAGATATTCGTGGCTGGGACATCGGAGTACATCCAACTCGAGAGCACGAATGCGAAGGCCAGGCTCCCGTGGAGCGAAAACAGTTCGTTGACCACGGTGGTGGGGAGGAAGAACCACGCCGAGCTCATGATGGCCGCATTGAGGGCCACGGTGACAAGTGTGTCGAAGGGCAGGTGGAAGACCCGAGCGGCCTCGGCCCGCAGGGCTTGGCGCATGTTCTCGGGAAGGAGCGGGTCCCCAGTCAACGCTTGGAGCATCTCGGGGCTAGGGGGAGTCGAAGCCATCGCCGTGACCCTACAAGGTCGGTGCGGGTCCGAGGCCCATTCGCCTACGTGGTGGTGGTTCGCAGCCGCGGCCGGCAGATGTTCCCCTACCCCGACCTGTTGGTATCGGTAGGGTCGGAGCATGCCTCGGGTCGTGATCGCGTCGGACAAGTTCCGGGGAACTGCCGATGCTGGCGCAGTGGCAGCCGCCATGGGCCGGGCTGCTGCCTCGCTTGGATGGGATGCCACCATTCTGCCGATGTCCGATGGCGGCGAGGGCATG
>CAIVIS010000129.1 GCA_903906055.1 uncultured Acidimicrobiaceae bacterium
ACACTCGGCCTCTTCCAAGGTGATGACACCGTCTGCCGTGGTTCCTCCGCTGCCGATACCCAGCGACCCCTCGGCGTGCTCGAGCAACTCAGATGCCCCGTTGAGCAGGCAGGCGATGTTGGTGCACACGGCCACCACGTAACGGCCGACCGGCTCGGTGTGGAGCATGTCGTAGAACGATGCGGTGCCGAGCACCTCGCCCGGGGTGACCCCGACCAGGGCAGCGATGTCGACCATGGCCTCGGGGGTGAGCCAGCCGTCTTGTTCCTGGGCCAGGTGGCACAGGGGGATCAGGGCGGAACGAGGCTCGGGGTAGAGGGCGATCACCTTGCGGGCTCGGGCCACCATGTCCGACGACAGGTGAGTAGGTGCAGCAGGGGCCAGTGCCGCGCGCCGGGGCGGGGCGACCGGGGTGCCGGGTGCGGAGTCAGTCACCGGTCCACCTCCCCCATGACGGGGTCGACCGAGGAGCAGGCCACTACGGCATCGGCCAGCAGGCCACCGCGCATCATGAGGGGCAGCGCCTGCAGGTTGACGAAGCTGGGGCCGCGGATATGCATCCGGTACGGCTTGGGTGAACCATCGGACACCAGGTAGCAGCCCAGCTCGCCCCGTGGGGACTCGATGGCCACGTAGACCTCGCCCTCGGGCACCCGGAACCCTTCGGTGAAGACCTTGAAGTGGTGGATCAGGGCCTCCATCGACTCGTCGATGCGGCCGCGAGGTGGCGGAGTGACCTTTTTGTCCTGGACCCGGTAGTCGCCGGCCGGCATCTTCTCCACGATCTGGCGGACGATCCGGATCGACTCGCGGATTTCGTTGAGCCGGATGGAGTAGCGGTCGAAGTTGTCGCCGAAGGTGCCGACGATGACATCGAACTCGACCTCGTCGTAGCGCAGGTAGGGCATGGCCCGGCGCAGGTCCCACGGCACGCCGGTGGAGCGCAGCAGCGGCCCAGTCAGCGCCAGGGCCAATGCCTCCTCGGCCGACAGGTTGCCGATGCCCTCGGAACGCTGGCGGAACAAGGGCTGGCCGGTCAGCAGCTCGTCGTACTCGTCGAGGCGGGGCAGCACGGTGTCACAGATGATGGTGACGTCGTCCTCCCAACCGTCGGGCAGGTCGGCGGCGGTGCCGCCGGGCCGGATGAAGTTGTGGTTCATCCGCAGTCCGGTGGTCTTTTCGAAGAATGCGAGGATCATTTCGCGCTCACGGAAGCCGTAGATCATCATCGACGTCGATGCATGGTCCATGCCGTTGGTGGCCATCCACATCAGATGGGACGACATCCGGTTCAACTCGACCATGAGCATCCGGATCCAGTCGGAGCGGGCTGGCATCTCGATGCCGAGCAGCGCTTCGACGGCCAGGGAGAGAACCAGCTCGTTGTGCAGCGGCGACAGGTAGTCCATCCGGGTGACGTTGGTGGAGCCTTGGACGTAGGTGAGCTCCTCGGCCGTCTTCTCCATGCCCGTGTGGAGGTAGCCGATGATCGGCTTGGTGCGCAGGACCGTCTCACCGTCGAGTTCGATCATGAGCCGGAGCACCCCGTGGGTGGACGGGTGCTGCGGGCCCATGTTGATGATCATGGTCTCGTCGTCGGTCTGCTCGATGTCGATGTCGTCGCCGTTGAGGATGACGCCCTCGGGAAGCCGCAGCACAGCACCGGCCTCGCGCAGGATCTCTTCGGAGCCGGTGTCCTTGCGAGGGAAGAGCTCTTGGGCTCCCTCGGAAGTCTCGATGATCAGGCCCCGCTCGGTGCCGACGGGAGAGGGCTCGTCGTACTCCGCACCCGATACCGGTGTCGCCAGCACGGTGTCGACGTGGGGAGCCGTCTCGTCGGCCTCTGGTTCGCGTTCGTTGTCGGTCATCGTGGCCCCGGGGCGCCCTTGAACTGCACCGGCACCCGTCCGATCCCGTAGTCCTTGCGGAGGGGGTGTCCCTCCCACTCCTCGGGCAGGAGGATGCGGGTCATGTCCGGGTGTCCGGTGAAGACCACGCCGAACAGGTCGTAGACCTCGCGCTCCATGGCCTCGGTCCCCGGGTAGAGAGCAAACAGGGTGTCGAGCACGGCATCCTCGGCCGGGATCTGCACCCGGATCCGGACCCGTCGGGACTGGCTGAGTGACAACAGGTTGACCACCACTTCGAACCGCTCCGGGGCCACACCGTCAGGCAGGGTCCGTCCCGGGTGGGTCAGATAGTCGACGCCGCACAGGTCGGCGCACATTTCGAACCCGTCGTCACGCAGGCCGCCTATGACCGAGACGTACTGCTCGCGAGTCACGAAGAGGACCTCAGGTGCGACACCAAGCCGGCGTCGGGCCGACGAACCTCCGGCCGCACCGGGTGCGGGCGCGTCGGAGTTGGGTTCCCCTTCGACAGTCGTGGTCACAGGGGCTCACCCACGCTGCGGGCGATGATCGGATTCCGCTTGGGGGTCCCGAGGTGCACGGCGTCGGGCCGGTTCGGGTTCCACCCGGTGGTGCCGTCGTCACCAGGGGCACGCCCATCATCGGTATCCCCGCCCTCATCGGACGAGAGACCTGCGACACCGGCAGGCAAGATGAGTTCGCGGCGCTTGGTGATGTCGTCGGACCGGACCTTCTCGTGGAGGGTCAAGATGGCGTGCATCAGCGTCTCGGGGGTGGGCGGGCACCCCGGGGCGTAGACATCGACGGGGACGATCTGGTCCACTCCTTGGACGATGGCGTAGTTGTTGAACATGCCCCCCGTGCTGGCGCACACGCCCATCGACAGGACCCACTTGGGCTCCATCATCTGGTCGTAGACCTGGCGGAGCACCGGTGCCATCTTCTGGGAGACCCGTCCGGCCACGATCATCAGGTCAGCCTGGCGGGGAGAGGCACGGAAGACCTCCATGCCGAACCGGGCCAGGTCGAAGTCGGCGGCGCCCACCGACATCATCTCGATGGCACAGCAGGCCAGACCGAAGGTGGCGGGCCACATCGAGTAGGTGCGAGCCCACTTGACCAGGTCTTCGAGCCGGCCGGTGAGGAAATTGTGCTGGAGGTCTTCTAGTCCCATGGTCTGTGCTTTCCGGCGCTCAGGCGGCGCGGCCGGGGCCGGCCGGGGCAGTGGCCGGGGCTACCGGTTCGGAGGTGGTCGTTGCTGGCATGCCGCTGATGCGGGCGATGGTGGAGGTCGAGGTGCGCGCAGGCATGGCCCCGGTCAGGCGCTTGGACGGTCCCCAACTGAGGGCGCCGTTGCCGACCAGGAACAAGAAGGCGATGAAGACGACCACGGCGAACACCAGTACTTCGATCAGTCCGAAGGCCTGGAGTTGGCGGAAGATCACGGCCCAGGGGTAGAGGAACACCACTTCGATGTCGAAGATGATGAAGATCATGGCCACCAGGTAGAACCGCACCGGGAACCGGGTGGGCGGATCGATGCCGGGGACGATGCCGCACTCATAGGGCGCGATCTTGGCCGCCGTCGGCCGCTTCTTGGGAGCCATGAGAGCAGACGCCACGAAGGAGAGGGACGCGAACAGGAACGCCAAGATGATGAGGATCAGGATCGGCAGGTAGTCGGCCACGGCAAGTGATTTTTATCACGCTCCCCCGTGCCTGAGCACATCCGGCCGACTGGCGGTCTTGCCGTGCGGTTCTGCCGGACCGGATGCCCAGTGTGCCGACTCGGTTCTCGGACACCTAGCATTGCGTCGTGAGCGCAGCAGCCCGATCGAAATCAGCCAGTGCCGACCCCGACGCCAGTGCCCGGATCGACCCAGGAAGCACCCCTGGCGACGAAGGCCACGTCCACGACGTCCTGATCGTCGGCGGCGGGCCGTCCGGCTCGTCGTGTGCCTACTGGCTGGCCGAAGCGGGCTGGGACGTCGCCCTGGTGGAGAAGAAGGAGTTCCCCCGGGCCAAGACGTGTGGGGACGGGCTGACCCCCCGCTCGGTGCGCCAGATCGCCGACATGGGCATGGAGGGCTCCCTGGTCGGCGCGCACCGCTACTCGGGACTGCGAGCCCACGCCTTCGGCAAGGTGCTCGATCTCCCGTGGCCCGAGCACCCTTCTTTTCCGTCGTACGGGTATGTCGTCACCCGCCACGACCTCGACGCCGTGGTCAATGAGCGTGCCGCCAAGGCAGGGGCCACTGTTTGGCAGGGGACCGAGGCCCTCGAGCCGATCCTGGACGCGACAGTGCCGACCCCCGACGGTGCTGGGCTGCCGTCCTGCGTCGGTGCCGTGGTCAAGGACAAGTCCACCGGCCAGGTCCGCGAGGTCCGGGCTCGCTACGTGGTGGTGGCCGATGGAGCCAACTCGCGCTTCGGCCGGGCGCTCGGCACCAGCCGCGACCGGTCCCAGCCAATGGGGATGGCGCTGCGCGGGTACTACTCGTCCCCCGGGCACGATCAGCCGTTCATCGAGTCCCACCTCGACATCCGCGATGGTGACGGCAACGTGGTGCCCGGCTACGGCTGGATCTTCCCCCTCGGCGACGGCCGGGTGAACGTCGGCGTCGGGCTGCTCTCGACCGACCGGCGATGGAAGGGCGTGAACACCGGGACCCTGATGGAGCACTTCGTGGCCTGGGCCCCGAAGGAGTGGGAGCTCTCGCCCCTGACCGCCCTCGGGCCGGCCACCGGAGGGAAGCTGCCCATGGGCCTGACTGTCGGGCCTCGGATCGGTGCCACCACCTTGGTGGTGGGCGATGCCGCCGGCACCATCAACCCCTTCAACGGCGAGGGGATCGCCTACGGCTACGAGACAGGCCGACTGGCCGCCGCCTCACTGGGCGAGGCGCTCTCGGGCGACGGCTTCGATGCCATCGTGCGCTACGAAGCCCGGCTCGATGACGCGTATGGCCTGTACTACAAGGTGGCTCGGGCCTTCATCCGGGTCATCAGCCGTCCCGAACTCATGAAGCTGTGCGTGGGGACCGGCATGTACTCCGAGACCCTCATGGTCTGGGTGCTGCGGATCATGTCCAACACGATCCGACCCGACGAGATCGGACCAGCCGAGGCCGCCTACCGAGCCCTGGCCGCCATCGCTCGTCTCGTTCCCGAACCCGCCTGAGCCCAGGATCCGACACCCGGACCGGCCACGGGGCGAACCGCTACGCGGCCCACACGATCCTGTGACCAATCTGGTCTGGGTCCGACTGCTTCCTACTTCGACGAGGCCGCAGCCACCCGGCCGGCCACCGAGTTGAAGGCGGCCGTGAATACGGCGGAGTCGATGGGCGCACCGCTGGTGGATGGGTTGATGACGGTGACCACTCGCCCATCGAGCAGAAAGGCGCTGCCCACCACCATGGTGCCTGCCCCGGGAATGGTGTAGGTGGTGACCACGCCATAGGACTGCACGCCGGCGGGGCCGGTCAACGTGACCGGCTGAACCTGGGCGCTCGATCCGGCCACGGCTGCTGCGGCCAACGTCGTCTGGAACTGCTGGAGGCAGGGGACAAACTTGGGGCTCGTGAAGAGAGCATTGAAGGCCTCGACCTGACCAGGTGAGGCCAGAATCGCCGTCCTCGAGGCCATCTCGAACGACGAACCGGCGGCACTCTGGAACACGGGCGACTGGACCAGGCTCGTCTGACCCGGCAGCGAACCCGAATCGAAGAGTCCGGAGATGACGGCGTAGTCGGTGCCCATGCACGCGGCCATGGCATTCGTGGCGTCGGCGTGAGCCACGGCAGGTGCCACCAGCGGCCTGACCACGGCCTGCGCTGGCGAGGGCTGGCTCCAACCGGTCGGAAGATCGGCCAGTCCCAGGTTGATCGAACCAGCCAAGAATGAATCTGCCGCTTTGGAGGTGTCCGGGGTGGACGAAGACGAGGAGGTCGTCGTGCTGCGGCCCTTGGCCACCAGGAAGCCGGCACCGGCCAGCATCACCAGGATGAGCGCCACCACGAGGACCACCTGGGCATTGTGCTTGGATCGCTTGGACTTGTCGGCCAGCACGACCTGGGGTGGCAGGCCGTTATCCGAAGACCCGTCGGGCTGGACTTCACCGACTGCCGTCGTCGCTCCAGGAGGGATGGGTCCCGAAGTGCTCGAGTAAGCGTCCGGTGTCACCGGCGCTGCCTGCACGGGCGCCGGTGGTGCCGGTGGCGGCGGTGGCGACTGCATGGACGGCGCAGGTGTGGGTGCCAGAAGCGGCGGGGCTGGGCTTGCGGCAGCGGCGGTAGCAACAGCTGCGGCAGCGGCAGCCGCTGCGGCTGCCGTGACGGGCTTCACCCCGAACGGAGCAGGCGACTGCACTGCAGGTGGCGCCGGTTCCGGAAAGGGAGCCACGGGCGGAGCCATCGCCACACCGGTGGCCGTGGCTACGACCTTCGGCTTGCGGCGGGCGAGCGAGAACCGTGACGTCTTGGTCTCCTCTTCGGCCCCGACGGCGGGCTGGCCCAGCGGTGGGTCGTCCCATGCCGTGGCCGGCGGGGTCGGCCCTACGGCCGGTCCGGTTGTGGCCGGTGCGGCAACCGTTGCTGCCGGTGCGGCCGGTGCGGCCGGTGCGGCAGGTGGTGCGACTGTTGTCGGCGGTACGAAGGGCGATTCGATGAGGCCGCTGGCACTCCCGTTGGCGCTCCCACCAGCGCCTGGCGCGGGCCGGTCCATGATGCCTCCGGCGGCGGCTCCGGCGGCGGCTCCGGTGGCGGTGGCTCCGGCGGCGGCTCCGGCAAAGGCCGGGGCTGAGGGTGCGGTAGGCCGAGGGGCGGGCAGAGTGACTCGGTGATCGGGGCTGAGGGTGCGCTCACCCTCCGTGGCAGCAGCAGCCGGCGCCATGGCTGGGGCGGCAGCAGCAGCAGGTGCAGGTGCAGCGAGGGGGGTGACTACCCCTGGTGTGGCGGCACCCTTGTAACGGGCCAGCCACGTCGGCAGGGCCTGGTCGAGGTAGGCGGCCTGACCGGGTGACACGGCATCGCTCGGGAGGAGGAACCGGATGGCCTGTCCACCCGAGGTCAGTTCCATGATGACTGCCGCACGTCCGTCGGGAAGATCCACCGACTCCCGGCAAGCCGCCGAGTCCAGCGCCGTCCACACCAGGAGTCGTTCGATCTGCGGCTGGGGACCTTGGACCGTGATGCCTGCCGTGGTGAACAGGAGGCTGATCCCCTCCGTCGTCTTCGTGCCGCGTTCGGCATCCCCGGCGAGGGCGACTCCGGGCAACTGCATGCCTTCAGGTGGCAGTTCGGTGATACCCACAGTCATGCGTCGCTCCTTCGCGTCCAGATTCGGGCCGCGTCTGCCTGCCGCGTACGGGACCATTGTGCCTCATCGGCCCGTGCGAATCCAGGGGCAATTCCACCCCAGCCTCCACCGAGGTGGCGCGGAAGTCAGCCGGAAGTCAGTCGCCGGAGCGCAACCGATCAGCCTGGACGCACCTTGGTCACGAGCGCAGTGCGTCGGTCATCGCCGCCGATGCGCTCTCCAGCACACGGTCGAACTCGGTGGCCCCATGGGCCATCGACGGGAACGCCACTTCGTAAGGGCCAGGGGCCAGGGCTACACCTCGGTCCAACATGGCCCGGAAGAACTTGGCGTATATACCGGTCGTGGCCGATTGGACCGCACCGTCGTAGTCACGGATGTCGGGCGCTCCCTCAGGCACGAAGAACAGACCCACGAGCGGGCCAGCCACCGGCACCCTGGCCGTCAGGGCCCGGCCGTCCGCTCCTGACACACCCACCGCGGCCATGGCGTCGGCGAGGACCTGCTGTAGGGAGTCGGCGAAGGATGCCACCCGAGCGGTGAGCCCGGCATACGAGTCGGCCGAGAGCATCCGCAGCACGGTGAGCCCGGCCGCCGTGGCCAGCGGGTTTCCGGACAGGGTGCCCGCTTGGTAGACCGGTCCCAGCGGTGCCAATACCGAGAGCACCTCGGCCCGTCCCCCGAAGGCGCCCACCGGCAGGCCGCCGCCGATCACTTTGCCGAAACACCACAGGTCAGGCTGGACCCCAGTGGTGGCCGCCGCTCCGCCTTCACCCAACCGGAACCCGGTGATGACCTCATCGAAGATGAGGAGCGCGCCCGCGTTGTCGCAGGCGGTCCGCAGCCCCTCGAGGAATCCCGGCACGGGCGGCACCAGGCCCATGTTGGCCGCCACCGCCTCCACGATGACGCAGGCGACCCGGTCGTCGAGTTCGGGGACCACGTTGTAAGGGACGACCACCGTGTCGGCCACGGCGGCGGCCGGCACACCAGCCGAATCGGGCAGCCCCAACGTGGCCACCCCGCTCCCCCCACCGGCCAACAGCCCGTCGGAGTGCCCGTGGTAGCAGCCGGCGAACTTGACGATGCGATCTCGGCCGGTGAACCCGCGTGCGACACGGATGGCGCTCATGGTGGCCTCGGTGCCCGACGACACCAGGCGGACCTGCTCGCAACCGGGGACCCGGGCGCTGATGGCCTCGGCCAACAAGACCTCGCCTTCGGTGGGCGCACCGAACGTCGTGCCCTTGCCAGCTGCCGTGCGCACGGCGGCTACCACCTCAGGGTCGGCATGTCCGAGGATCGAGGCACCGTAGGACTGCACGAAGTCGAGCAGCTTGTTCCCATCGGCATCCCACACATAGGCACCTTCGCCGCGGGCCACGAAGTACGGGTGCCCGCCGACCGAGCGGAACGAACGCACCGGCGAGTTCACGCCCCCAGGGATGACCCGCTCGGCCCGGGCGAACAGGGACTCGGAGACGGCGTGCGGTGGCAGGGTCTGATCAGGCACCGAGCACCTCGGCCAGTTCGCCGGCGAAGTAGGTCAGGACGAAGTCGGCCCCAGCCCGCTTGACGGCAGTGATCTGCTCGAGGGCCACCGCCGGGCCGTCGATCCAGCCCCGCTCGGCTGCTGCCTTGACCATGG
>CAIVIS010000130.1 GCA_903906055.1 uncultured Acidimicrobiaceae bacterium
CCGATGCAGTTATCCACGGTGTGCTCGTGCCCTCCCCCGGACGGTGTCGCTCGTCGCCAAGACGTGGCTCGGGCTCTGGTGCAGAGTAGCGCCGGGGTACTCCGGCTACCAGCCGCCCCGGGGGAGTCGCTAGGCCGCCAAGATAGTGATCGTCGTACTGATGGCCGCCAGCACTGAGCCGGCTCCGCTGTAGACGGCGTGCAGTACGTGGGTGCCCGGGGCGAAGCTGGTGATGAACTTGGTCTTCCCCTTCACTACAGAGATGGTGGTGACCGCGGTCGTCCCATCGAAGATGGTGACAGTACCGGTGGTGATTTTCTTCTTTCCGGTGACCGGGGACGTCAGTGTGACGGTCAGGGTGGCGTTCTTTCCGGCCTTCAGGGAGGTGTGATTGGTGGCCAGCACGATCGTCGTGGTCGTGGTGACGCTCAGTGTGGCCGCACTGGTGGTGGCCGAGCCAGATCCGTTGGTGAAGACGGCCTGGAACTGGGCGCCGGCATCAGTAATCGCTGCCAACGCCGAATACGTGGTGGCCGTGGCCCCGCCGATGGATGTCCAGGTGGTGCCGCCGTCGTTGCTGCGCTGCCACTGCACCGTGGGTGCAGGTAGGCCCGAAGCCGCAGCACTCATCGAGAAGGTGAAGCCGGAAGCCACCGAGCTGTCAGTGGGCTGGGTGGTGATCACTGGCACGGCGGTGACGCTCAGTGTGGCCGCATTGGTGGTGGCGGAGCCATATCCGTTGGTGAACACCGCTTCGAACTGCGCACCGTTGTCGATGGTTGCCGCGGTGGCTGAATACGTGGTGGCCGTGGCCCCGCCGATGGATGTCCAGGTGGTGCCACCGTCGTTGCTGCGCTGCCACTGCACCGTGGGGGTCGGACGACCTGCGGCCGCCGCACTGAAGGAGTAGGTGGATCCGGAAGCCACCGAGGTGGCGGTGGGCTGGGTGGCGACGGTCGGAGCACTGTCTGGGATGGTCACGGTGACCAAGGCGGCATACAGATCGAAGGACCCATTGGCTCCGGCCGGATTGTTGCCGGTGGAGTTGGAGTTGTCGGCCCAAACGGGAACCATGACGCCGGCATTGAAGGCCAGGCCGGTGTAGTCACCCCAGTTGGTATTGCGGATGGATCCCGGGGGAGGGGCGTAGGTGGCATTGGAAGTGCCGGCGGCGATGGGGAAGTTGGTGCTCCAACTGTCGCCGCCGTCGATACTGACCGAGCCGTAGTAGGTGGCGTTCACCCGGGTGGTGTCACCACGAGTGTCGTACCAGGTGGCACCTACGGTCCCGGTGGTCTGGTCGACGGCGAAGCCGGGCATGAAGTGCGATGCGCTGGTGCCGTCGTCGTTGATCAGCACCGGAGATGACCAGGTAGTCCCTCCGTCGTCCGAGTGGGTGACGTAGAGCATGGTGTTGGACAGATCAGTAGAGGGCGCATCGAGGTAGGAGAGATAGACCCGACCGTTGTGCGGGCCGCCGCTCAGATCCCAGGCCAGGTGGGCCTCGGAGTCGATGCCCCAGTTGGGAGCGGCGGGGATGTAGTCGAACCCTGGGACGTTGGTGGGCGCGGCCTCGACGGCGGTCGTGAAGCCGAGCGGGCCCAGACCGTCGGGATCGATGCTGACGACCACGCCCCCGGTCGCTCCGTTCGGTCCAAAGGCGGCCATGACCTGGCCTTGGGGTCCGACGGTCAGGTCGCCGAACGATCCTCCGTTGGCTCCCGGGATGGCCTGGGCGACACCGAAGGTGCCCATGGCGCCCAAGCCGGTCACCGTGGTGCCGACGGCATAGTTGACCCCGCCATGGTTGAAGGTGACCCACACGCTGCCTGCGCCGACGGCGACGACGGGCTGGTCGGTGAGGCTGGCCAGGGCGACCTGGTGGGAGAAGGTTGCGCCCCCATCAACTGAGAGGGCGAAGTCGGTGTAGGTGCTGGTGCCGGTACTGAGGTAGACGACGAAGAGATTGCCGTACTGGTCGAAGGCCACCGAGGCGTTCCCCCAGCCGGGCGGAAGCTTGCTGGTCGATGCGATGCCTGTCCCCACACGCGAGTGGGTCCACGTGGCGCCACCATCACTTGATCGCGCGCCGATCATGTTTCCGGACTCGTCTCGACCCAGGACGAACATGTGGCTGGGGTTGGAGGGGTCGATGGCCACCGCTCCCTCGAACTGGTTGCCGGATGCCTGACTGAGGTTGGTGGCGGTGCCCACGGAGATCGTCGGGGCCGAAGTGGTCGCCCCCGCGGACGAAGGTCGGAGCGATCCGAGAGTGGAAGCCGCCAACAGGGCGACCAGCATCAATACGGTCCGGCGCTTTGACGGCTTCACGGATAGGCCCCTATCGATCGACTACGCCCAGTGTATGGATGGGGATCTGGTGACCGTCCCGCGGCCCGCCATCATCGAGGCAGGAGGGGATGAATGGTGGGGTATGCCCGCCTCGATGCATCGGTCAGCACTACGTACCCATGCGCTGGCCACAAGATGTTGCGTCCGGACCGTAAGTCGGTCCTCAGGATCGAGGCGAACTGACTCGACGGTTGCAGGTGACGAACCCAAGGCTGGTCGTCTGTCTCGGCGACACACCAGTTCCTCCACGTCTTACCCGCGCACGGCCTCGTCGGCAATGGCTCCGGACATCTCGTCGGCAATCGGAGTTCCATCTGCGTTGGCCCCATGTGTGGTCTTCATCAGATCGGTCCTCCAGATAGGAGTCGGCGCTACTGCTCGACCTGGTCAGACGGTATGGCGGTATTCGTGGATCAACCGTGGAGTTGAGAGCCGGACAGAGGACCGAGAGGGTCACGGCCGAGTTTCGTGGTTTCGGGTAGATCCAGTAGGGCCCTGTTCAGGGCGCTTGGATTACGGCCTCGTCACCCACAGGCCAGATCGGGCCTTCATGCTTGCTGGATCGCGCCGCCGCCCAATCGCTTGGCTTGGTACATGGCCGTGTCCGCCTGGAGGGACAGTGCTTCGTAGGTGATCGCAGGAGATGACGATGCGGCGATCCCCGTACTGAAACTGGTACGGATGGTGCGCCCACCGATCGAGAACGGCCTTCTCATGGCCTCGACCAGCCGTTCGCCGATGATCAGACCCTCCTCGGGATCGGAGAGCGAGCACAGGGCGACGAACTCGTCTCCGCCGGTGCGTACCACTAGGTCATCTGGCCGCAAGACGCCTCGGACCCGCAGGGCTACAGCCTGGAGCAACTTGTCTCCTATGGCGTGCCCGAAATCGTCATTCACCTGTTTGAATTTATCTAGGTCCAGATAGATCAAACCGAGGTGATGCCCAAGGTCCACCGCTCGCTCCAGCATGGGTCCGAATCGAGGGTCCAACAGCGCACGGTTGCCCAGTCCGGTCAGCCCGTCATGCGTGGCGGCATGGGTCAGTTCGTCGCGGTGGCTCACCACTTCGGAGATGTCGTGGACCAGGGATAAAAGTTCGACC
>CAIVIS010000131.1 GCA_903906055.1 uncultured Acidimicrobiaceae bacterium
CACCGCCACGCACGTCCGGCACTCCCACTCCCCACCCGGCATCTTCCACAGCATCGACCCGCACGTGGGGCACAGTTCGCGCCCCTCGCTGCACTCGGTGCCGGCGTAGCGAGCCGACGACAGCGGGCACCCCCGGCCGTGACACACGGCCCAGTCCGGGTCGACCACCAGTCCGTCCACCGGGCAGACATCGAGGCAGAGGACGCAGTCGTTGCACAGCAGCGGGTCGATCACATAGGTGACGATGAATCCGTCGCTCTGAGTGATGGCCCCCTGGGGACACGCCGACTCGCACGCTCCGCACCCGAGGCACTCGTCGAGGTCGACCTCGAGCGCCACCGGGCTATCCCCGTCCAGCCGGCACGGGCAACTCGGACCAGGCAGCATCGAAGACCGCCTGCAAGGTGCCCATGAACCGGTAGAACTTGTCGCTTCCCATGGCATCGCTGGACCGAGCTTCGAACGGGACCCCGGCGATGGTCAGACCGTTGAGCGAGTGGGCGCTGTCGGCCGGTCCGTTGGCCTCGATCCAGCCGATCATCTCGACCCAGGCATCAAGCGCCCCGCTGAAGACCACCTCGGGAGCGAACTCCGACTCGGTGATCGGCCCGATGGCGTCGATGTCATAGCCGTCGAGCACGAGGCCGAAGAACGGACGTGAACCATCAGGCAGCACGATCTCCATTCCGAAGCGCAACTCGGCCACTCCGAGGCGTTCCATGGCTGTCGTGTCGACCTGGGCCCGGGCGACCAGATCGTCGAACCAGGCACTCGATGGGAACGATTCAGTGATGGCGCTCATCAGACCGCCACCTCCACCTGGGCTCCAGGTACCCCCGCGATCAGCGCATCGGGCAGGTGCAGTCGCCCTCGCCGATCGAGCCCGGCATGATCGCACCGCTTCAAGTAGTCACCGATGATCTGGCGGCGCAGGACATCCCCAGCCTCTGCGCCCATTGCGCACGCCGCCTCCACACTGCCGGCGGCCAGGATGGCGGTCGGCTCGACGATCTCAGGGGTGGAGAAGATCATGGCGATGATCTCCTCTCCCTTGTCGAGGTAGGCGTGGAAGTCCTCGGCCACCGACGGATCGCGCTCCAAGCGATACCGCAGATGCATGGTGCCGTAGGCGACGTGGCGGGCCTCGTCTTGCATGCACAGCCGGAAGATCTGCTGCTCGACTGGTGACGGGGCTAATGCGGCCCCCGCTCTAAACAGCGACAGCACGATCCCCTCGCCCAGCAGATGCATGAGGGCAGAGCCTTCGTCATAGGACTCTGCGTCCAAGATGAGCTGCAGGAACCGCTCGACCACGGCGGTCGCCTTGCCCAGTCCCCCGCCGTTGGCCAGGGCCCGCTTGCGGAATACCTCGGTATGGCGGGCTTCGTCCATCACCTGAGTGCAGAGGAACATCTTGGCCTCGATGAAGTCGTGGTTGATCCGCCACAGCCACTTGGCCGGAAAGTCGGCCGCCACCATCTCTACTTCGGACAGGACAGTGGCCAGTTGGCACATGGCGTGCTCGACGTCGGGGTCGAGCGGCCGTAGGTCACCCCAGGGGATGTCCCGGGTGGCACTCCACTGGCGGCTGACGGCCTCTTCGTACAGGTCGAGCACGTTGTCGGCCCACACCTCTGATTTGTCGTTGATCGTGTACCCCATGTCGGGGACGTCCGAGGCGACATCGGACCCCCGGGGGGCCATGGTCCGCCGGGGCGCATGGTCCGGTACGACGCCGTACGAGCCGATGGCGATGTCGCGCATGGTGAGCCCGGTCTTGGAGGGGACGGCTCGCATGCCCCATTCGGAACTGGTCTCTTTGAGCCACCCCAGATCGAACTCCCCGCGAGCAGAACGCTCGAGATAACTCAGGTCGAGTCCCAAGGACATGTCGTACCTCCTTCGCTGAACGCGAATCAATGAGACACTTTGTGCCTTCATGTACCACCACGTCCCAGGATGCGGATCGAGATGGCTGGGCACTAGGGCCGAAGGTCCACAACCTGATGCCAGCCCGCCTAGGCCATCACTTCTGGATCAGTCGTGCCGATTGCTCAAGTTGGTGAGCGCGCGCGTCCGATAGGAGGGAAGTCCAAACGACGAGATCGGAAGGAGGTCGCTTGGATGGAAAGTGATCTGTGGAGCAGCCCAGGGATTCGCATGCTGAGCCCCGAGGAGCACGCCACCCTTGTGGCCAACGACCGGCACCTCGCGTCTCAGGTGTACCACTACTGTGCCGTCGGCGATACGCCCGATGCCCTGAGAATCATCACCGATGAGGCCAATGAGATCCTGGCGCGCTGCTCCTACATGACGGCGGCCACGCCCACGGGTCAGAACTCGACACTGGACCTGTCCATACGCTCCATCGACGAGGTCGCCACCCGTTGCTGGGAGCAGGGGGATGCCGTCCAGGTGTCCTGGTGCGAGATGCTCAGCCAGGAGCTCATCGCTGGTCGGTGACCGGCTAGGCCACCCTCGACCTGGCCGCCGCTCGTGGGGGCCCCATGAAGCGAGCGGCGACCGAAGCCCCCAAAGCTCGACCCGCTACTTCCGCGAGGGCGGGCTGTGTACGAAGTAGACGGCGTGTGTAGTCGTGCCGGCATGGCGATGCGCGGCCAACTCGATGTACTCCGGTGACTCCCACCAGCCCATCAGCGCGGCCTCGGAGTCGAACTCGATGATTACGGTCCGGCCGTCGGCGCGGGTGCCCTCGAGGATCGTCGGGGCATCGTCATAGGTGAGGAACCGGCCGCCGTGGGCGGTCAGGATCGGAAAGAAGCCCTTCTCGTAGACCCGGTAGCGCTCGGGGTCGTCGATGGTGAAGTGGGCTACGAACCGGACGGGGCGATCGTCAGACATGTGAAGTGATCCTTTCGGTTGTGTGATCAGTGAGAAACAGGACTGGTGAAGAGGGACGAAAACAGGGAATCCACCCCGGCGGCAAGCCCAGGGTGATCATTGCGGGCCAGCACTACCAAGCCCTCGAATGCGACGAGCAGGCTGGTGGCCAGTGCGTCCACGTCTGCGTCGGGGTCGAGTCTGCCTGACTGCAGGGCTCGTTCGACCTGACGGTGAAATGCCTCGTCCAGCGCGGCCAATCCAGCATCGACCGAGGCGCTGACGCCGACGTCGGCACCGCCAGCCTGGGTGGCGGTCACTGTCAGCATGCAGCCCCAGGATCGTGACGCACCAGGGGGCGGATCCAATGCGGTAAGGAAGAACTCGTGCAGCCCCTCGACGGGATCGTCGGATAAGTCCAGGTAGCGACGGATGCGACCGAGCACCACCCGGTCGACGTAGCGGTCCACCGAGCGGGCGACCAGCTCGTCGCGGCTGTGGAACCGGCGATAGATCGACGGGGCCTTGATGCCGAGGGCGACCTCGAGGTCGCGGATGGAGACGGCATCACAGCCGTCGCGCCACAGCAGATCGACCGAGGCATCGAGGAGCGCGATGTCGTCGTATTTGGCGGGTCGGGACACCGGTGCTCCTCTCTGTCGGTCGGGTAGTCGCCAAGGTTCGTTCCGGCGATAGTTGACGCAGGATAACAGGCGCTACTAAACACACCGGCATGAACAGCACGCCATTGACCAAGACATTCGTGACGGTGGATGGGAAGCAGATGGCCGTCCACGACGTCGGCTCCGGCGACCCGGTTGTGTTCCTCCACGGAAACCCCACGTCGTCCTATCTGTGGCGCAACGTGGTGCCCTATGTGTCCGACCGGTACCGCTGCATCGTCCCCGACCTGATCGGCCAGGGCGACTCCGACAAGCTCGATGACGTCGGCCCCGACTCGTATACGTTCGCCGAGCACAGTCGCTACCTCGACGGGCTCCTCGACCAACTCGACCTCGGCGACCAGGTCACCCTGGTCATCCACGACTGGGGATCCGCACTCGGGTTCGACTGGGCCAACCGCCATCGCGACCGTGTGGCTGGCATCGCCTACATGGAGGGGATCGTCCGTCCCCTCACCTGGGACGAATGGCCCGAGTCGGCCCGGTCGATCTTCCAGGCCATGCGTACGCCGGCCGGTGAGTCGATCGTGCTGGAGAAGAACCTGTTCGTCGAGGCCATCCTTCCGGCATCGATCATCCGGACCCTGGACGAGGACGAAATGGCCGAGTACCGCCGGCCGTTCGCAGAGCCGGGTGAGGGACGCCGTCCGACCCTGACCTGGCCCCGACAGATCCCCATCGATGGCACCCCTGCCGAGGTGGTCGCCATCGCCCAGGACTACGCCGACTGGCTGTCCACCTCGGAGATCCCGAAGCTGTTCATCAACGCCGAGCCCGGGTCGATCCTGACTGGTGCCCAGCGCGAATTCTGTCGGACTTGGCCGAACCAGACCGAGGTCACCGTATCGGGCACCCACTTCATCCAAGAGGACAGCCCCGATGAGATCGGTGCGGCCGTGTCGGCGTGGTTGGACGAGCGCGTGCCCCGCTGATCGACTGAGCCGGCCGGCTTACGAGCTGACCGGCCCGTTCAGAGGTCGAAGAGAAAGCGCAGTGCCTGGTCGATGGCGTACATCGAGTCTGATGGCGCCTGTCCAACGGGAACCCGCAGGTCCACCCGGTAGATCTGGGAACGCCAGATCAAACCAGCGGATCCCAGTCGGACTGCTCGGCCAATAGCGCCTGGCGGCTGGAAGCATCGAGGGCTTGATGGTCCTGGTGCAGGCCACGCATGAACTCTTGGCGCTCGAGGGCGTCGATGGCCGTGTGCACTACCTCGACCACTGTGGTCTGGCTCGCCTGGGCCAAGACTGACAATCGCTCGGAGTCTGACCGTCTCACCGGCACGGTGGTCGTCTCCATGGGCATCCCTTCTGGGGGCGAGTGGCCACGCCGGTCTCCCTCTCACCTGGGACTTTCCTGGTGGGCGCTACGGGATTCGAACCCATGACCTCAGCCGTGTGAAGGCTGCGCTCTAACCAACTGAGCCAAGCGCCCGAACGCCACGGTGGTGACACCGTGACAACCGAGACCAGCATGCTAGCCCGAGCAGATCACCTGGTAGCCCGAACTCGGCCATACCAGCGGCCGCATGTCAGCCAGAACCGTCCCGGCCCCGAGGCAACCAACGAACTCAACCGACAAACTGCGCCACTGCATCGAAGCCGATCGCTGCCTCGAGTGCGGCTGCGGCCCTAATAACGACCAGGTCGGCATGCTGAGGACCGACCAGCTGCAGTCCGATCGGAACACCGGCCGACGACAGCCCCACGCACACTGTGGCCACCGGGGAGCGGGTCATGTTGAAGGCATACGTCATCTTCACCCAGTTGTAGTCGGCGACCCCGTTGATCATCCCTGCTCCACCGAGCGACCGAGGCGGAGGCGGTGCCGCCGTAGTCGGTGTCACCAGCAGGCGCACGCCATGGAACAGGTCGACCAGTCGCAGGTTCAGGTCGTGGCAGGCATCCTCGGCCCGCACCACGTCGAGCGCGGTGGCCGCGGCTCCTCCATCGAGGATCATCCGCAATACCGGATCGATCTGGTCGTAGGCGGGCGTCCCGACGATGTCGGCATGGGACCGCAGGTTGTAGACACCGGACAAGGTCAACCATGCGTCCAGCGGATCCTCGTCGAACACCGAATCGACCTGGACCACCTCGGTCCCGAGGTTGGACAGCACCCCTATCGCCCGCTCGCACAGCGCCAACACTTCAGCATCCACCTCGGCATATCCGAGCGTCGGCGACCAGGCCACCTTGGCCGGCAGGTGCGGGTCGACCAGAGCCGCCAACCACGAAGCCTCTGGCTTCGGCAGCGACCGCAGGTCGGTCGGGTCGGGACCGACTACGACCTCGAGCGCGGCCACCACGTCGGCCATACGTCGGGCCATCGGTCCCTTGGTGGAAAGGTTCTGCCAGTCCGGGGCGTGAGCCCCGCCCGAGGGCACTCGACCCAGAGACGCCTTCATGCTGGACAGACCGCCGCACGCAGACGGGATCCGCAGTGATCCACCGCCGTCAGAGCCGGTGGCGAGCGGCACCATGCCAGAGGCGATAGCCGCCCCACTTCCCCCGGACGATCCACCGGGCGTGTAGTCGAGGTTCCACGGGTTCAAGGTGGGACCGAACAACGGATTGTCGGTGTCGGCCTTCCACCCGAGCTCGGGGGTGTTGGTCTTGCCCATCACCACACATCCCGCGGCCACCAATCGAGCCACCTGGGTCGAGTCCGCAGTCGCCGTCGGATTGTCGGCGTGGGCAGCCGAGCCGTGGGTGGTGACGTAACCGGCAGCGTCCTCTAGGTCCTTGACCCCGATAGGGATGCCGGCCAGCGGCCCAGGATCTACTCCGGCGGCCACCTTGGCATCCACCGCATCAGCGGCAGCCCGAGCCCGAGCCTCATCTACGGCCACGAAGGCGTTGATCGTCGGGTTGAGCTTGGTGATCTGAGCGAGTGCGTGGTCCACCAGCTCGGCCGCGGTAACGGCTCCGCTCCGGACCTGTGCGGCCAGGTCGACTACTGAGTCCGTGCGAAAGTCCATGGGTTGACCGTACTGGGGCAG
>CAIVIS010000132.1 GCA_903906055.1 uncultured Acidimicrobiaceae bacterium
GAGGCCCTCATCGCCCTTGCTCCAGATGCGCTGGTGCACTACGGGCCCACGGCGGCCAAGGCCGATGTCAACATCCGCCAGATCGGCGCCTTCCTGCGGGCCGGTGTCGATGTCTGCTCGACGGCCATGACTCCGTGGGTCTGGCCCCATATGACCAAGAACCCCCCGTCATGGATCGACCCCATTACCGAGGCATGCAGCGATGGCGGCGCCTCGTGCTTCACCACCGGGATAGACCCTGGATTCGCCAACGACCTCTTCCCCATGACGCTCATGGGGCTGTGCAGCGAGGTGCGCCAGGTGCGGGCCCTCGAGATCCTCGACTACATCAACTACGAGGGTGACTACGAGGTCGAGATGGGCATCGGCATGCCGCCGGAGTACACCCCGATGCTCGAGCACACCGACATCCTGGCCATGTCGTGGGGTGGCACCATCCCGATGATGGCCCATGCGCTCGGCGTCGAACTCGACGAAATCACCTCCACGTGGGAGAAGTGGGTCACCCCCACCCCCATCACAACGGCCAAGGGCGTCATCGAGCCCGGGAACGTGGCTGCCATCCGGTTCACCATCAACGGCATCGTCGCCGGCCAGCCCCGTATCTGCCTCGAGCACATCAACCGGGTCGGACAAGACGCAGCGCCCGACTGGCCCCGGGGCACCGAGAACGACGTCTACCGGGTCGTCATCGACGGTACGCCGTCTATCAGCCAGGAGACGGCCTTCCGGTTCACCGACGGGTCGGGTCGGGACGCGGCAGCCGCGGGCTGCCTGGCCACCGGCCTGCGGGCACTCAACGCCGTTCCCTATGTGAACGACCTGCCATCTGGGTGGGTCACCGCCCTCGACCTGCCGCTGATCCCCGGGGTGGGCACCATCCGCTGAGTTGCACCCGGCTCCGACCGGGACATCCCGCCTGACTACTGATCCGTTGCGCCCACCCCACTACCAGGAGTTGCCATGACCCCCGAAGACCTCGTCGAGATCGAACTCATCAAGCGGCTCAAGTACCGCTACCTGCGGAGCATCGACCAGAAGTTGTGGGACGAGTTGGAGTCGTGCTTCGTGCCCGAGGCCACGGCCCGCTACGGGGGCGGCCTCTACGAGTTCTCCAACCGGGACGACATCATGACGTTCTGCCGGGACTCCATGGGGGCGACCACCTTCTTGAGCAGCCACCGGTGCCACCATCCCGAGATCGACCTGGTGGGTGCGGACGAGGCCACCGGAACGTGGGCGCTGGAGGACACGGTGATCCTCACCAACTACAACCTCAACATCCAAGGAGCGGCGTTCTACGAGGATCGCTACGTGAAGCGGGACGGCGAGTGGAAGATCCTCCACACTGGCTACAAGCGGACCTACGAGGAGCTGGTGCCGAGGGCCTCGATCGAAGGCATCAAGCTGACGGCCGAGTGGTGGGCGACCGACGGCCGCTCGACCTTGGGCTGAACGCTCGCCCTGTCAGCCCTGTCAGCCCCGTCAGGACAGGGTCGCCCCGTCCATGCGGATGTCGGCCCCGTTCATGTGCGAGGCCTCGTCAGAGGCGATGAAGGCAATGGCGGCGGCGATCCCCTCGGGCGTGCCGAACGGCCCCAGCGGGCTGACCCGGCGGAGCAGTTTCGGATTTGCCCCCTCCGGCAGCGAAAAAGACAGGGTGATCGGCGTGTCGATGGCCCCCGGGCTGACGCTGTTGCAACGCAGTCCCTGCTCGGCGTACTCGATGGCCAGCTCGCGGGTCATCGCCAGGACCCCGCCCTTCGATGCCGAGTAGGCCACCGCCCAGGGCTGGCCGGCGTGGGACGCCGTGGACGCCAGGTTCACGATGTTCCCCTTGGAGGCCAACAGGTGGGGCAGCGACTCGCGGCACATGAGGAACGTGCCCGTCAGGTTGACCGTGATGATCCGGGTCCACTCCTCGAGGGTGACCTCGTGGGAGTGGCTGAACGACAGTATGCCGGCCACGTTGACCAGCACATCGAGGCCGCCCAGTTCCTCGACAGCGCCCCCCACGATGGCCTTGACCCCGTCTTCCGTCGACACGTCACCGGTCCGAGCCACGATCGTGCCCGACAGCCCGTCGGCCTCGGCCGCCACTGCATCCAATGCATCGGCGTTGACGTCGACGGCCACCACGGTGGCTCCCTCGTCGGCCAGCCGCAGGGCGGTGCACCGACCGATGCCCGAGGCCCCTCCGGTCACCAGCACCTTGCGTCCACTGAATCGTTCCATCGTCATGGCGGCACTGTAGGACGGATCATCGGTACGGCGTTGCACAGACGAGCCGGTGTGCGCATCGACGGCGAGAGCGTGCCAGGCTCCATGGCGTTCTGGACCCACCTGACTGGAGGCCGCCATGCCCATTGCACGTATCGACGACATCGACCTCGCCTACGAACTGGCCGGCTCGGGACCACGAGTTCTCTTCCTGAACGGCTCGGGGGCAACCCTGGAGCGCTCCGCTCCATTGCTCGGACTCTTCGGGACCGACTTGGAACTCCTCGCCTTCGACCAGCGGGGGCTGGGCGCCAGCGGACCAGCCCCCGCCCCCTACGACATGGCCCGGTGTGCATCCGACGCCCTGGCTCTGATGGATGCGGTGGGATGGGAACGTGCACGGGTGCTAGGTGTGAGCTTCGGAGGAATGGTGGCCCAAGAGCTCGCCGTCACCGCCCCGGGCCGGGTGGAACGCCTGGCGCTTCTGTGCACATCGTCAGGCGGGGCCGGCGGGTCCTCGTACCCGCTGCACGAGCTCGAATCGCTCCCTCCCGACCAGAGAGAGGCGATGAGGGCGAGCCTCGTTGACGATCGCTTTGACGAGGCGTGGCTGGCCGACCACCCCGGCGACCGTGGACTGGTCGCTCTCTTGGCCCGTCCCGACGACGACAGCGACGATGCGGTCGTGGCGGGCAGGCGGGCACAGCTCGAGGCCCGCCGGGGACACGACGTCTGGGATCGGCTCGACGCGATCGTCTGTCCGACCTTCGTCGCCTGCGGCCGTTTCGACCCGATCGCCCCCATGTCCAACAGCGAGGCTATTGCCTCCAGGATCGCTGGGGCTGAGCTCCACGCCTACGACGGCGGCCACGCCTTCTTCGTCCAGGACCGGGCGGCCCTGCCCGAGATCGTGGGGTTTCTGACGACATCGGGGCCTGGCTGATCACATCGGCCCAAGTAGTGCTGATGGACCCTCGCCTGCGAGCGGCGCCGGCGTCGATCATTCGCCCTGGAGATCGCGGTATCGGAACGCCCATGCTCCAAACAGCGCGGTGGTGATCCCGATGCCGGCCATGACCGCATTGGCACCCCAGTGCGGTGGTACGGCAGGCGCCGATGCCATCTGGTGGAATACCGAAGTATCGAGGACCCAGTGGCTAACGGCGCCGATCCCTCCGACGATCACTACCAAGATCGACCAACCGAGGAGTCCGTAGACGACCCAAGTGACTGACCGGGGACGGACCCCGAAGGCCAAGATGCCGACCCCGAGGATAACCATCGACGGGGGTACCAAGTTCACTCCTGCACCTAGGAGGGTGGGGAGGCTCAGCCCGGAGTGCTGGACAGCAGCACCGAGCCATGTGAGTGTGCCCGCTACCAACCCAGCCACCACCAAGACGCTGAGGGCGACGAGGTACCGGCCCCCCAGCCAAGACCATCGAGAGATCGGTCGGACCAGAAAGTGAACCAGCGTCCCTCCCGACTCTTCCGCCCGTACGGCGGTGACCTGCCCGCCAGCAACGAATCCGGTGAGCACGGCGAGCATGAGGAAGCACACGCCGAGGACGGCCTGGGTTCCGTTTCCGGTGGCGCCCAGCTTGGTCAGCACCTCGTGCACCGAACCAGCGACGGTGGTGCCAGCCGACTTGGCGATGAACCCGTAGAGGAGGGCTGCAATGGCGATAGCCATCCACCATCCGATGACCGTCGACCGCATCAACCGGATGGCAGCCATGGTGGGGCCGCCGAGCAGTCCGAGGTGCGATTCCGCTTGGGTCCGATCGGCCATGACGCTGGAGCCGACATCTCGACGTCCAGCTAGATGCACCGCGGTGCCGGCCAGGATCACCGTGCACGCACCGATGGGCACGAGTGCCAGCGGCTGGGGTGCGGTGAACGGTCGGAGTTCCTCGACCCAGCCCAGTGGAGAGACCCAGATGAGTCCGTGCAGACCGACGCCAGCATCGGCAACCAGACGCAGCGCGTAGGAGATGCCGAGGACGACTGCTGCGAGCGAGGCAGCTTGGCGGCGGGTGGCGGCCAGCTGGCTGGTGACCGCCCCGATGGCGAGGAACATCACGGCCGTGGCCACCATGGCCAAGGTGAAGAACAGCGCCGAAGCGACGCCGAACTGCACCTTGTCGCTCTGTCCGGTGGCGACAGTGAGCAGCGCCGCGCCGGCCCATAGAACGACTGCCCCCGCCCCGAGCCCGACGATGGCCTGGAACGTCGCCCGTCGCCGAGTGGTCTGGCCGGCCACGAGCAGATCCCACCGCCCGCGATCCTCTTCGCCCCGAAGGAGCCGGGTGCTGGTCAGGAGCCCCCACACGGCACCGAGGATCATGAGGGTCATGGAGATCTTGAACACGGTGAAGCCGGCCACCGTCTGGAGCTGTGGTGCCGGGCCGAACAGGGCGCTCATGGCATTGTTGGATCCATAGGCCGCAGCGAGTGCTGCGCGGCTGGCCGGGGTCTTGTAGATCTGCGTGTAGCTGACCGCCGACGAGGCGATCGCTATACCGAAGATGAACCCCCAGAGTGCTCCCGAGCGACCGGCGGCGCGTGCGCTCCGGGAGGCCACCACCGTGATGGGTGATCGACGCGTCAGGGTTGGTTCGTTATCGCGAACAAGAACCGCAGGGTCAGCGGCCATGCTCGCCCTCTCCGTACTGGGCCAAGAAGAGCTCCTCGAGCGACGGCTCCCGACTGAGGAGGCCGGTCACTCTGGATGCAGCCAGGGCACTCACCAGCGGCTCGACCGAACCGCGGACCTGACACTGGAGGTTTTGGCCATCGATGAGGACGTCGCTGACCCCGGGCACGTTCGAGAGATCGGGAACAGCCCCGTCGAACCTGGCCTCCACTGTCAGCGCGCTGAGGTGGCGCATCTCGGCCAGTGTGCCCATCTCGACCAGCGCACCATTACGCAAGATGCCCACCCGATCGCAGAGGGCTTCGACCTCGCTCATGATGTGCGACGAGAGGAAGACCGTTTGGCCTCGATCACGGGCCTCGCCGATGCATGCCCTAAAGGCCTGCTCCATCAGAGGATCGAGTCCACTAGTTGGCTCGTCGAGGACCAGCAGGTCGGGTCGGACCATGAGCGCTGCGATCAAGATGACCTTCTGACGGTTTCCCCTGGAGTAGGCGCGCACCTTCTTCGTTGGGTCGAGATCGAACCTGTTCAGGAGGTCGTCGCGGTAGTGCTCGTCCACCCGCCCCGATACGCGTCCCAGCAGCGACAGGGTCTCCTCTCCGGTCAGCGATGGCCAAAGGTCGGCCTCCCCGGCCACGTACGCGAGCCGACGATGGACCTGAGCCGGTTGCTTCTGGCAGTCGAGCCCGAAGATCTCGGCTCTCCCCTCGGTCGGTCGGCTGAGCCCGAGCAACAAACGGATGGTGGTCGTCTTGCCGGCCCCGTTAGGTCCGAGAAAGCCCACCACCTCCCCCGGGGTCACCTCAAGATCGAGGTGGTCGAGAGCAACCACGTCGCCGTACCGCTTGGTCAGTTGTTCCGTTCGGATCGCACGGTCGGACATGGAACCTCCCTGGGGGATGCGCGGCTGTATCGGATCCTAGGCACCCGCATGATCAGACTGACTTCTTCCAACCTCGGACCTGGTCATGGTGTCACCGCCAGCGATGGTCTCCTCTTCCCGATCATGGTGTTCCCAACGGCACCGCTTCTTCGGCGGGTGTGCGATCTTCGGGGAGATCGTGGGAGCAGATTGCATCCGCTCTTGGCACCATTCGCCAAGCTGCGTGGCAGTACTACACCACCCGTTTCCGCAGAGAGTTCGACAACATTGGCGGTTCCGGAGAAGTCTTGTCGGAAGGTGAGGTGATGGATCTCGCCGTTTCGGAGTCTCGCGCTGTCCGTCGTCGTCGCCGCAGCTGACGGTCAAGTTGATGAAGGTTGTCATCGACGCCAACGTCTGGATTTCTGCCGCAATCCGAAAGGGGCCTTCACATCTGCTCGTAGGGCAGTGGATGGCAGTTGCGGACTTCGAGGTTGTGATGTGCCACGAACTGCTCGACGAGATTGCGGAGGTGCTCACGACGAGAGAACGACTTCGACGGTGGATCTCCTCTGGCGGGAACCGGTATCCGGTGGAGGCCGCCGACCGAGGCTGGATTCGTGGACAGGATCGGTGACGCTTCGTCCCGCCAGCCTCGCCATCCGGGGACGAGCACACTCAACGCAGCGGTCCCGTTTCGGGCACCCACAGCCTGAGACCGGCGCCCCCACCACTCGGAACTATAGAGTCGGAGCATGGGTGCCAAACGATCCGTTCCGGCACCGGTGATCACGGAGTTGCCCGAGATCGGCGTCACCGTGATCTCGAGGTGGCTGTACAACTGCTACGTCATCCACGATGGCGGCGGCGGGCAACCCTTCGTGGTCGACCTGGGTCTGCCATCGCAGATCCCGTTAGTGGCGGACGTGTTGTCGGACCGGGGGTCGGACTTGTCCGAGCTCGGGGCGGCAGTGGCCACCCACGGACACGCGGACCACGTCGGCGGCCTCCCACCGCTGCGCAACCAATATGGAACTGCCGTGTACCTCCCAATCGCGATCGCCGAGATGCGCGCAGGGACACGGGCCCTCCGACCGCCGGGCATCAGGGAGGTCTCACAGATCCTCCCGGTGATGGCGAGCCAGCCCCGAGACCTGGTGGCCTCCAAGGAGATCTCCGGCACGGCGACGTCGATCGGCTGGAGCGGCAAAGGGGTTCGGCTCCCGTTCGAACCGGACTCGTGGCTGTCCGACGGCGAGCACCTCCCCGGGCTCCCCGACTGGCAGGTGCTCAACACTCCCGGCCACAGCGATGACTCAACCTGCCTCTTCCATGCACCCACCCGCACCCTCCTTTCAGGCGATGCGGTCCTGTCGGCTGACGGGCGGGCGTGGTTCAACCCCGAGTTCGTCGACCCCGAGTTGTCGGCAACCAGCGAGGTCCGACTCCGCGCCCTCGACGTGGAGCACCTCCTGCCCGGTCACGGCCTAGTGGTCACTGGCCCGCGTGTGATGACCGAAGCGCGAACCCATACCGACCAACCGTCGATCGGTGCCAAGGCCTCAGCGTTGTGGCAGGTCCTGCGCAACCATGCCGGCCGCCAAGCCTCCTGACCGGCTGCCGGCTCCCTTCCTCGTCCTGACGTGAGGTGGTTCAGTCGAGCTCGGCGAGGACCTCTCCGATGATCTTGGTGGCCTCGTGGGCCGGGAGCGGATCCCCACCTTCGGCGGCGGCCACCTCGGCGGCGAAGTCCTCCACCGAGTGCACGACACCGACCCCGATGACCCGAATGACCCCAAGGACTCGAACACAACGGGATCCTCCTGGACGCCGCTCGAGGTCGGGGGTTCGAAAGAGACCCTTCGGTGGAGGCGATGGGACTCGAACTTGCCGATCTCAAACCGCCATCGTTGTTGTCTGACATACCCGTAGTACAATCGGAAGATGCGCAGAGTGGCCATTCGCGAGTTGAACCAGCGCACCGCTGAAGTGATCGCCCGTGTCGAAATGGGTGAACGCGTGGAGATAACGCGCAACGGAACGCGAGTGGCCATCATCGAGCCGGCCTCGCCTTCTCCACTTGGGGCACTCCTCGAGGCTGGAGAGCTACGACCAGCACAAGGCCGACTCCCTACGTTCAGCGCGACCGTTGAGGCGGCTCATGACAGCCGCGGGCTCGATGCCGTGATCGCAGACCGCGGGGTCGATCATCGGTGGTGACACGCGGTTGATCTACATCGACACTTCGGCCGCCATGAAACTCGTCCGCCCGGAGACTCATAGTGCAGAACTTTCGCGGTGGATCGACGAGCGAGCGACCATTCCGTTTCTTTCGTCCGTGCTCATCGAGGTGGAGTTGATGCGGGCGACTAGGCGCACCGAACCACTGCAATTGGGCCGTGCTGCAGAGGTACTCGCTGGCATCGGTATCATCACGCTGTCGCAGGCCGTTTTGAC
>CAIVIS010000133.1 GCA_903906055.1 uncultured Acidimicrobiaceae bacterium
CCTCCACGCTGGCCCGCTTGGCCACCCGGCTCACCCCGTACGGCACGGCAGGAGGGCGGTCGTGAGCCGGGGCGGCGACCAGCGTCAGGGCCAGGGTGGAGATCGCGGGAGTGCACCCGCGTTCAGTCGGCGCCGGCTACTGGCCGGGACCGGCGTGGCCGCCGTCGCCGCTGCGGCGGCCACGGCCGCCGGACCGTTGGGGGCTGCGGATGCGGCGACCGGGCCTGACCATGCCGGCGGTTCACTCCCCTTCCACGGCGCTCACCAGCAGGGCATCACCACCCCTGAACAGGCTCGTCTGGTGTTCGCCACCTTCGACGTGACCGCTACCGACCGAGCCGGCCTGGCCGCTCTGCTCGCCACGTGGACAACAGCGGCCGAGCGGATGACATCAGGCCGGGCACTGCCTGGAACGTCTGGCCAGTTCGACCCCCCGGCCGACACTGGCGAAGCCCAAGGCCTAGGCACCTCGCGTCTGACCCTCACCATCGGGTTCGGCCCCTCTCTGTTCGACGATCGGTTCGCTTTGGCCGACCGGCGTCCCCGAGCCCTGATCGACCTACCGGCATTTCCTGGCGATGCCCTCGACCCGGCAGCGTCCGGGGGCGACCTGTGCATCCAAGCCTGCGCTCACGACGCCCAGGTGGCGTTCCATGCTGTCCACAACTTGGCGAGGCTGGGTCTAGGTGCAGCCGTACTGCGGAACCTGCAAGTCGGATTCGGTCGCACAGCGTCAGCCGGAGCCCAGGCCGAATCACCCCGGAATCTGCTCGGATTCAAGGACGGCACCCACAACCTCGACCCGACCGATGCCGCAGCCATGAAGCGACATGTATGGGTCGACGACGAAAGGGACCAACCATGGATGATGGGGGGCTCCTACCTGGTAGCCCGCCGGATCCGCGTCCACATGGAAGCCTGGGACCGGAGCACCCTGGGCGACCAGGAGCGGACCATCGGACGGGTGAAGTCCACCGGGGCGCCCCTTGGTAAGACCCACGAGCACGACCGGGTCGACCTGGCCGCCATCGACGACTTCGGCCAGGCCCGCATCCCCCAGGGGGCGCATATCCGAGCGGCCGCCCCATCCACCAACCACGGTGCAGTCATCCTGCGTCGGGGCTACAGCTTCGTCGACGGGGTAGATCCGTCCACCGGGCAGTTCGATGCCGGGCTGTTCTTCATCTGCTTCCAAAAAGATCCAGGCAGCCAGTTCGTCCCCATCCAGCGGAGGCTGGCTTCCCAGGACGCTCTCTCCACCTACCTGGAGCACACCTCGAGCGGAGTGTTCGCCTGCCCGCCGGGGACGGGACCAGGCCGGCCGTGGGGGCACGGGCTGGTGTAGTCAACGCCATGCAACCCAGCGGTCCCCCCTGCTCGATCGAGAACCATTGCGCCGTCCATCAACCGGAACCTGCCCAACTCGACCCCCGGACGCGACAACAGCCCCCCGCATAGCGGAGGGCTGTTGTCTTAGAAATTCCGGCGGCGTCCTACTCTCCCAGGGGGCTACCCCCCAAGTACCATCGGCGCTGACGGGCTTAACTGCCGTGTTCGGAATGGGAACGGGTGTAACTCCGCCGCCATGGCCACCGGAAACTGTGCGCCCTCGAGCCGAAGTCGGTACCCCAAAAGGGGGTCGACCTCAAGGCTCGGTGTGACCATAAAGGTCACCCTGAGCGTTCCATAGCGAGCACGAGCAAGTTCCCAAGCCCTCGGCCGATTAGTACCGGTCAGCTGAATGC
>CAIVIS010000134.1 GCA_903906055.1 uncultured Acidimicrobiaceae bacterium
ATCCAGCCATCATCGGTCGATCTGCATGTGGACCGGTACTTCCGCCTCTTCCGCAACCACACCAGCCGGGTCATCGACGTCCGCGAGGACCAAGAGGATCTGACCGAGCTCGTGGACGTGGGTGATGATCCGCTCATCCTCCATCCCGGCGAGTTCGTACTCGGCTCCACCACTGAAAAGGTGACGCTCCCTGACGACCTGGTGGCCCGCCTCGAGGGCAAGTCCTCGCTCGGGCGCCTCGGCCTCCTCATCCACTCGACCGCCGGGTTCGTCGATGCCGGATGGGACGGCCACCTCACCTTGGAGCTGTCCAACGTGGCCAATCTGCCCATCACCGTCTACCCGGGCATGAAGATCGGGCAGATCAGCTTTCTGCAGATGACGACACCCGCCGACAAGCCATACGGCTCGGATGGGCTGAAGTCGAAGTACCAGGGCCAGTGGGGTCCGACCCCGAGTCGGTACGCCGACAACTTCCGCGCCTGATCGGCGGATTGTCCCCCCTATCGTGCACCCGTATACCGTTTGTTACCCGTGAGTAACTCCCAGGAGGAGCGGCAGTGGCCATCAGACTGATTATCGGACTCGGCATCACCTTCGTGATGCTCGCCATCGCGGGCCGCCGCTTCTACTGGCTGGGTGGCCTGATCACCTCCGGTCAGCCCGCTGTCCCCAGCCGGGCCAAGGACATCCCCGCCCGTCTCAAGGCCGAGCTGGTCGAGGTGGCCGGACAGAAGAAGCTCCTGCAGTGGACCGTGCCGGGCATGGCCCACTTCTTCACGATGTGGGGCTTCACCGTCCTCACCCTCACCATCATCGAGGCGTTCGGCTGCCTCTTCGCCCGCACCTTCGCTATTCCGCTCATCGGCAACCTGGCCATCATCGGCTTCCTCGAGGACTTCTTCGCCGTCGCCGTCCTCGTGTCCCTGCTGGTCTTCATCGGCATCCGGGTGAAGCACTCGCCCAAGCGCGAGAACCGCCGGTCCCGGTTCTTCGGCTCCCACACCGGTGCGGCCTGGCTCGTCTTGTTGGCCATTTCCGGCGTGATCATCTCCCTCCTCCTCTACCGGGCGGCCCAGGTCAACACCGGCTACTTCCCCTTCGGCCAGTGGGCCTTCGCCTCGCACACGCTGGCCCGCGTGATCGCACCGCTCGGCACCGGGGTCAACAGCGTCATCGAGACCTTCGCCCTGTTGCTGAACATCGCCGTCATCATGGGATTCCTGGTGTTCGTGGCGTACTCCAAGCACCTCCACATCTTCCTGGCTCCCATCAACGTGGCCACGTCCCGCCGGCCCCGGGCCCTGGGCGCACTGGCCTCCACGCCGGACATGTCCATGGAAGACGTCGGCGATGACGACGAGGTCGTGTTCGGGGCCGGACGCATCGAGGATTTCTCCTGGAAGCAGCTCCTCGACATGGCCACCTGCACCGAGTGCGGGCGCTGTCAGTCCCAGTGTCCGGCGTGGAACACCGGCAAGCCCCTCTCCCCCAAGCTGCTCATCATGGATCTGCGCGACAACATGTTCGCCAACGCCGATCGGATCATGCAGCGCAACCGGGCCGCCGGCGTCGAGGTGGAGACCCTGGTCGGCAACATCATCGACCCAGACGTGCTGTGGTCGTGCACCACGTGTGGCGCCTGCGTCGAGCAGTGCCCGGTGGACATCGAGCACATCGACACCATCATCGACATGCGCCGCTACCAGGTGCTGATGGAGTCCGAGTTCCCGTCCGAGGCCGGGCTCATGCTCCGCAACGTGGAGAACCAGGGCGACCCATGGGGCCTCGGCGGCTCCAAGCGGACCGAGTGGACCGCTTCGCTGGACTTCGAAGTCCCAGTCATCACCGGCACCATCCCCGACGACATCGAGTACCTCTACTGGGTGGGCTGTGCCGGCTCCCTCGACGAGCGGGCCCGCAAGGGTGCGCAGGCCACGGCCCGGATGCTCCATCGAGCCGGCGTCACATTCGGCATCCTCGGCCCCAAGGAGTCCTGCACCGGCGACCCGGTGCGACGTCTGGGCAACGAGTACCTCTATCAGGAGCAAGCGGCCAAGAACATCGAGACCCTCAACAACGCCGGGGTCAAGAAGGTCATCGCCACCTGTCCGCACTGCTTCAACACACTGGCCAACGAGTATCCGTCCCTCGGGGGCAACTACGAGGTCATCCACCACAGCCAGCTGCTCGACCATCTGGTCCAAGAGGGACGGCTGACTCCGGGTGGCGGCTACAAGGGAACGGTCACCTATCACGACCCGTGCTACCTCGGCCGCCACAACCGGGTATTCGACGAGCCGCGCTCGGTCATCGACGCCATCCCTGGTGCCAAGCAGGTCGAGATGAAGCGCTGCCGCGAGAAGGGCTTCTGCTGCGGCGCCGGCGGGGCGCGTATGTGGCTCGAGGAGAGCATCGGCACCCGGATCAACATGGAGCGCACCGGTGAGGCCATCGACACCGGAGCCGACGTGGTCTCGACGGCCTGCCCCTACTGCATGATCATGCTGGACGACGCCGTGCGGGCCAACGCCAAGGAGGACGACGTCCGGGTGCTGGATCTGTCCCAGCTGCTCGAGGAGTCGATGAACGAGCCGGTTGCCGTAGGCGCAGGGGCTCCGGCCGTTGCCGAGCCGGCATCAGCAGAGGACGCTGCTAGCGAGGAGTGAGTCGGTGGCTCAGCCGAACGCTTTGGCGTCGGCTTCGCGCAGCCGGGTAGCCAGGGCCGACAGCAGTTTGCGGGCGATGGTGGGCACCGACTCAAGCAGGCCGTTGAACTGACGCTGGGACATCACCAGGACGTCCAGATCTGTCGTGGACGTGACTGATGCTGACCGGGGCCGGCGGTCGAGGAGCGCCAACTCGCCGAAGTGGTCGCCGGCACTGAGTGTGGCCACCTTGCGCCCGTTGCGGGTGACGGTGGCCTTGCCATCGACGATGATGAAGAACTCTTGGCCGATCCGGCCCTCTTCCACCAGCACCTTGCCGGCTGGAACCGAGAGGGCATCGAGCGAGGCCCGGATCTTGCGCAGCTCGGCCCCGGTGCAACTCGAGAAGAGCCAGATGGATTTGAGATCGGTCGCCTTCGGTCCTGTAGCCATGCGAGTGATGCTACTCGGGGCACTCTTGCCATGGTCCGACGGTCGATGCCCTGGCAGGGCGGCCATGACGCCGGACGCGGAAGTGCCGCCGCCCGAAGGCGACGGCACTTGCACGATCCTCGCCGTGGCGGTGACCCACTACGAGCTTCGTCAGAGTGCGTCGTCGCCCCGCTCGCCGGTGCGGATCCGGATGGCCTCTTCGACGGGGAGCACCCAGATCTTCCCGTCACCGATCTTGTCGGTGCGGGCCGACTCGACGATCTTGTCCGTCGCCTCGGCCACCCGATCGTCGGGGACTACCAGCTCGATGCGGACCTTGGGGATGAAGTCCACCTGGTACTCGGCACCTCGGTAGACCTCGGTGTGGCCCTTCTGGCGACCGAACCCCTGGACCTCGGACACGGTGATCCCGTGCAGGCCCACTTCGGTGAGTGCGTCCTTGACGGCATCGAGTTTGAACGGCTTGATGACTGCGACGATCAACTTCACTGTGCGCTCCCTTGTGGATTGCTGGACTCGGACGATGCTTGTGCTGCGTCTCGACTGCTGGGCACGGTCACCGACCGCTTCCGAACGACGGGCTGAACTCGTAGGCCGTCTCGGCGTGCAGGGTGGTGTCCATGCCTTCTTCCTCTTGCTCCTCGCTGATGCGGAAGCCGATCGTCTTATGGATGGCCATTGCCAACAACCACGAGACGATAAACGAGTATGCAGCCACAACCGCGACAGCTAGTGCCTGCTTACCAAGGAGGCCGAAGCCGCCGCCGTGGAATACACCGTTGACGCCACCGATGGCCTTGGTGCCGAAGAAGCCGATCAGCAGGGCGCCGATGACGCCACCGATGAAGTGGACGCCGCCGACGTCGAGTGCATCGTCGAGCTTCACGAGGTACTTCAGGCGGACAGCCAGGGCGCAGAGCGCACCAGCGGCCAGTCCGATCAGCGTGGCCCCGACGACGTTGACGTAGCCGCAGGCTGGGGTGATGGCTACCAGGCCAGCGACCGCACCCGAGGCGGCACCGAGGGTGGTGGGCTTCCCGTCCTTCAACTTCTCGACCAGCAACCAGGCCAGCATCGCTGCCGCGGCCGCCGTGTTGGTGTTGACGAAAGCGTTGGAGGCGAGCAGGTTCGCTCCCAGTGCCGACCCGGCGTTGAACCCGAACCATCCGAACCACAGCAGCCCGGCACCCAGGAGGATCATCGGGACGTTGTGGGGCGGCATGGCCTTCTTGGGCCAGCCCTTCCGGCGTCCGACCACCAAGGCCACCGCCAGTCCGGCCACACCGGCGTTGATGTGGACCACGGTGCCACCGGCGAAGTCCTCGGCGCCCCGCTTGAACAGCCAGCCGTTGGGGTCGAAGACCCAGTGGGCGACAGGGGCGTAGACGATGACCGACCACACGGTAATGAACAAGATGAAGGCGCCGAACTTCAGCCGGTCAGCAGACGCACCGGTGATCAGAGCGGGGGTGATGATGGCGAACATCATCTGGAACGCCATGAACAGCACGTGGGGGATGGTCAAGGAGTACCCAGGTGGGTTGCCCTCGATGTTGGCGAGTCCGAAGAAGTGGAACGTGCCGATCAGGCCGTGACCACCCCAGTCGGGGCCGAAGGCGAGGCTGTAGGTGACCCACACCCACACCAGGCTGACCACGCCGATAGCGGCGAAGTTCTGCATGATCATGCCGAGCACGTTTTTGGCTCGGACCATGCCTCCGTAGAACAACGCCAGGCCGGGGGTCATCAAGAGGACAAGTGCAGTACTTGCCAGGATCCAAGCGGTATCACCGGTGTTGATGTGCATGCCGCTCCTTTCATTGCTCAGGACGCACCAGGAACCTGGGCGACGCAAGACAGTGTGGAGGAGCGTTGTTTCCCGGCTGTTGCGCAATTATTTCCGGAGCATGAACAGTGAGGAGGGCAGTTCCAGCCAGGCTGGACCGGGCCGACAAGCCGAGACGGACACGGTCAGATCAGACCGGTGGAGCCGTTCAGCCAGCTTGGCGGCGTACGGCGTCGGCCGCCGCCTCAGCGGCCGCCACGTCACCGAGGAACCCATGGGAGACGACCGAGAGGTCGTCGCCCAAGATGTAGCGGTAGGGGATGCCAGTGGGGATCTCGAGGTCGACGATGGCGTCGTCGTCTATCCCTTCGATGTGCTTGCGCAGTGCCCGGAGGCTGTTGCCGTGGGCGACCACCAGCACGGCGCCACCCCGGGCACCCTCGGCCAGCAGGTCGGGCACGATGGCATCCGACCAGTAGGGGACGGCTCGGGCGACCACGTCGGCCAGGCACTCGGTCAGCGGCAGCGAGTCGACGGGAATGTCGCGGTAGCGAGGGTCGCCAGCCGGGTCGTGGGCATCACCGCGCGCCACCGGCGGCGGCGGGGTGTCGTAGCTCCGGCGCCACTCCTTGACCTGGGCCTCGCCGTGGAGCGCGGTGGTCTCCTTCTTGTTCAGACCCTGCAGGGCGCCGTAGTGACGCTCATTGAGCCGCCAGTGGCGCTTGGCCGGCAGCCACGTCCGGCCTGCCTCTTCGAGGGTGAGATGGGCAGTTCGCACGGCTCGGGTGAGCAGTGAGGTGTGGACCACCCGGAGGTCGAGGTCGGGGTCGGACGCCAGCAACCGTCCGGCGGCACGGGCTTCGGCCACACCCTGGTCGGTCAGGTCGACGTCGTACCACCCGGTGAAGAGGTTTTCGGCGTTCCAGAGGGACTGACCGTGACGGAGAAGGACCAACTGGGGCATGCCACGAGCGTATCCCGAGGCCGTGGGGAAAGAAGTTACAGAAAATAGTCAGAAAAGTTGATGCACTAGCACTTAGGTTTGCTATAGTGGTCTCTGAAGTTACAGGCAGCGCAAGCCCCGGGCCCGCAGAGGGCGGGGGAGTAGGAGGCATCACCATGGCCAAGGCCGTAGGAATCGATCTCGGGACGACCAACTCGGTTGTTTCCGTGTTGGAGGGCGGCGAGCCCGTCATCATCCCCAACGCTGAAGGCGGACGCACAACGCCCTCGGTCGTCGGCTTCGCCAAGTCCGGCGAGGTCCTCGTGGGCGAGGTGGCCAAGCGCCAAGCCATCACCAATCCGGACCGGACCATCCGCTCGGTCAAGCGCCACATGGGCACCGGATGGACCGTCGACATCGACGGGAAGGACTACACGCCCCAGGAGATTTCGGCTCGGATCCTCGGCAAGTTGAAGCGTGACGCTGAGGCGTTCTTGGGCGACACCGTCAACCAGGCCGTCATTACGGTCCCGGCCTACTTCGATGATGCCCAGCGGACCGCCACCAAGGAGGCAGGGGCCATCGCCGGCCTCGAGGTGCTCCGCATCATCAACGAGCCGACGGCGGCCGCACTGGCCTACGGGCTCGACAAGGATGGCGCCGACCAGACCGTCCTGGTATTCGACCTCGGCGGCGGTACCTTCGACGTCTCGGTACTCGAGATCGGCGACGGCGTGTTTGAGGTGAAGTCGACCAACGGCGACTCGTCGCTCGGTGGTGACGACTGGGACCAGAAGGTCATCGACTGGCTGGTCAAGCAGTTCAAGGACACCGAGGGCGTCGACCTGGCCGCCGACAAGATGGCCACTCAGCGACTCCAGGAAGCGGCCGAAAAGGCCAAGATCGAGCTCTCGTCGGTCCAGGAGACCCAGATCAACCTGCCGTTCATCACGGCCACGTCCGAGGGCCCCAAGCATCTCGACGTCAAGTTGACCCGAGCCCAGTTCAACGAGTTGACCGCCGATCTGGTGGATCGGTGCAAGGGTCCCTTCGACCTGGCCATCGCCGACTCCGGCCTGTCCAAGTCCGACATCGACCACGTCATCTTGGTGGGTGGATCCACCCGGATCCCGGCCGTGCAGGACCTGGTCCAGTCGCTGACGGGCAAGGAGGCCCACAAGGGCGTCAATCCGGACGAGGTCGTCGCCATCGGCGCCGCCGTCCAGGCCGGCGTGCTGAAGGGCGAGGTCAAGGACGTGCTGCTGCTCGACGTGACCCCGCTGTCACTCGGCATCGAAACCAAGGGCGCGGTCATGCACCGCCTCATAGAGCGCAACACCACCATTCCGACCAAGCGGAGCGAGGTGTTCACCACCGCGGACGACAACCAGCCCTCCGTCGAGGTCCACGTACTCCAAGGTGAGCGGGAGATGGCGATGTACAACAAGACCCTGGGCAAGTTCCAGTTGGTCGACCTACCCCCCGCCCCGCGCGGCGTGCCCCAGATCGAGGTCACCTTCGACATCGATGCCAACGGCATCGTCCACGTCTCGGCCAAGGACCGAGCGACTGGCAAGGAGCAGTCGATGACCATCACCGGTCAGTCGTCGCTGGCCAAGGACGACATCGAGCGCATGGTCCAAGACGCCGAGGCTCACGCCGAGGACGACCGCAAGCGCAAGGAAGAGGCCGAGGTACGCAACAACGCTGACTCGCTCGTCTATCAGACCGAGAAGCTCCTGAAGGACCAAGGGGAGAAGTTCGAGGGTGATGAGAAGGAGAAGGTGGAGTCCGCGCTGGCATCGCTCACCGAGGCCCTGGCC
The DNA here is from genome assembly GCA_903906055.1 of uncultured Acidimicrobiaceae bacterium. Classification (GTDB taxonomy): domain Bacteria; phylum Actinomycetota; class Acidimicrobiia; order Acidimicrobiales; family RAAP-2; genus Bog-756. The sequence continues at coordinate 7,654 of CAIVIS010000134.1, forward strand.
GGCAACGACGTGGAGGTCATCAAGACTTCGACCGAGACCCTGCTGACGGCCAGCCAGTCGTTCAGCCAGCGTCTCTACGAAGAGGCAGCCAAGGAGAGCGAGTCCGCTCCCGGTGGCGAGGTGCAGGCCGATGATGCCAACGACGACGAAGTGGTCGACGCCGAGATCGTCGACGAAAAGGATTGATCGTCGATGACCACCGAAGACATGCCGCGCACCAGCGGTGACGGCGAGGGGGAGGAGGCCGGATCGGCCGCCTCCCCTGATGCCGATGAGATCGTGGAAGCCGAAGTGGTCGACGACGAGCCGACCGGTGCAGCCGACGAAGTGGTCGAGGCCGAAGCGGCCCAGATCGACCCCTTCGAAGCCGCACTGGCCGAGCGCGACGAGTATCTCGACTCGCTACGGCGCCTGCAGGCCGAGTTCGAGAACTACAAGAAGCGGGTCATGAAGCAGCAGGCCGATCAGGCCGTCCGGGCGGCGGCCTCCCTGGTCGACAAGTTGCTGCCCGTGCTCGACGCCCTCGACTTGGCCACAGACCACGTCGGCGACAACGATTCCGACGAGGCCAGAGCGCTGGTGGCCGCCTCCGGACTGCTCCAGGGCATCCTCAGCAAAGAGGGTCTCGAGCGGATCGACCCGGTCGGCCAGGAGTTCGACCCCAACGCCCACGAGGCTGTCGGCCAGCTGCCCGCACCCGAGGACGCGGAGCCGACGGAGTCCGGCGAGCCGTTGGTGGCTCAGGTCATGCGGGCCGGATACCGCTGGCACGGCACAGTGGTCCGCCCGGCCATGGTCATGGTCCAGGGCTGACATCAGGGCTGACGTAGAGCCGGACGACAGAAGACACCCACCAAACCAGGGAACACCAGGGACAGCACCAATAGAGGACAGAGAAGAGACACGGTGGCGCCGCAACGCGAATGGTTCGAAAAGGACTACTACAAGACCCTCGGTGTGGCGAGCACGGCCACGGCCAAGGAGATCACCAGCGCCTACCGCAAGCTGGCCAAGAAGCACCACCCCGACACCAACCCGGGGAGTGACGAGACCTTCAAGGAGATCTCGGCCGCCTACGACGTCCTCGGCGATGCCGACAAGCGCAAGGAGTACGACGAGGTCCGGACCATGGGTCCGACATCGGGCGGCTTCGGTGGCGGCGGCTTCGGTGGCGGCGGGTTCCCCGGTGGCGGCGGGGGCTACCGGACAGAGGACATGGGCGACATCGGGGACCTGTTCGGCGGGCTGTTCGGCCGGGGACGCCGGGGTGGCCAGCAGGCCGGCCCCCAGCGCGGCACCGACGTCGAGACCGAACTCCATCTGACCTTCGAGGACGCCATCCGCGGGGTGACCACCTCGGTCAACCTCACCACCGATGCGCGCTGTCACACGTGCTCGGGATCGGGGTCTGCACCCGGCACCCGTCCCGACCCGTGCACGCGGTGCGGGGGGACCGGCTCCCTCCAGGACAACCAGGGACTCTTCTCCCTCAGCCAGATCTGCCCGCAGTGCAGCGGCCGAGGCACCATGGTGACCCACCCGTGCAGCACCTGTGCGGGTGCTGGCGTGGAGCATCGGAACCGGTCGGTCAAGGTCCGCTTGCCGGCCGGGGTGGAAGACGGCCAGCGCATCCGGGTCAAGGGCCGCGGAGCGGCTGGTCGCAGCGGCGGCCCGGCCGGCGACCTCTATGTCATCGCCCGGGTCGGTAGGCACAACATCTTCGGGCGCCGAGGCCGCAACCTGACCCTCACGGTCCCCGTGGGATTTGCCGAGGCCGTCTTGGGCACCACCCTCACGGTGCCCACCCTCGACGACAAGGTCACCCTGCGGATCCCGGCCGGGACCCCGTCGGGCCGGACCTTCCGGGTCAAGGGCCAAGGTGTTCCCGGTGGCAAGAAGTCGCCAGCCGGCGACCTGCTGGTCACCATCGAGGTGGCGGTGCCGGCAGAGCTGACCGATGAGCAGCGAGCGGCCGTCGAAGCGCTGGCCCAGGTGATCGAGCCGCCCGAACGGGATGGACTGGTGGTGTGAGATGAACGACGACAGCCGCGCCCGCGCCGTCTACGTGATCTCGGTGGCGGCCGAGTTGGCCGGGGTGCATCCTCAGACATTGCGGGTCTACGAGCGCAAGGGACTGCTCGACCCCACCCGCACCCAGGGCGGTAGCCGCCGGTTCTCGGAGCGGGACCTCGACCGCCTCCGCCAGATCCAGGCGCTCACCAACGAGGGCCTCAACTTGGAGGGCGTCCGCCGAGTGCTCGAGCTCCAGGCCGAAGTGATCCGCCTGCGAGCCGAGGTCGAAGCCACCCGCCAGAGCGCTCGCGAGGCGGTGGCCATCACCCATCGCCAGTACCGCCGAGACCTGGTGCCGCTGTCGCAGCTCCCTGTCCCCACCCGCACCACACGCAGACCACCACACGGCAACGGAGGAGCACGATGACCCTCAATCCCGAACGCTGGACGCTCAAGACCCAGGAGGCGCTGGCCGCCGCCATGGAAGGCGCCCGACAAGCCAGCCACGCCGAGGTCAGCCCCGAGCACGTGCTGGCTGCTGTCCTGGACCAGGCCGACGGGATCGCCGGCCCCATCCTGACCCGGGTGGGGGTCGAGCCGACGGTGGTGCGCAGCCGCATCGCCGACGAACTGGCCCGTCTGCCCCAGGCCTTCGGCGGTGCCGAGCCGACACTGGACCGCAACCTGCGAGACGCCCTCGAGGCCGCTGACCGCCAGCGGATCGACATGGGCGACGAGTACCTGTCGGTCGAGCACCTGCTGCTGGCCATGTCGGACCGCCTGGGAGTCAAGCGCGACGCGCTGCTGCAGGCACTGCGCGACGTGCGGGGCAGCCACCGGGTCACCTCGCAGAATCCCGAAGAGACCTTCCAGGCCCTCGAGAAGTACGGCCGGGACCTGACCACCCTGGCCCGCCAAGGGAAGATGGACCCGGTCATCGGACGCGACGAAGAGGTCCGCCGGGTCATCCAGGTCCTGTCGCGCCGGACCAAGAACAACCCGGTCCTGATCGGTGAGCCCGGCGTCGGCAAGACGGCCATCGTCGAGGGACTGGCCCAGCGCATCGTCGAGGGTGACGTTCCTGAAGGGCTCAAGGGCAAGCGGGTCATCAGCCTCGACATGGGCTCGATGGTGGCCGGGGCCAAGTACCGGGGCGAGTTCGAGGAACGCCTGAAGGCCATATTGAAGGAGATCGCCGACGCCGAGGGCGAGGTCATCACCTTCATCGACGAGCTCCACACCATCGTGGGAGCGGGTGCGGCCGAAGGGGCCATGGACGCCGGCAACATGATCAAGCCGATGCTGGCCAGAGGCGAGCTGCGCATGATCGGCGCCACCACGCTCGACGAGTACCGCAAGTACATCGAAAAAGACGCCGCCCTCGAGCGCCGGTTTCAGCAGGTCTTCGTGCCTCCGCCATCGGTGCAGGACACCATCGCCATCCTGCGGGGATTGAAAGAGCGCTACGAGGTCCACCATGGGGTCCGCATCCAGGACGCAGCGCTGGTGGCAGCGGCCGTCCTGTCCGACCGGTATGTGACCGGGCGGTTCCTACCCGACAAGGCCATCGACCTGATGGACGAAGCGGCCAGCCGGCTGCGTATCGAGATCGACTCGATGCCCACCGAGCTCGACGTGGTCACTCGGCGGCTCCGGCAGTTGGAGATCGAGCGGATGGCCTTGGCCAAGGAGACCGACTCGGCCTCGGCCGACCGCCTGGCCCGGTTGGACGAGGAGATGGCCAACCTGTCCGAGGAGTCGACGGCCATGACTGCCCATTGGCAGTCGGAAAAAGAGGCCATCACCACTATCCAGTCCCTCAAGGGCCAACTCGAGCAGAAGCGCAGCGACGCCGAGCGGTTGGGGCGCGAGGGCAACCTGGCCGAGTCCTCCGAGATCACCTACGGCATCGTTCCTGACCTCGAGCGCCAGATCGAACAGGCCACGGTGCTGCTCGACGAGCTCCAGAAGACCCAGCGCTTCTTGAAAGAAGAGGTGGATGCCGAAGACGTGGCCGAGGTCGTCAGCCGGGCCACCGGGGTGCCGGTCAGCCGTCTCCTCGAAGGCGAGGTGGAGAAGCTGGTCCGGATGGAGGACGCCCTCCATGCCCGGGTGATCGGTCAGGACGAGGCCGTCTCCGCCGTTTCCAACGCCATACGGCGCAGCCGAGCTGGGCTGTCGGATCCCGACCGCCCCATCGGGTCGTTCCTGTTCATGGGACCCACCGGCGTGGGGAAGACCGAGTTGGCCCGAGCGTTGGCCGACTTCTTGTTCGACGACGCCAAGGCCATGATCCGCATCGACATGAGCGAGTACATGGAGCGCCACTCAGTGGCGCGTCTCGTCGGGGCTCCTCCCGGCTACATCGGTTACGAAGAGGGCGGCCAGCTGACCGAGGCCATCCGCCGTAGGCCCTATGCCGTGGTGCTCCTCGATGAGCTGGAGAAGGCTCATCCCGACGTGTTCAACACACTGCTCCAGGTGCTCGAGGACGGTCGGCTGACTGACGGCCAAGGACGCACGGTGGACTTCACCAACACAGTGCTGATCATGACGTCCAACATCCCCGGCGAGCCGATCGAGCACTTCAAGCCGGAGTTCGTGAACCGGATCGATGAGATCGTCCGATTCCACGCACTCTCCGAGGCCGATCTCAACCGCATCGTCACCATTCAGTTCCAGGGCCTGCGCGGACGCCTGGCCGAGCGTCGGCTCGAACTCACAGTCACACCGGCCGCTGAGACCCTCTTGGCCCACAACGGATTCGATCCCGACTTCGGAGCTCGTCCGCTGCGCCGGGTGATCCAGCGCCAGGTGGAGGACCCGCTGGCCCTGGCCCTGCTCGAAGGCCGCTACCCCGAAGGATCGACGGTCACCGTCGACGAGCAGGACGGGGCAGTCGTACTGGTCTGACCGGTGTTGCGGTCTGACCGGTGTTGCGGTCTGACCGGTGGTGCGGTCTGACCGCTGGTGCTGGTCGTGTCAGCCCCGGAAGGTGGCGGCCGAGCCGGCTGAGCTGACCAGTGCGCAGAACATGGTGCTGGCACAGCTGATGTCGGCGGCCGACAGCATCCCGTCGTGCAGTACGGGCACGGACGGCTCCCAGACACCGGAGTGCCACGTGGCTACAGATCCGTCGGACCGAGCCACCATGCAGATCGAGGCGCTCGGGCACGACACGGAGTAGGTCAGGGCCCCGGCATCAGACAGAGGAAGGGCCGCTTTCCAACTGGACCCGTCGAACACGAGGGCATGACCGGTCAGGTCGGCAGCCATGCAGAACGTCGGGGTCGGGCAGGAGACCGAGTGGAGCAGCGACTGGCCCGGCGAGGCCTGGCGAGCCCACGCCCGGCCGTTGTAGGTGGCGATGTTGCCGGTTGCGGATACCACCACACAGAACTGAGGAGTGGCGCACGAGATGTTCTGGACCGGCTTGGCCGCAGTGCCCTGATCCACCACGGCATCGTGGCCCCAGGTAGTGCCGTCCCACACGCTGACCACCCCGGCGGTGTTGACCGAGACGCAGAAGGTCGAGGACACGCACGACACCTGGTACTGCCCACCGGTGGGCCCGCTGGGGGCCGGTCCGACAGCCACCGGTGCTGACCAGGTGTGGCCGTCGAAGGTCACCGCCTCCTGACTCGAGAGCGCCACGCAGAACGTGGGTGAGGTACACGACACCGAGTTGAATGCTCCGTCAGGTGTGGCGCTAGCCGGAGCCGACCAGGTGGTGCCGTTCCACTCGAGGGCGTTGCCGCCACCGTCGACGGCGGCACAGAATGTCGACGTCGGGCACGAGACCCCGTACATGGCGGTGCTGGCCTGTCCCGAAGGCTCAGGGTGGACCGCAGCGGACCACGTTCCGGTGACCGCATTGGTGGTCGGGGTCGAACTCCCACAGGCGACCAGGGTGAGCACGAGGGCGAGCGCGGCGACAAATGCGGCCACCATGTGGGCCGGGTGGCGTCGGAGCATCTGTCCTCGTCCTCGATAGGTCATGGCGTGTGTCTCGATCATTGTGATCCCGGTGGAATCCGGGGTGGTCGCCGGAGGTGGGTCAACCGGTCAGGTCGTTCACCGCGCTCACCAATGAAATCGGCACGTACCACGGGTATCTGTAGGTCCCTCGCGTCTGGCCTCTGGTACCCGAGGAGCGAGGACGATCTAGTGCTGTCCGAGGTCAGGCTGGTTCCTGGGTCCAGAAGCCTGGGGTCAGGAAGCAAGGTCCCGGGCAAGGTGCACACAATAAGACCCTCGAAAAGTACACTTTGCCCACCGGTCGAGGCGAGCGGATCGGTAGTCGATCTGGTCGACGAGTTGGTGCTGGTGACCGGGGACCGGATGCTGGCCCGTGGGGCCGGCCGCCAAGGACTCGGGGTCGCAGACCTCCATTCGGGCAACCCAGCCATCTGATCGCACAGGCCCATCGCGCTCCCAGTCATCGGCCCTACCCGGCCGGCCGGGGTACACTGCTGCGTAATCCGCATTCGCAACGGAGGAGAGACGCGTGCCGGCAACTGTCGTCGTCGGAACCCAGTGGGGAGATGAGGGCAAGGGCAAGCTCACAGACCTCCTGGCCAAGGACATGGAGATGGTCGTCCGCTATCAGGGCGGCCACAACGCCGGCCACACGATCGTGGTCGACGGCGAGACCTTCGCCCTCCAGTTGGTGCCGAGCGGGATCCTGTACCCCCACATCACCCCGGTCATCGGGAACGGTGTCGTGGTCGACCCGACCGTGCTGCTGGCCGAGGTCGATGTCCTCGAATCCAAGAGCATCGACACCTCGAAACTGCTGGTCAGCGGGAACGCCCACCTGATCATGCCGTATCACCACGAACTCGATCAGCTGGCCGAGCGCTACCTGGGCAAGAACAAGCTCGGCACCACCAAGCGCGGCATCGGTCCGACCTACGCCGACAAGTCGTCCCGGGTCGGACTGCGGGTCCAGGACCTCCTAGACCCCAAGATCTTCCGCCAGAAGCTCGACGTAGTGCTGAAGGAGAAGAACCAGATCCTGGCCAAGGTCTACAACCGCCTACCGCTGTCGGCCGATGAGATCTGCGACCTCTACCTCGACGTGCTGGCCCCTCGCATCGCACCCATGGTGGCCGACACGGTCGACCTGGTCCACGGCGCGCTCGAGCGCGGGGCCAACGTGCTGCTCGAGGGCGCCCAGGCCACGTTCCTCGACCTAGACCACGGCACATACCCGTTCGTGACCTCTTCCAACCCGGTGGCCGGTGGCGCCTGCACCGGTGCTGGCATCGGACCGCGCTACATCGACGAGGTCATCGGCATCGCCAAGGCGTACGTGACCAGGGTCGGTAGTGGACCGTTCCCCACCGAGCTCGTGGACGACATCGGCGACACCCTGGTCGACCGTGGTCATGAGTACGGCGTCAATACCGGCCGCCGCCGCCGGCCGGGCTGGTTCGACGCCGTCATGATGCGCCAAGCCGTCCGGCTCAACTCGCTGTCCGAGGTGGCGCTGACCAAGCTCGACGTGCTCGATACGTTCGACACGGTGAAGGTATGTGTGGCCTACGAGGCCAACGGTGAGCGTTTCACCCATCCGCCGTACCACCAGTCCGTGTTCCACCAGGTCACACCGATCTACGAGGAGCTGCCCGGGTGGAAGACCGACATCACGTCGGCCACCGAGATCGGCGACCTGCCCCAGGCTGCCCGCGACTACGTGCACTTCTTGGCCGAGCAGATCGGTGTGCCGGTCCGGCTCGTCGGCGTCGGCCCTGGCCGTGAGCAGTTCGTCCGCTTCGTAGCATGAGCCGCACCGCCCGATGACCGGTGGGGCAGGAGCTGGCTCCACCCCATCCGACGAACCTGTTCGTACCGTATGGATAGCGGGCGGCGTCGGCCGTGAGCGCGCACTGGCTATCGACACCACCCTGAAAGCAGAGGCTTAACAATGATCCCCCGCTATGCCCCCAAGGAGATGGCCGCCCTCTTCTCCGATGAGGCCCGGTTCGCCATGTGGCTCCGAGTCGAGTTGCTGGCCACCGATGGCTGGGTGGCCGTGGGTGATGTACCTGCCGACGCCGCCGAATTCTGCCGGGCCCATGCCCCGGTGGTCGACGCCGCCTTTGTCGAGGCGGTGGCCGAGCGCGAGCGGGTGACTGACCACGATGTGGCCGCCTTCGTCGACGTGGTCCAAGAGGCCATCGGCCAACCGCAGGGATCGTGGATCCACTACGGCCTGACCTCCTCCGACGTGGTCGACACCGCCCTGTGCGCCACCTTGACCCGAGCGGCCGATCTGCTGATCGACGGGGCCGAAGGACTGGTGCGGGCCTGCAAGGCTCGAGCCCACGAAGCGATCGACGTGCCGGTCACCGGGCGGACGCACGGGATGCACGCCGAGCCCACCACCTTCGGGGCCAAGTTCGCCCTGTGGGCCCTTCAGGCCGACCGTGACGTCCAGCGTCTGCGGGCAGCCCGCGAGCGGGTGGCGGTAGGCAAGTTGTCCGGGGCCGTCGGCACCTTCTCCAACATCGACCCCAGTGTGGAAGCCCACGTGTGCGCCGCCCTCGGCCTGGTACCGGTGCCGGCCACCCAGGTAGTAGCCCGTGATCGCCACGCCGAGTTTCTGTGGGCGTGTGCGTCGGTCGGGGCGACAATCGAGCAGATCGCCACCGAGATCCGCCACATGGCCCGCAGTGAACTAGGTGAGGTGGAGGAGCCGTTCAAGCCTGGACAGAAGGGCAGTTCGGCCATGCCCCACAAGCGCAACCCGATCCTGTCCGAGCGCCTGTGCGGCCTGGCCCGGGTACTGCGGGGCTACCTGTCGGCCGGCCTCGAGGATGTGGCCCTGTGGCACGAGCGCGACATCTCGCACAGCTCGGTCGAGCGGGTGGTCCTGCCCGATGCCAGCATGCTCACTCTCTACATGCTGCAGAAGACGACCGGCCTGGTGGACGGCCTGGTCCTGCACCCCGAGCGGGCGTTGGCCACGCTCACCGAAGGCAGTCACGGATTGGTCTTCAGCCAGTCGGTACTCCTGGCTCTGGTCAGCGGCGGGCTCAGCCGCGACGCCGCCTACCGGATCGTCCAGCGAGATGCGCGAGCCGCATGGGAGGAAGGCCGGAGTTTCCGGGCCATCCTCGACGCCGATCCGGAGGTGACCCTGACTCCGGCCGAGCTCGACGACGCCTTTGATCTGTCCCGTACCCTGCGCCATGTCCACCGTTTCACCGATGCCCTGGAGGAGCTCACCCCATGACACCATCCCCCCTGCCCCTGCTGTCGTCCGGCAAGGTCCGCGAGCTGTACGACGCCGGAGACGGACGACTCTTGATGGTCGCCTCTGATCGGATCTCAGCGTTCGATGTGATCATGGAAGAGCCCATCCCCGACAAGGGCCGGGTACTGACGGCCATGACGGCGGCGTGGTTGGAAGAGTTGTCCGACCTTGCCCCCAACCACCTGATCAGCGCCGACACCGCCGACTTCCCTGAAGGGGCGGCCGAACTTCCGGGCGGGTTGGCCTATCTGGCCGGCCGGTCGATGCTGGTGAAGCGGGCAGACATGCTCGACATCGAGTGCATCGTGCGCGGGTACCTGGCCGGCTCGGCCTACAAGGAGTACCAGGGCGAGGGCACGGTCCACGGCATGGCCATGCCGACCGGTCTGCTGCATGCCGAGGCACTGCCTGAGCCGATCTTCACCCCCTCCACCAAGGCCGTCGAGGGACACGATCTCAACATCGGTATGGCCGAGGCCATCGACCTGGTCGGCAAGGAGGCCGCCGAGGCCGCTGCCGAGCTGTGTCTGGCTGCCTACTCTCGGGCGGCCGCCCGAGCTGAGGAGCAGGGCATCGTGATCTGCGACACCAAGTTCGAACTCGGGTACATCGACGGCGAACTGGCCCTGTGCGACGAGGTACTGACCCCGGACTCCTCCCGGTTCTGGCCGGCCGACGACTGCGCCCCGGGTACCAATCCGCCGTCGTTCGACAAGCAGCCCCTGCGCGACTGGCTCGAGGCCCAGCCCTGGGACAAGCAGGCCCCGCCACCGGCCCTGCCGGGCGAGATCGTGGAGGCCACATCGGTCCGCTACGTAGCCGCCTATGAGCGTGTCTGCGGCCGGTCGCTGGCTGACTGGTACGGTGCCTGACCATGGCCCCTTCCCAGCAATTTTCGGTGCAGGTCGAGGTACTCCTGCGTGACGGCATCGCCGATCCTCAAGGAGCCACCATCGAGCGGGCGCTGCCCGCCCTCGGACTCACCGGTGTCACCGGCGTTCGAGCCGGCAAGTCGTTCCGGTTCGATATAGCCGCGGCCGACGAGGCCGATGCGCTGGCTCAGGCCACCGTGGTGGCCGACCGTCTGCTGGCCAATCCGGTGATCGAGGAGTCCGTAGTCACGGTCCGGCCCGCCTGATGGCGCCCCGTATCGGTGTCGTGCTCTTTCCGGGGACGAACTGCGAGCACGATGCCGTCCATGCCGTAGAACGGCTGGGTGGTGACGCTGAGCTGGTGTGGCACGGAGCAACTTCGCTGGGCGCCTATGACGGGCTGATCCTGCCCGGCGGGTTCGCCCACGGCGACTATCTGCGCCCTGGTGCCATCGCCCGGTTCTCCCCGGTCATGGAGGCGGTCGCTGGCTACGCCGCCGCTGGCGGGCCGGTGGTGGGGATCTGCAACGGGTTCCAGGTGCTGACCGAGGCTGGGCTGCTGCCGGGGGCGCTCCAGAAGAACCGTGGATTGAGGTTCTTGTGCACCACGGTGACCATCCGTGTCGAGTCCGGCCGCACCTCCCTCACCGACGGAGTGGAGGTCGGTACCGAGCTGTCCATCCCGATCAACCACTTCGAGGGCAACTACACCTGTGATGCCGACACACTGGCCGAGTTGCGCGGTGAGGATCGGGTGGTGCTGCGCTACGTCGACAACCCCAACGGTTCGGTCGACGATATCGCTGGGGTCTGCAATGCCGGCCGCAACGTGGTCGGGCTCATGCCGCACCCCGAGCGAGCCGTAGACGCACTGCTCGGTTCGCTGGATGGGACCGTTCTGCTCGGTGCGCTCCTGCGCAGTGCCGGCGCGACGACGCCCGCCACCTGAGTGACGGGCGTCGCTCGCAACTTTGCCGGTTAGGCCGGCTGTATCAAGTCAGTGGGCCTAGGCCCGGGTACGGGCGATCTTGGCCTGGGAGAGCACGGCGGCACTGACGCCGACGGTCCGCCACGAAGAGTACGAGATCCCCTTGCGCTCGCCGTACTGGCGAGCAACCTTGGTGAAGTTCTTCTCCAAGGCGGGCATGTCGAACACGTCGCCGCTCTGGGCCAACTCGGCCTGGAGGTCCTTCTTCTCCTCGACCAGGTGCAACTTGTCGAGCGGAGCGGCCTCGGGCAACTGGGACTCGATGGTGGCCAGCCGCTTGCGGATGCTTTCCGGGGTGCGCTTACGTCCCCGGCGGGGCTTGGTCGACTCGAGTGCTTCGAGGTACTGGCGAACGATACGTCCCTCTTCGCGTCCCTTGGCCAGCGCCGCCTTATGCTCGGCGGACATTGGGGTCTTCTTGCGGGACTTTGTGGCAGTGGCAGCGGCCATGTGATTACTACTCCCGTGTGAGTTGGCGACTATTGAAGGTAATAATGCATATTACAGGAAGATTCATCTTCGTCAAACACACCACGTCGGTCACCTGGGACGAGATACATGCTCAGTAAATTGTTGAAGCAACACCGGTTGCACCGTTCGCTGTAACTATCGAAAATGCGACTTGATATTGCGACCAATGGCCCTATCGCCATCGACCCTCAATGTTCGTTCCTCTGCCAAATGCTCATACGGGAACATTTCGATGCGGACAACATTGCAGATGCAATTGCCCATGCCACTGGTCGAACCGCATCGCCGAGTCATCGCGTGCGACTCACTGGGCCCGGACGCCGGCCAGAGGAGCAGACCAGTAACAGTCCAGGCTCCAGGGGACGAGTCGGGGCCGTATACGATTCGGGCCATGGACCCGACCGGACATGCACAGGCCGACCTGGTGACCGAGACAGGGGTTCCGCTGCACCGAGCGCTCGGGCTGACCGATGACGAGCGCGACGAGGTCGTGGGGATCCTGGGACGCAGCCCCAACCACTTGGAGTTGGCCCTGTTCGCTGTCATGTGGAGCGAGCACTGCTCCTACAAGTCTTCACGGGTGCACTTGAAGCGCCTGCCTACCGAGGCACCCCACGTGCTGGTCGGCCCAGGCGAGAACGCCGGAGTGATCGACGCCGGTGACGGCATTGCCGTTGCCATCCGCATCGAGTCCCACAACCATCCTTCCGCCATCGAGCCCTACCAGGGCGCGGCCACCGGGGTGGGCGGCATCCTGCGCGACATCTTCACCATGGGTGCACGGCCCATCGCCGTGATGGACCCGCTCTTCTTCGGAGACCCGACCGAGGCCCGCCAGCAGTGGCTCATCGAGGGTGTGGTGGCCGGCATCTCCGGCTATGGCAACTCGGTCGGCGTTCCGACCATCGGCGGCGAGCTCACCTTCGACCCCTGTTATGCGCAGAATCCATTGGTCAACGTGCTGTGCATGGGAGTCCTGCCTACCGAGCGCCTCGTCCTGGGCCAGGCCTCGGGTCCGGGCAACCTGGCCGTGCTGCTCGGCTCGGCCACCGGAAGGGACGGCATCGGCGGAGTCAGTGTGCTGGCCTCGGCCGGTTTCGGTGGTGGCGACGAAGCCGAAGAGGCCGCCAAGCGGCCGAGCGTGCAGGTGGGTGATCCCTACGAAGAGAAGCGCCTGATCGAAGCCTGCCTGGAGCTGCTCGACGCCAAGCTGGTCGTCGGAATCCAGGACCTGGGCGGCGCTGGCCTGGTCTGTGCCACCAGTGAGACTGCAGCCCGGGGCGGGGTGGGGATGGACGTGGATGTGTCCGCCGTCCCCCGCCGCGAGCCGGGCATGGCCGACTACGAGGTCATGACCTCCGAGAGCCAGGAGCGCATGCTGGCTATCGTCACCCCGGCCGACCTGCCCCGGGTGCAAGAGTTGTGTGCCAAGTGGGAGGTCCGGGCCGCGGTGGTGGGCCGGGTCACCGAGGCGCCTGACGGCGCCCCCGGTCGGCTGCGCATCCTCGACGGCTTTGACGGACCAGTACTCGGTGACGTCCCAGCGGTCGCCCTCAGTGAAGATGCCCCGCTCTACCATCGGCCCCTGGCCCGTCCGGCCGACCAGGATGCCCGACTGGCCGACGACCCTGGAGCGCTGCCCGCTCCCCGCGACTGCGGACAGGACCTGCTGGCCATGCTGGCCGACCCGACGTGGGTCTACCGCCAGTACGATCACCAGCTCTTCCTCAACACCGTCGAGGGCCCCGGTGGGGACAGTGCCGTCCTTCGGTTGGCTGCACCCGGTCTGCCTGAATCCGAACGCGGCCTGGCCCTCACCACCGACTCCAACCCGACGTGGTGCGCCCTCGACCCTCGGGCCGGTACCGCCGCCACCGTGGCCGAGGCTGCCCTCAACCTGGCGTGCTCGGGGGCGACGCCCAAGGCGGTGGTGAACTGTCTCAACTTCGGCAACCCCGAACACCCCGAGGTCATGTGGCAGCTGTCCGAGGCCATCGACGGGATGTCGGAAGCCTGCCTGGCCCTGGGTCTGCCGGTCATCGGCGGCAACGTCAGCCTCTACAACGAAAGCTTCGGCCGGGACATCGATCCCACACCGGTCATCGGCGGACTGGGAGTCATCGATCACCTGGCCGCCCGTCCTCCCGGGGTCACCCTGGTCGAGGGAGGGACGCTGGTGCTTCTCGACGGCAGCGGCACCTCTACTTCTGGCGGCACGCGGCCGTCGCTGGCCGGGTCGCGGTGGGCCGTGCAGCTCCGGAACCACCGCAACGGCACCCTGCCTCCCCTCGACCTGGTCGGCCATGGACGCCTGGTTGACCTGGTGGCCGCTCTGGTGGCCGAGGGCGTAGCCGGTGGTGACACCCTGGTGGACGGGATCCACGATGTATCCGGTGGTGGCATCGGTGTGGCCCTGGCCGAGTTGGCCGTCCGCTCCGACATCGGGGTGCAGGTGGCAGGAGTAGCCGACCACCACGAACTATTCACCGAGGCCCCCTCGCGAGTGGTGGTCTGCACTACCCGCAGTGCCGAGTTGCTCGAGCGAGCGGCCGATGCCGGTGTCGGGTTCCGGGTGCTGGGCACCGCAGGGGGCCGCCGGATCGTCATCGACGCACTGGTCGACCTCGACCTCGATGAAGTGGCCGCAGGCTGGCGCACCCGCCTGCCTGATCTCCTCGACGGTCTGGCACCGGCCGCCAACTGAACCAACTGAGGAGCCGGCCTCGTCAGGCAGTGGCGACTAGTCAGGCAGTGGCGACTAGTCAGGCAGTGGACCGGGCCGCCTCGAGCGCGTCGAGCAGTTTGTCGGGAACCTTCAGGTCACCGGTCCCCGAGCCGACAGCCAGGCCGGGCTTGAAGGTGCCGTGGAAGTCCGAGCCCCCGGTGATCACCAGGCCGAACCGGCGGGCCAGGTTGCCCAAGTCGGTGCGCTGTCGCTTGGAGTAGCCGCCGTAGACAGCCTCCAGGCCTCCTAAACCGGCCTCGGCCATCTGCTGGACCTCGGCGGCGAGGGCGTCGCCTTCGAGGCCGATCGTGTACGGGTGGGCCAGTACGGCGACACCCCCCGAGTCGCGGGCCAGCCCAGCCACATCGGCCACCGTGAGGCGTCCCTTGGGGATATAGGCCTTGCCGCCGTTGCCGAGGTAGTCGGTGAACGCCTCGTTGATGGAGGACACGGCACCGATGTCGACCATGACCTGGGCGAAGTGGGGCCGCCCGACGCCCTCGCCCGTGCCAGCATGTGCCGCCGCCGCCTCGACGGTCACGTCAAGACCAAGCTGCTGCAGACGCTCGGCCAGGGCGGTATTGCGGTTCCGCCGGTCATCGCGCAAGTGGGCCAGCTCGATGCCGAGCGGACTGTCCGGGTCTTCCACGAAGTAGACCAGCACATGGACACCACCACCGGCGATCGGCACGCACGAGACCTCGCACCCGGGGATCAGGCGGATGCCCAGTTGGTCGGCCCGCACTCTGGCCCGAGCCAGGCCGGCCAGCGTGTCGTGGTCGGTCAAGGCCACTGCGCTGCAGCCGACCTCGTGGGCCAGCTCGACGATCCGCTCGGGCGGATCGGTCCCGTCGGACAGGTCGGAGTGGGTATGGAGATCGATCACAGATGCGACGCTACTGCTCGGGTGTGACCCTTGGTCGAGGGCAGTACCTGTTGGGAGTAGTACTCGGCAGACGTTCTGGGCAGACGTCTGGTCCGTGGCGCTAGAGTGAATTCGTGGCCAGGAACACAGCGGTCTCAGCCCTGTCCGGTCCATCCGACCTCCCGTCCGTCCGACTACCCCTGGTGTGTAGGGTGATCAACCGATGATGGATGCCAAAGAAGCCTGCGGTGTATTTGGGGTGTACGCCCCGGGGCGACCGGTAGCGCACCTCACCTTCGACGGTCTGTACGCGTTGCAGCACCGCGGCCAGGAGTCGGCTGGCATGGCCGTCAGCGACGGTGACCTGATCACGGTCATGAAGGACATGGGTCTGGTCACCACCGTCTTCGACGAGCGCAAACTGTCGGGCCTCCGTGGTCACCTGGCCATCGGGCACACTCGCTACTCGACGGCCGGCTCCAGCGACTGGATCAATGCCCAACCGGTCTTTCGGGGTGTGGGGCGGACCGGCTTCGGCCTGGCCCACAACGGCAACCTGACCAACACTGATGCCTTGGCCGAGCAGGCGAACATGCTGCCCGGCCTGGTGTCGTCCGACAGCGACCTGGTGGCCGAGTTGCTGGGCCAGCAGTTCCCGCCCGACCTGCCCGAGCGGACCCGTGCCGAGCACGCCGCCGACTTGGAGCAGGCCCTCATCGAAGTGCTCCCCAAGGTCGAGGGGGCGTTCTCCTTCGTGCTGATGGACGCCGACCGGATCATCGGGGTGCGGGACCCGAACGGCTTCCGCCCGCTCTGCCTCGGCCGCCTCGATGCCACCGACGAGTTCGACCAGGGGTGGGTCTTGGCATCGGAGTCGCCAGCTCTCGATGTCATCGGCGCCACCTTCATCCGCGAGCTCGAGCCTGGGGAGATGGTCATCATCGACGGTAAGGAGATCCGCTCGGTGCGGCCCTTCCCCAATGAGCGCCTCGACCCCCGTCTGTGCATCTTCGAGTTCGTGTACTTCGCTCGGCCCGACACCACCCTGTACGGCAACGAGGTCCACGGCGCCCGGCGCCGGATGGGCCAGCTGCTGGCCACGCAGCGCCCGGTCGATGGAGACCTGGTGATGGGGGTTCCTGAATCCGGGGTCCCTGCCGCCGAAGGCTACGCACTGGGATCGGGCATCCCCTACGGCCAGGGACTCGTCAAGAACCGCTACATCGGCCGCACCTTCATCGCCCCGACCCAGGCCGAGCGGGCCAACGGGGTCCGACGCAAGCTCAATCCGCTGCGCGAGAACATCGCCGGCAAGCGGGTCATCGTGGTCGACGACTCCATCGTCCGGGGCACCACCACCCGGGCCATGGTGAAGATGTTGCGCGAAGCGGGGGCCGCCGAAATCCACCTGCGCATCTCTTCGCCGCCTTTTCAGTGGCCGTGCTACTACGGGATCGACACACCGGACCGCACCGAGTTGCTGGCCGCCATCAAGACGTTGGACGAGATCGTCGAGTACCTCGATGTCGACTCCCTCGAGTACCTGACCCTCGAGCACCTGGTCCAGGCCATCGATGCCCCCGGAGCCGGGTTCTGCGATGCGTGCCTGACCGGCAACTACCCGGTACCGGTGCAGGTGAAGGTGGAGCTCACCGGCCGCCCGACGGTGACGGTGGCCGCCGGATCCGCACCGGCGTGACCGCACCCGCTCCGTCGTCTGATCACTCGGCGCCCGCCACCTACGCGGCCGCGGGTGTCGACATCGATGCCGGCGAACGGGCCGTGGACCTGATTAAGCCGATGGTGGCGTCGACCCGTAGGCCCGAAGTACTCGGCGGCCTCGGCGACTTCGGCGGGCTCTTCGCCCTCGACACCGCCCGCTACCGCCAGCCGGTGCTGGTGTCAGCCACGGATGGAGTGGGGACGAAAGCGGCGGTGGCCCAGGCCACGGGCCGGTTCACCACCATCGGCATCGATCTGGTGGCCATGTGTGTGGACGACCTGGTGTGCCAGGGTGCGGAGCCGCTGTTCTTCCTCGACTACATCTCCACCGGTGCCGTCGAGCCGGCCCGGATGGCTGAGCTGGTGTCGGGTGTGGCTGACGGGTGTCGCCAGGTGGGCGCCACGCTGCTGGGCGGCGAGATGGCTGAGCATGCCGGAATCATGGCCCCCGACGAGTTCGACCTGGTGGGCTTCGCCGTCGGCGTCGTCGAGCGCGATGCCATCTTGGGCTCGGCCCGGGTGGTGCCCGGGGATGTCCTGATCGGACTCCCCTCGCCCGGACTGCGATCGAACGGGTACACGCTGGCCCGCCACGTGCTGCTGGAGCGTGCCGGCCTCGGATTCGACTCGCCGGCCTGGGACGGTGCCGCCACCACGGTGGCCGACGAACTGCTCCTTCCCTCGGTGCTCTACACCCCGGGGGTGCGGGCCTGCCTGGTCGCGGCCGAGGTCCATGCCGTGGCGCACATCACCGGTGGCGGGTTTGCTGGCAACATCCCGCGCTCGCTGCCCGAGGGTTGTCGAGCCATCGTGGAGCAGGGCACCTGGGAGGTGCCCCGCATCTTTGGAGAGATCCGGCGCCACGGGCAGGTCGACGACGCGGAAATGGCCCGAGTGTTCAACCTGGGACTGGGCATGGTCCTGATGGTGTCGGCCGATACCGCGGATGCCGCACTCGACGCCCTTCGTGGCGCTGGACTCGACGCCGTGACAGTCGGGCGGGTCGAGGTGGGTGACCACGGGGTCGAGATGGTCGGCCCGGCGCTGTGGCCGACCGACGACGACTGACCACCCGACTTCTAACTCCTCGACTAGTGACACCTTCCGACGACTACCACCGAAAGGCCAGCCTGTGACCATGTCCCTGCCCGACACCCGGTTCGAGGCGCTCCGCACCCACCTGCTCGAGCACTCCGTGAAGCGGGGCGACTTCACCTTGAAGTCAGGCCGCAAGAGCAGCTGGTTCATCGACTCCAAGCAGACGGTGTGCCGACCCGAGGCGATGGTATTGGTGGCCGACGGAATCCTCTCCGTGGTTCCCGACGACGTGGACGCCATCGGCGGGCTGACCATGGGTGCCGACCCGGTGGCCTTCGTGACCGCAGGCGTGGCTGCTACCCGGGGCCGGCTCCTCAAGGCCTTCAGTGTCCGCAAGGAGACCAAGGACCACGGTGGGGGCGGGCGGATAGCGGGTGCCCTCGATCCTGGTGACCGGGTGGTCATCACTGAGGACACCGTGACCCGGGGTACCTCGCTCCTCGAAGCAGCGCATGCCGTGATCGAAGCCGGTGCGGTGCCGGTGCTCCTGGTGGCGATCGTCGACCGGGGCGGCACCTGTGCGGCCATGGCCGCCGCTGAGGGCCTCGAGTTCACGGCGTTGCTGACCGCACCAGACCTCGGCTTCCCCTACGAGGGCGCCTGATCTCGATAGTTGATCGTGCTGGCCCGGTATGCTGATGCACCCGACGTCCACACGTGCCCGGCGTGCTTCAGCGGAGGTGCCTCACCACGGCAGGATCAAGAGCCCTGCCTGAGCGGGGGAACCTAGCCTTCGGTTACTACGGTGACGAGCTGAGGGAACGGAGGCGACGAACCTTCGACCGGGGGGAGTCCCGAGACGCTCAGCGTCGAGCTGCCGGCCTCGTTCGGCTTGTACGTCACCGTGGCGGCCCAGTGGCCGGCCTTGGTGGGGCTGTAGGCCTTGGGCATCTTGAAGGTTCCGGGGCCGGTGACCTTTACTGTCTGGTCGGTGGCCGGCTTGCCCTTGGCGGCCGACGAGCTGCTGGAGATCGAGAAGTCGAGAGTCGCAGCCTTGACGTCGCCCTTGAGCACGGCCGTGACGGTGATCGAGGTACTGCCTACCTTGCCGGTGTGTGGTGCCGAGGTCACCGCCAGGGTGAAGCCGTTGACGCTCCCCGTGGCCGGAAGGTTGGCAGTGGAGGCCGTCGTCGAACTACTCGAGGCTGGCTTGGTGGTGGTGGTGCTGGAGTCAGAACTCGAACAGCCGGCGATGACCGGGAGGGCGAGAAGGGCGACGGCAGCGACGAGCGGAAAGTTCCTGATGGAGCGCATGGGGAGAACCCTACCGCTGTACGGACCCGAACAAGGGCCTGTGGCTCTAGGAGATCGATGCTGCGAATCCTCTGCCCCTCGCAGGCCAGGGCGGGTTGGCCGGCCGTCAGGGGGCAGCGGGGGTGCCTTCAGGCCGTCCGGTAGGCCATGACAACCGGTAGGCCGTGACGACCGGTTCCAGTTCAGCCGGGGTAGCCCCGTGGAGGATGACACCGTCGCACCCCATGGCCAGCTGGTCGTAGACGGCACTTGCGCACTGGAACGCACTTCCAGTGGCGCTGGCGGCCAGCCACTCCTCGGGCAAGAGGGTGGCGATGTGCTCGAGCTGTGCCGTTGTGGCATGGGAGTCGATGCCTCCGAGGAACCCAGCCACCATTGGGTCGGCCCGGAAACGGTTGAGCACCGTCGGATCCCATCCGTTGGTCGACACCAACAGGTCGCCGTAGCCCTGGAGGTAGGTGGCGAGCCGCCCGACCGACTTCATGAGCCGGAGGTCTTCGGGAATGTGATCACCGATGGTGGCCAGGCACGACCAGACCCGCACAGCATCGGGATCCCGGCCGGCCTGCTTGGCGGCGGCCTTGACCGTGGCCACACACCGACGTGTGGTCTCTTCGGTGAAGAAGGTGTGGAGCACCACCTCGTCGAAGCAGCGGCCGCCTAGAGCCAACGATTGGGGTCCGAAGGCCATCAGGCCAAGCGGGAGAGGTTCGTCGATGGCGGCTAGGTAGAGGACGGGCCACGATCCGGCCGGTCCGTCGTGGCCGACGATGAACTCGCCCCGGAAGAGACGCCTCATGATTCCGGCGAAGTCCTCGAGGGCGGCGGTGGTGATACGTGGGATGCCGTAGGTGTCCTGGATGATGGGGATGCCCCGTCCCAGGCCCAGAACGAACCGTCCACCGGTCAGGCTCTGCATCGTGCGAGCCAGTCCCGCAGTGATCATGGGGTGGCGGGTGTTGTGGTTGGTGGCAGCCGTCACCACGGTCATCTCGGTGCTGACCGCACCGGCGGCTCCGGACAGGACACCGATCTCTTTCTTGTCGAAGCGCTCCGATAGGAATACCGACCCAAAGCCCAGGGACTCGCCGAGTTGGACCTCCTCGATGAGGTCCCGGGAGCTGTCCGGTTGTCCGGCGAGTCCATAGAACCCCAGTTCGGTGAGGCGGCGGGTGGCTGGGGACGGTGTTGTCGACGGTGCCGCGTGAGACGAGGTGTTGGTCATGGGTACTCCTGGAGGCGGTGGCAGTGGCAGTAGCGCGAAACGTAGCAAGCCACCAGCCGGCGGACTCGCTGTCCGCCACTCGTTGTCTGAGGCTGACGCGGTGCACCCGGCCAGTGCCCTGGCGGTCGCCTCGGTCGATCCGGTCGCCTCGGTCGATCCGGTCGATCCGGTCGCCTCGGTCATGGTCGTGTGGGACGCCCGACTGCACGCCGCAGCCGGATCAGTAGGGCTCAGGGTGGCCCCGTTGGACCTACTCGCCCGAGCAACTGGTCGCCCGAACAACAGTGCAATCTGCAGTGATGGATCATCTGCGAAGGACGACCACGCCCCCTATGACTCCGAGGAGCACTGTTCACCGACGTCCCACCCGTGGAGATTCGATGGGCACATGGTTCTGGTGGTCGGGACCGGCGTCGATCCGGTGACCTCACGCTTTTCAGGCGCGCGCTCTACCAACTGAGCTACCCGACCTCGCCCCGGACCTCCACGAGGGAGCTCCGGGGTGGCGGACCTGACGGGATTTGAACCCGCGACCTCCGCCTTGACAGGGCGGCGTGCACTCCAAACTGCACCACAGGTCCCCAACCAGCAACTGCACGCTGGGGAATAACGCACCCCCAACGGGATTCGAACCCGTGTTACCGCCTTGAAAGGGCAGCGTCCTAGGCCGCTAGACGATGGGGGCTCTTGTCCCGAACAGGGCTTAGGGAGATTAGCAGAGGTTCAGAGGGTCCCCTCTGGCCGCCCCTCATCAGGGAGTTCGCTGGCCAATACCTCGACCATCAAGTACTGCAGTTCACCCAGGAACGTGAAGAGTCCGTACTCGGCCGCCATCGGATCCTCGGGAGCGGGAACCTCCATGTCCTCGTGCACGTCGAGCCGGGTGCCGAGGGCCAGCCGCAGGGAACCGATGGCATCGAGCCATGAGGCGAACTCGTCAGCACTGAGGGTGTCCGCATGGGCGGTGGCCACCAGCACTTCGAACGAGCGGGTGTGGTGGTTGAGCAACGCGTTGTCGACCAGGTCCCGGTACTCCTGCTCGGCACCGGTCTGATCGGTCCCGGTGTAGGCCGGGGGGAAGAGCCGACGCACCATCGGGTCTCGCGCCTCCATTGCTTCGGGCAACTGTTGGCCCAGATCGGCCAGGACCCGTCGAGCGTTGTCGTCGAGTCGGATGACGTAGCGACCGTCCCTGCGGCGCCGGATGGGCGAGCTCATGGGAAATACGCCCTCACGACGACTGCTCCATGGTGGCCCACAGCCCGTGCTCGTGCAGCCGGTAGACGTCGAGCTCGGCCCTTTCGCGGGTACCCGAGGACACCACGGCACGACCTTTGTGGTGGACGTCGAGCATCATGGCCGTGGCCTTCTCCTTCGAGTAGCCGAACAGCTTCTGGAGCACGAAGGTCACGTACGACATCAGGTTGATCGGGTCGTTCCACACGATGACCAGCCACGGCTTGTCGGTGGAGAGGTCTTCGTCCACGATGGTCCCGAGGTCGCCCATCGGCACCGTCTCGACGGGTGTGACACCGACCGGACCTCGCCTGGCGGGCTGGGTGGTTGCCCTGGTCGTCATGGGCCTCCTCACGCCGGTCCTGCCACGGACGCCTGCTCCTCAGGGACGGCTACGTCGGGCGTGGTGCCCTTCGGCTGGTCAGCCCCGGTGGTCTGCTCCGGAAGGTGGTCGCAGAGGCCGTGGTGGAACCACAGGGCCGTGGACCACACCAGGACGGCCCCGACCACATGGAATCCGACCAGGACGGCTGGCAGTTGGGTGAAGTACTGGGTGTAGCCGATGACCCCTTGGATCACCATGGCCCCGAGCAGGATCCGTCCGGAACTCTGGATCGGCGACGGGGCGTCCGACTTCCACAACATCCACAGCAGCGCTAGGAGGACGAACCCGGTCACGAGGACGGTTTCCGCGTGGATCCGTGACATATCGGCCAGCGCCACCGGCACCCGCTTGGATCCTCTGCCACCAGCATGGGGGCCCGCCCCGGTGGTGGCGGTACCGGCCACCAGGGCCAGGGCCAGCAGGACCAAGTAGACCCGGGTGGTGATCAGGATCCGACGGGCCACTACCAGGGTGCCGCGGCCGGGTCCGTGGTCGGCCCGCAGAACGAGCAGGACACTGACGGACAGCAGGGCAATGCCGATCATGAAGTGGGTCATGACGACGTAGGCGTTGAGCTTGGTATAGACCACGACCGCCCCCAATACGGCCTCGCCGAGAACACCCAGGATCAGCCCGCCGGACAGCCACCGCAGGTCACGCCGCGGGGACGGACCGCGGAAGAAAGACGCCACGTAGGTGGCGGCACAGGTCACGACCAGGGCGAAGACCACCATCCGGTTGCCGAATTCGATCACCGGATGGAGGGACAGCGGCGGTGTGAGCTGACGGTGGGCGCAGGTCGGCCAGTCCGGACAGCCGAGGCCGGAGTCGGACAGACGGACGGCTGCACCGGTGGCCACGTTGAGGATGATCGTGGCCAGGGTGATCCGACACAGGAGCAGGAAGCCACGTGGGCTGATTCGCATGGTGGGCACCGTCTACCGATGGTATCGGGACTCTCGGGCCCCTACTTGCGGGCAAGGGAACCCCTGCACCGGGCCTCCCCAGGATTCAGAGGCGGGTTTGGGGGTAGTCTCTTCCGCGATGTCCACTCCCGCCGTGGCGCTACCTGGCCACCTCACCATGATGTCGCGTCTCGGCGCCTACGTGGCCTTGACCAAGCCGCGCATCATCGAGCTGCTGCTGATCACCACGTTGCCGACCATGATCCTGGCCCAGGGCGGGATGCCTCCGGTCTGGCTGATGATCGCCACGCTGCTGGGTGGAACTCTGGCTGCCGGTGGGGCCAACGCCATCAACATGTTCGTCGACCGGGACATCGACAAACTGATGCACCGGACCCGGAAGCGTCCGCTGGTCACCGGGGTCATCGCTCCCCGCAACGCTCTGATCTTCGCCGTCTCCCTCGAGGTCCTGGCCTTCGTAGAGCTGTGGGCGTGGGTCAACCTGCTGTCTGCCGTGCTCGCCGTGTCAGCCACCCTCTTCTACGTCTTCATCTACACGCTGTGGCTGAAGCGGACCAGCAAGCAGAACATCGTGATCGGTGGAGCGGCTGGGGCCATGCCGGTACTGGTCGGATGGGCGGCGGTGACCGACTCGTTGGCCTGGGCCCCTCTGGTGCTGTTCGCCATCATCTTCATGTGGACCCCGCCCCACTTCTGGGCCTTGGCCTTCAAGTACAAGGACGATTACGAGGCAGCCAGCGTGCCGATGATGCCGGTGGTGGCCACCTTCCGGCGCACAGCCATCGAGATCCTCGTCTACACCGTGATCATGGTGGGACTCACCTTCGTGCTGGCCCCGGTGGCTCATCTGGGCACGCTGTATGTGGTGACGGCGGCGGTACTGGGTGTGGGGTTCATCGCCTTGGCCATCCGCCTGTGGGTCCAGGCCACACCCAAGGCCTCGATGCAGCTGTTCAGCTACTCGATCACCTACCTGACGCTCCTGTTCGTGGTGATGGCGGTCGACGTCTTCATCACGTGAGCGGCCCGATCGACCAGTCCGACCAGCCGAAGTCGCTCGATGAGTCGGGCGATTCGGCCGGTGACGAACAAACAGACACGGCTGATGCTCCCGATGAGTCCACCCCGGACCCCACTCCGGACCCCACTCCGACCCAGACCCGCCCACCCCGTCGACTGCGCGCCTTTGTCGTCGGTGTGGTCCTGGCGGCAGCCCTGGCCGTCTTCTTGTTCGTGGGACTCGGCACGACGACCACGGGCGGCAAGGGCAGCGGTACCGGAGGCGTGGTGCCAGTGGGCACGTCCGCACCCAACTTCTCCCTCCCGTC
>CAIVIS010000135.1 GCA_903906055.1 uncultured Acidimicrobiaceae bacterium
GCCCAGGAACGACGACAGCGGACCGGCCCAGCGCCACGCGGCCCATTCGGCCAGGGCCACCACCGAGGCCGGTGGGCCCATGCCACTCGATGCCGCCAGGTCGAGCGCGTGCACCCCGGGATCCGAGGTGACGTTGTCCTCGACTACCCAAGCGGCCACGCGCCGCCCGTGCAGCGGGATCCGGACCCGGCTGCCCACGGCGACAGTGTCGTCGAGGGCGGCCGGAACCGAGTAGTCAAATCGCCGGTGTATGGCCGGCACGTCAGGCACGACCCTGACGATCCGGGCTCCGCGTTCGTTGCTCACGCCGTCCGCACCATCAGGAGCGGACCCCGGAGATACCCGAAGATGCCCGGAAGTACCGGGGTCAGAGTCCGAGCGCCTGCTTCAGGTCGTCGGCCCGGTTGGTCTCTTCCCATGTGAAGTCCTTCTCGGCCCGACCGAAGTGCCCGTAGGCGGCGGTCTTGCGGTAGATCGGACGCTTCAGGTCGAGGTCGCGCACGATGGCGGCGGGGCGGAGGTCGAAGATCTCATCCACTGCCTTGGCGATGGCAGCCGGGTCGACCTTCTCGGTGCCGAACGTCTCGACCAGGACCGACACCGGGCGGGCCACACCGATGGCGTAGGCCACCTGGACCTCGCAACGCTGCGCGGCACCAGCGGCCACCACGTTCTTGGCCACCCAGCGAGCGGCATACGCGGCGGAGCGGTCGACCTTGGACGGGTCCTTGCCCGAGAAGGCACCACCACCGTGGCGAGCCATGCCGCCGTAGGTGTCGACGATGATCTTTCGCCCAGTCAGGCCGGTGTCGGCATGGGGGCCACCGAGTTCAAAGACGCCGGTCGGGTTGGCCAAGATCCGCACGTTCGTGCAGTCCAGGTCGGGCGGAAGCAGTGGGTTGATCACGTTGTTGGTGAGGTCCGGCAGCAGCAGCGTGGCCAGGTCGATGCCCGGGTCGTGCTGAGTGGAGATCAGCACGGTCTCCAAGGCGATGGGCCGACCGTCCTCGTAGGTCACGCTGACCTGGGTCTTGCCGTCGGGACGCAGGTACGGGATCGTACCGACCCGGCGCACCTGGGCCAGGCGCTGGGCCAGGCGGTGGGCCAGCCAGATGGGCATGGGCATCAGGTCGGGGGTTTCATCGCAGGCGTACCCGAACATCATCCCCTGGTCGCCAGCACCCTGTGAGTTGAGCTGATCCTCGCCGCCAGTGCCGGCCCGGACCTCGAGGGCGTTGTCGACGCCTTGACCGATGTTGGGCGACTGCTCGTCGAGGGAGACGATCACACCGCACGTGTTGCCGTCGATGCCGTACGCGTCGTCGTCGTAGCCGATGTCGAGGACGGTCTGGCGCACCAACTTGGGGATGTCGACGTAGGTGGTCGTGGTGATCTCTCCGGCCACCAGGACGAGTCCCGTGGTCAGGAGGGTCTCACAGGCGACCCGGCTGTCGGGGTCGTCGGTCAATAGCGCGTCGAGGACAGAGTCCGAGATCTGGTCGGCCATCTTGTCGGGATGTCCTTCGGTGACTGACTCCGAAGTGAAGGTGTATCGGCTGCTCACGGCTGTTTCCATCCTTGGTTGTCTGGTCGTCGGGCACCCGGGCGGCGCTGACGGTCGGGACTGCGGTTGATGCGACTGATTGAACGGTGCACCGGGGGTTGCCCCGGGTCGGAACGACA
Organism: uncultured Acidimicrobiaceae bacterium; assembly: GCA_903906055.1. Lineage (GTDB taxonomy): Bacteria > Actinomycetota > Acidimicrobiia > Acidimicrobiales > RAAP-2 > Bog-756. Next base: position 1,684 of record CAIVIS010000135.1, read on the forward strand.
ACGGTACATCTGTCGACTGCCCGTTCGCTACGTTCGCGCCCCTCCGATCAACGGAAGTACGCGATCAAGAATTGCATTGGCCACCTCGTACTTGGCCGCCAGGGGCACGAAAACCACCGCGCCGTCGGCGCCGAAGATGGTGACGGCGTTAGTGTCGTGGTCGAATCCGACCTCGGGGGCAGACACGTCGTTGGCCACCATCAAGTCGACTTGCTTAGCCTGCATTTTGGCCAGGGCCCGCTCCCTGACGTCGTCAGTTTCGGCGGCGAACCCGACCAGCACCTGGCCCGGTCGTCGGCGCCGCCCCAACTCGGCCAGGATGTCGTTGGTGGGCTCGAGCAGCAGGTCAGGGATGCCATCGGCCTTGTGGAGCTTCACGTCGGCGGCCAGTTTCGGCCGGAAGTCCGCCACGGCCGCAGCCATAATCACCACGTCGGCCGTCTCGGCCTTGGCCAGCATGGCCGTCTCCATCTGCTCCGCCGTCTCGACCTCGATCACCAAGGCTCCAGACGGACGAGGTTGGCTGCTGGTGGTGACCAGGACCACCGTCGCACCTCGGCGAGCGGCGGCATCCGCCACGGCGTGGCCCTGCTTGCCCGATGACCGGTTGGTGATGAACCGCACCGGATCGATGGCCTCACGCGTGCCGCCGGCCGACACCAGCACGGTGACGCCAGACAGGTCGCCGATCACATCAGGTGATGGCGCCCCGCCGGCAGCCAACATCTCCAAGACGGCGGCGGCAATGGTGGCCGGCTCGGCCATCCGTCCCGATCCGATGTCTCCACCGGCCAGCCGGCCGTCCTCGGGCGGGACCACCGACACCCCGCGGGAGCGCAGGGTGGCCAGATTGTCCTGGACCGAAGGGTGGGCCCACATCTCGGTGTGCATGGCCGGGCAGACCACTACCGGTGCGGCCGTGGCCACCAGTGTCGTGGTCAACAGATCGTCAGCGATGCCAGCGGCGTACCGGGCCAAGAGGTCAGCCGTGGCCGGGGCCACCACGATCAGATCGGCGCGCTGGCCGAGCCGCGTGTGGGGAATGGGCGATACCTCGTCCCACACGCTCATCTGGGTGGGCTCGCTGGCCAGGGCGTCGAACGTGGCCCGCCCCACGAACCGGGTGGCCCGCTCGGTCAGCACCGGGGCGACGTGCACTCCGGCATCGACCAGCAGACGACAGAGCTCCACGGCTTTGTATGCAGCAATACCGGCCGACACGCCCAACACCACGAAGGGTCGGCCGTCATCGAGCAGTCGGGCGTCGTCGCCTGTCACCTGTCCCACGGTCCTCCCCTTGTACGAGCGGCCCCGGCGCTATGGCCGGGGCGACGTGTCACTCGGCGGACTCGTCCTTGACCTCGGCGATGGCCTCAGCCACTGCGTCCTCAACGGCCAACTCGACCGCGCTCTCGAGCAGGGCCAGTGCTTCGGCCGCAGCGGCCTCGGCGGCGGCAATCTCTTCGGGGTCAGGCCGGGAGTAGGTGGCCTTGCCCGCCGCAACCTCTTCGAAGGCGATCGACAACGGCTTGCCCGATGCGGAAGCGACCTGGGGCGGCACGACCACGCCGATGCCCTCGCCCAGGGAGTTGTAGTAGCTGTTGACCTGCCGGGCCCGCATCGAAGCCAGGGCCACCAGGGTGAACTTCGAGTCCACCTTGTCGAGGAGATCCTCGATGGGCGGGTCCATCAGGGTGGTCGGGTTCTGGGCCATCACGATCCTTCGGGCATGTCGGGGGATGGGTACCGGCACCAGTGCCGGGTCGTACGGTGCGTGCAGCTCCCTAGTGGGATGCCGAGCGACGGAGGACCAGTATAGAGCCCACATCGGCAGTGGCCTGCGCAACGGTGTCATTGATCACCACGGCGTCGGCAATGGCACGCCCCAAACGCTCTTCTTCGGCCCCCTCGGCCAGGCGTCGGGCGATGTGGTCCTCGTCGTCCCCACGAGCCCGCAGCCGCTCCTCTTGGATGGCCGGGGAAGGGGGCAGGAGAAGGATCAAGGTGGCGTCGGGGCGGATGCTGCGCACCTGACGGGCACCTTGGAGGTCGATCTCGAGCAGTACGTCACGACCAGGAACGGGGTCGGTGATGGGGGTGCCGTACAGGTTGCCGAGGAACTCGGCCCACTCGAAGAAGCCGCCAGCGGCGACCCGGGCCTTGAAGGTATCGCGGTCAACGAAGACGTAGGCGTCTTCGGTCTCCCCTGGCCGGCGGCCACGGGTGGTCCACGACCGGCTGAGGTGCAGCCGCGGATCGGCATCGATCAGCGCGGACGCAACTGTTCCCTTACCAGCCCCGCCGGGACCGAAGAGGACGAAGATGAGCGAGTCGTGGGCCGGCCCAGATGGGCCAGCGTCGGAACTGCTCAGCGGGCGGTTTCGCGGAGCAGGGACTCGCGCTGGTTGGAGCCGAGGCCCTGCAGCCGGCGGCTCTCGGAGATCCCGACGGTCTCCATCATGCGACGGGCCTTGACCTTGCCCAGACCCGGCAGCGACTCGAGCACGGAGAGGACCTTCATCTTGCCGATGGTCTCGTTCCCCTCAGCCATGACGAGGAGCTCCGGAAGGTCGATCGAGCCGATCTTCAGCTTCTCTTTGACCTCGGCCCGCTCACGGCGGACGCGGGCGGCCTTGGCCAGAGCGGCCTGGCGCTGTTCGGGTGTGAGTGCAGGCGGTTGTGGCATGGCCGGAACGATAGCGCCTCGGCGGCTTCGGGTCATGCGGGACTGCGTCGGACACTGCAGACCTCCCGGTACCGACATCCCCGTCGGCCGCCGACCATGACCGATACTGGTGCAGTGCCAGCCATCGACCTCAACGCGGACTTGGCCGAGGGCGACGAATTGGCGACCTCTGATCTGGCTCTGCTCGGACTCGTCACCAGTGCCAGCGTGGCGTGCGGGTTTCACGCCGGGAGCCGGGCCTCGATGCGCCGAGCGGCCGCTGAGTGTGTGGCTCGCGGGGTGTCCATCGGCGCCCATATCTCCTACCGCGACCGGGAGGGGTTCGGTCGACGGACACAAGACCCTGCCCACGACCGACTGGCTGACGATGTGATCGAGCAGTGGGAGACCCTGGTCGAGGAGGCTGCCGCGGTCGGAGCGTTCGTCTCCTATGTCAAGCCCCACGGTGCCCTCTATCACCGGATGGCCGCCGACCCAGAGGTGGCCGCAGTCGTGGTCGAGGCGCTGACCACGCGGTGTGCGGTCCTGGTGGCGCCCCCGGGGAGTGCGGTGGCCGCGCCAGCCCGTGCGGCCAGCATGCGGCTGGTGATCGAGGGCTTCTGCGACCGGGGATACGGCCCCGACGGGGCGCTGGTCGCCCGTGGTGATGCAGGGGCGATGATCGAAGAGCCAGAGGCAGTGGCCGAGCGGGCCCGTTCGCTGGCCATCGATCGTGGGGTGCCAGCTGTAGATGGATCGTGGGTGGCCCTCGACGTCGAGACTCTCTGCATGCACGGAGACGGACCCGGTGCGGACCGGACCGGTCGTGCGGTGCGAGCAGCGCTCGAGTCCGCAGGGGTCGCAGTGCGGCCGTTCACTGGAACGCCGTCCACTGGCCCTTCGATGGCCATAGGTCAGCCGTGAGGAGATGAGCCGGTGACCGGACCTCTGGTGCAGGTACTTCCCTTCGGTGACCACGCCTTCCTGATCGAAACAGCCGACGTAGCCGGTGCCCATCGACTGGCTGACCTGATCAGTAGAGGCGCTGTCGATCTTCCCCCGGACACCATCGATGAAGTCGTCGTCGGATACGCCGTAGTCGTGGTCGTCGTCGGGCCCGATCCCGGCGCCGTCGACCCGGAGGCGTGTGCGGCGTGGCTCGAAGGGGTAGTCAGCGGGTTCGCCGTGTTCGATACCCGGCCAGAACCAGGGACCCGCTCCCCCGTCACTCACCTCCTACCCGTGGTATTCGACGGCGACGACCTCGACGAGGTAGCTGGCTTGATCGGCGCGTCGCGCCACCGGGTCGTCGAGCTCTTGGTCGGTGCCCATCTCGAGGTGGCCTTCGTCGGCTTTGCCCCAGGCTTCCCCTATCTGACCGGACTCCCTCCCGAGTTGGCCGGGCTGCACCGGCGCCACACGCCCCGCACGGCGGTCCCGGCCGGATCGGTGGCCGTGGCCGGGGGCTTCGCCTCCATCTACCCAAGGTCCACCCCGGGGGGCTGGCACCTGTTGGGACGGACCACCGAGATCCTGTTCGATCCCGACGTCCCGCCCTACAGCCGGGTCTCTCCCGGTGACCACGTACGCTTCCACGCCGTCGATGCTCCGGCTGTTCGCCTGCCCGTAGCCAGCGCTACTGCGTCGTCGGCCACTGCCGCTGCCATCACCGATCCGGCCCGGGTCGCCCTCGATCCGGGCGATGGACCCGCCCTCTTGGTCGTCGACCCGGGACTGTTGAGCATCGTCGAGGACGGCGGTCGACGCGCTGTGGCCCGACTTGGCGTTCCGGCGGCCGGGGCTGCAGATCGGCGCGCACTCGCACTGGTCAACCTCTTGCTCGGCAACGAACGAGGGGCGGCAGCCATCGAGTGCACCGCATCAGGCCCGACGCTGCGAGTCATCGGGGACGGACATATCGCCGTGGTCGGTGCCGCGCAGGGCGCGGTCGACGTTCGGGTCGACGGGCGCGAGGTCGCAGATGCCACCGTGGTGCCGGTGGCCGACGGCCAGGTGGTGTCTATAGGCCGGATCCGCCACGGACTGCGCTCCTATCTGGGTATCGCCGGCGGACTGCTCACCCCTGAGCACTTCGGGTCGCGCTCCTCTGACGTCCTTACTGGCCTGGGAGCTGGTCCGCTGCGGGCCGGGAATCGCCTCGACCGAGGCAGACCAGGCCGGATCCGAGGGCACCTGACGCTGCCATCGGCACCACCACCTGGCACTCCCGTGACCCTCCGTGTGGTTCCCGGTCCCCGGGTGGTTCCCGGCACCGGATCCGAAGCTGCACTTGAAGTATTGGCCTCCACGGTGTGGGACGTGGCGCACCACGTCGATCGGATCGGCGTCCGACTCTCGGCCGAAGACGGCACGACCATTTCCAATGCACCGGCAGGGTCGTCCACTCCCATGATCACCGGAGCAGTCCAAGTGCCCCCCGATGGGCTCCCCATCATTCTGCTGCCTGACCATGCGACGGTAGGCGGGTATCCAGTGGCGGCGTGTGTGATCACGGCCGACATTCCCCTGCTGGGCCAGCTGACGCCTGGCGACCAAGTCGCCTTCGTGGTTGTCGATCAGGCCGAGGCGGCCCACGAGCGCCGTCGGTCCTGGGGACGGGACCGAGCCGTGGTGTCGGGCTGGTTCCCCACCTCGGCCGGCACCTGAGCGAGCACCTGAGTCGGCACCTGAGGCGGCGGCGACCGCCGGGACCGAGCAGGCGTGGCACGATGGGTGCATACGACACCGGGTGCAGCATGCCCCCGGATGAGAGGAGTGGGCAGTGAGCGACACCGGACAGGTAGACGAGAACAGCCCTTTCCAGTCCAGAAGCGACGGGCAGCTCCACTTCGAGCCGGGCACGGCCGCTAACACCTTCCCGGTGACCGCACCCGAGGACGCCACCCCGCTCATGGAGGAGGAGCCCGAGGGCACCATTCCGCCCAGTCCGCTCTATGCCATGAAGGAGCGGGCCCATGGCGGGTTCCACATCTTCGGCCACCCAGCTCGTATTCGGGCCCACGTAGGCGCCGGAGACGCCGCCGTCTACGGCATCGACGACGGACCGCACCACTGCATGATCGGCCGCCGGGTCGGGGCCACCCACGACGGCTGTGTCTACAGCTTGGTGGCCCGGGTCGACCTGCCCACCTGGCAGTCCCTGGTGAGCGGCGCCATCGATGGCCGCCAGATCTTCCTGGCCTCCCACGAAGCCGGGTTGAGCGGCACGGTCGAGACCACCGGGGTCTCCAACGTGTTCGACGTCGACTGGTACGAGCGCCCCGAAGACATCCCCGAGGAGTACCTGCCGTCGAGCGCCTTCATTACCTTCGCCAAGGACCTGCCCACCGCTGATCGGTAGCAGGCAGCGGACCCACGGACTTCGTTGCCCATGAACGGAACCGGAGTCCCAGACGACCCAACTAGGGAAGGTGCAGTCAAAGAGCACGCCTCGCCCATGCGACGGATCCTGCATCTGTGCTTCCCGACGGCCAGCGCCATCGTGGTGTTCCTCCTGACGGTCGTCATCGCCCCGATTGTGCTGCTGTCGGTGCACGTCCACCAGAGTCCGCAGTTCTCCCCCATCGATGAGATCAATCACTACGACTATGTGACCAGGGTTGCCGAGGGGAGCATCCCCCGCATCGGCGATCAGATCCAGCCGACCAGCCTTCAGATGCTCGAGTGCCACGGCATCGCTCTCCCCACTACACACGTGCCCCCATGCGGCACTCCGCTCGGACCCCAGGTCAAAGCAGCCCTAGCCGAC
>CAIVIS010000136.1 GCA_903906055.1 uncultured Acidimicrobiaceae bacterium
CCGCGGCCAACAATGCGGTGGCCAGCACGCCGGTGTCCCCGGGGGTGCAGAAGGCATGTACCCCTGGAGTGGACAGAGCGAAGCGCACCCCACGGTCGACCTCGTCGGCTGACGTATACGGCTCGTACCAGGTGGACGCGGTCCGCTCCCGTCCCGCCCACGGACGAGCGGCGGCCGCCTTTATGGCCATCACCCCGACGTCGTGCTCGGCGGCGTATTCGAGGAGCGCCTCGGCATCCCGGCGGTACTCCGGGTCCGACCACAGTCGCGGGTTGACGGGGAACATCACCGTGTCGAGGTCGTACCGCTTCAGGGCCTCCAAGTGAGCGGCCGGTGCGGTGTGCTCGTGCCCGGTGATCCCCACCCACTGAGTGAGACCCTCGTCACGGGCGGCCAGGATGGCCCGTACGGCCCGGTCCCGGGCATCGAGCTCGGCCATGTCGGTGACGGCATGGAGCTGGCAGAGATCGAACGTCTCACACTGCAGCAGGGTGAGCGAGTCCTCCATCTGCGCCCTGACGCCGTCGGGGTCGTGGCGGAGTGTCTTGCACGCCACGAAGAGCTGGTCGCGCACGGGTGCGATGAGTGGGCCCATGACGTTCTGGACCTGTCCGTACTGGGGAGCCACGTCGATGTGATTGACCCCGGCCGCCAGCGCGGCGGCGAACGAAGCAGCCGTCGTCTCGGGGTCGCCGTCCCAGAAGGCAGCACCGCCAAGGATGGCCACAGACGAATGATGATCGGTCCGGCCCAGCCTGCGTCTCTCCACCACGCCGACGCTAGTGCGGACGACCCCAGCCGGTGGGGCTGCTCAGCCCCCAGCGGCTGCATCCCGGGCTGCCTCCCAGCCGGACAGCATGGTTCCGAAGCGCATCGGGTTGTAGGCATCCTCCTCGGACGACCACAGCCCGTCACCCGCGTACTTCAAGATGGTGATGTTGTACTCCTGATGGATGGAGCCATCCCCGGGGTCCCGCATCCGGTTCCAGACCTGGCACACCACCCACCCCTTGTCTTCGTCGATGAGGTACCACTCGATGGGGAAGTACGGCATGTCGCTGCCCGGATAGGTGGACATGGTCTTCTGGATCCACTCATAGATGACCTCGCGTCCATGCATCGTCCCGTAGAGGTGCTCGATATAGTCGGCATCTTCGGTGAACAGGTCGGCCCACGGCCGCCAGTTACCCGAGGTGCCGGCCTCGGCCGCACGCTGCTGGTACTCGACGAATGCTGACTCGATCTCTGCTTTGGGCCACTGTCCCACGACAACTCCTGACCGGCCCGTCGGGCCACGTCCATAGTGTGGGGTCCTTGAGTGCACACGTCAACGACTCACGCACGTGATCGTCCATTCGTCCTACGATGCTGTATCCGCCATGAGAGAGGGACCGCAATGACGACCACGTGGAGAGTCCTCACTCTCGGCGACCGTGACCCGGTCGCACCGACCGACGAGGTCGTCCGTCTCATCGACATGTCTGGCGTCGCTACCGGTGCCGCATACGGCCACAGCGACGTCATGGAGGCGATTCACGAACACCAGCCGGTGGTTGTGGCACTCTCCCCTGCCGGCGATCTGGTGGGTGCAGCCGTCGCCCGAGTGAGTGGACCCGATGCCCACGTGTTGGCCTTCGCACTCCATCCCGAGTGGCGCCGTTTGGGCATCGGCTCTGCCTTGCTGCGACAACTCGACCAAGAGGTGATCCACCGCGGAGCCGGACGACTGCTAGCCGTGGTCCAAGCCGGGCAGGTCGGAGAAGATGCCTTCGTCAACCAGGGATTCACCCATCTCGAGGGCCTGCACCTCTATGTTCGGGATGCATCGATGGTCCCCGAGGAGATGGCCATCGTCGAGCGGTTCGGCGGCTACGTACCGATGGATGGCCTGTGGGAGTCGATGAAGGGGTTCTCATCCGCCAAAAACATCCTAGAACGGCGAGTGGTGGCCCCGTTGGCCCACACTGATTTGGCTGATCGCTTGGGATTGCAGCCGCCAGCGGCCGTCCTGCTCTTCGGACCACCAGGAACAGGCAAGACCTCGTTCGCCCGGGCCATCGCCTCGCGATTGATGTGGGCGTTCGTCGAACTCCACCCGTCGTTGCTGGGTCAAGGCGTCGAAGGAGCCCGGACGCTGCGCGACTCATTGGCCGAGTTGGGCAAGGTGGACCGCCTCGTCTGCTTCATCGACGAAGCTGACGAGATCGCGTCAGACCGCGCCGAGCGCCCGGATAGCCAGCCTCTGGTCAATGAACTGCTCAAGGCCGTTCCCATGTTCAAGTCCCGACCGGACCGGTTGGTAGTGATGGCCACGAACTCGATTGCGGCCATCGACCCGGCCTTGCTGCGGCCTGGGCGGTTCGATCTGATCATCCCGGTCGGTGCTCCTGACGAGGACGAGCGGGCCGAGCTGTGCGCCGAGTTTCTCCCCGCTGGCCAGCCCGCAGAGGTGGCAGCCCGGACTCCCGGGTTCACCCCGGCCGACTTCGCCCTGGTGTCGCAGCGGGCAGCACAGTTGGCCTTCGACCGGGCGCTCGACGGCGAACCGGCTGAGGTCACCAACGCCGATGTCCTCCGAGCCGTCGAACTGACCAGACCGTCGGTCAGCGCCGCCTCGGCCACGCAGTTCGCCGCCGAGGCCGAGCGGTTCGCACGTCTCTAGGCTCGTCCCCGTCGAACACGATCGAGGAGACCGACAATGCGCTTTGCTGATTCCCCCACGGCTGAGTCCGAGATCACCATCGATGCCGCCCCCGACGTCGTATGGGCGCTGGTGACCGACATCGATATTCCGGCCCGCTTTTCCGACGAGTTCCAAGGGGCCACATGGGTGGACCCCGACGTCGAACCGAGCATCGGCTCGCAGTTCCGCGGGCGCAACCGCAACCCAGGCATCGGCGAGTGGGAGGTCACCTGCACGGTGACCGAGTGGGAGTCGCAGGCCACCTTCGCCTGGACCGTAGGTGACCTCGACGCACCAGTGGCGGTCTGGCAGTTCACGTTGACCCCCGACGGGACGGGCACTCTGCTCCGTCAGTGGGCGCGGATGGGACCGGGTCCGTCAGGGGTGACTTCAGCCATCGAGCGGGACCCCGACAACGAAGAGAAGATCGTGGGCGGGCGCCTTCGTCAGTGGCAACGGAACATGGAGGCCACGATCGCCGGCATCAAGGCCTTGGCCGAGGCGGCTGATCCTCCCAACGTCGCCTAGCTCGTGCACCCGGGCCACCGGCACGCCGTCATGACTTCCCCCACCGATACCCGAGTCGACCGGGGACGGACGAGGACAGAACGCTGCACCAGCCCACACTGCCACGGTCGAACCGGAGGCACCGATGATTCCGGCATCCACGGGACGAAGGCGAACCGCCAAGTGTGACCGGGTCGGGTAGAACTGGTCCATGAGCTCCCGTGAGCTGGTGATCCTGGGCTCGGCCAGCCAGGCACCCACCCGGCACCGCAACCACAACGGCTACCTCCTGCGGTGGGATGGCACGTCCATCCTGTTCGACCCAGGCGAGGGGACTCAGCGCCAGATGATCCTGGCTGGGGTCTCCCCCACCTCCATCGGCCACATCTGCATCACCCACTTCCACGGTGATCACTGCCTGGGCCTGCCCGGGATACTCCAGCGCCTGTCGCTCGACGGGGTGGCGCGTCCCGTCGAGGTGTTGTATCCGGCCAGCGGGCAGGAGTACTTCGATCGGCTCCGGCATGCCTCGTACTACGAGGACCACCTCGAGGTGCGCCCAGTGCCGGTATCGGCCGATGGCCCGGCAACCACTCATGCGGCCTCCCCTGGTCCGGCCTTCACCATCGAGGCGGCCCGCCTTGAACACAATCCCGAGGCCTTCGGCTGGCGCCTGGTCGAGCCCGACGGACACCACATGATTCCCGAGCGCCTGGCTGCTCGAGGGATCCACGGCCCCGATGTCGGCCAGCTGGCTCGTGACGGCACGCTGGTTCGCGACGGAGTCCGCACCGAACTCCATGATGTCGCCGTAGTGCGCCACGGACAGTCGATGGCGTTCATCATGGACACAGGTATGTGCGATGGGGCGGTGACACTGGCCGCTGGGGTCGATCTGATGGTGTGCGAGGCGACCTTCTCGTCGGCCGATGCCGACCTGGCTCGCCGTTATCACCACTTGACGGCCGCCGATGCGGCCCGGATCGCCCGCGACGCCGGGGCCCGCCGCCTCGTCATCACTCACTTCTCTCAGCGATATACCGACGTGCGGGTCCTGCTCGACGAGGCCCGTGCCGTGTTCGACGACGTGGTGGCAGCCGAGGATCTGCTTCGGGTACCGGTGCCGGAGCGCCGCCGCCTCGCTCCCGCCTGATTGATAGAGACCAGCTCGAGCCCGACCTACGCACCCCGCCCGCGGCAGGCGCCATTCGGTTCCCAGGAGACCAAGACCGTTGGGTCAGTCCTCAGGTGTCGCCTCAGCGCGTTCCTTCTGCATGGCATTGGCCAGCAGCATGACCAGCCACGCGATGCCGACGCCAGCGAAGGTGAAGAAGACTCGGTGGAACTCGGCAGTGAAGTTGGTCGGGTGGGAGATATCCATACTCACCAAGACCAGGCCTGCGATGGCTGCACAGTAGAGGGCGTAGTTCACCCCCCGGATAGTCGCCGCCACCGAACCGAGGAGGATGATGACGACCTCCAGCGCATGCTTGTTCTTCAGGGCTACCAGGAAGAACATGGCCACGAAGGCACCGATGACCGCTCCTGCCAGCCGCTGCTCAGCGAACAAGGTTGTTTGGCTCAGGGTGCCCTTCATGGCCACCAGCGTGGCAATGGGCATCCAGTCAGCATCAGGGACGTGGAACCCGAAGGCGAGGGCGACCGCGATCCCAACGGCGAGCGCCCTGATGACCGCGAACAAGATCTCGGGGCCGCTCAACGTGTTGGCGGACATGTCGCCAGGAATCTCCGGGATGTTGGAGGGTTGCGCCCGCCGCCCATCGAGTAGCCACTTGATCAGTGTGCTGGCGATCCAAACGGCAGATCCGATGAGCCAGGCCAAGGACTGCTGGGCCCACCCAGATGCCGCCGTCGAAAGATGTTGGGCGGCGGGCACCGAGATGACGATCAGGAACCAGGCGTTGAGCAGTGTGGCCGAGACGAAACGGTGGGTTCCGAACTTCAAGGCGAGTCCGCTGAGCAAGGTCACCCCCGTGGCGGCCAGAACCACCCACCCCCATGACCCTCCGCCGATGGCGAATCCGAGAGCAGTCACACCGGTTCCCACCACACCGACGAGGGCCATCTCTCGGAGGCGAACGCCGTAGGGGCCGCCAGGATCGCTGAGGCCGACAAACAGAATCCCGAAAGTCACGCTCAGCAGGTACATGTCCTGCTTGAGCACTCCGAGCACGACGAATGGGATCGCGAGGATCACCACTACCTCGATGCCTCGGGACATCTTGAACTCTTTGCGATCGATCGCAAATATCTTGGACATGGAAATCATCGACTGAACCTCATCACTTCTGCTGGTGAATTTCTAGCCCACGGGGTAGTCGTCACCGGTAGCAGCGGGGCCGCGTCGCTCCACCTTCCGCCGCAGCGTGCGGGTCGCTGCGATGAGCGATTCGTTATCGGACTCCCTCGTCTGAGCGGTGCCCGAGCCGCCCAATCAGGGCGACCCAGGGGTGGGCCCAACTTCAGGGTA
>CAIVIS010000137.1 GCA_903906055.1 uncultured Acidimicrobiaceae bacterium
CACCGTGAAGGAGCTGGCGCTGCCCTTGGCGAACGTTGCACTCGACGGCGAGGTGATGGCCGGGGCGTCGTAGATCATCAAGGTGAAGGACTGGGTGGCATCGGGGCTCACGCCGTTGGTCGCTGTGATGGTGATCGGGAAGCTGCCTGAGGTGCTCGGGGTGCCAGACAGCACGCCGGTCGCGCTGTTGAGGGTCACGCCGGTCGGAAGGCTGCCCGTCTCGCCGAAGGTCGGCGCCGGCGAGCCCGTCGCCGTCACCGTGAAGGAGCTGGCGCTGCCCTTGGCGAAGGTCGTGCTGTTTGCCGAGGTGATGAACGGCGCTGGAGTCCCGGGGGTCACGTAGATCGAGAAACGGGGGTCGGGCGCCAAATAGGTCGGGATCGGCTTGCCAAGTCCCTGGTTGTCGTAGGAGGCCTGGTCGGACGGATAGGCGTCGAGAAGCAGGTCCCCGATGGTCACCACTTTGGTGGCAGTGGCGAACTCGGTCTGGACCGAGCCGAGCGAAGTGCCGGGCGCTGCCGTCACCGTCCACTGGGCCGTGATGGTGGGCAGGCTCAACTGGGCTCCACCGGGGATGGCGGTGGCTACGTTCAGCGAGGTCTGGATGTAGGGGTAGGCGGCCTTGTAGTTGCCGTCGAAGCGGGCGGTGCACTGACCAGCCACATATCCCATGGCTGCGGTGCACAGGCTGACGATGTACTTGCCCGTGGATGCCGCATCACCACCGGAGACGGCGAGCGATCCCGGCACCAGGGTCAGTCCGTCGGGCACCGACGTGATGGCTTGGTACAGGCCAGCACTGGTAACGGTGAATCCGGAGTTTGACGCCGGGATGAGTGCCATGGTCGGGGCGGAGACAGTCGTGATGGTCGATCCCTGGACGGCGGAACTGGGGGCGATGATGCCCGCACCAGCATCCAACACCACTGACACCAGAAGGCCTGCTGCCGACAGTTGCTCGCCCATGTAGAAGCCGGTGACTGCTTCGACATAGGTCAAGACCGTCGTGGCGCAGCCCGCGCTCGGGTAGGAGGATCCGGTCTCGCAGACAGCGATGGTCGCCGTCTGGTTTCCGGTGGTGGTGGTGTTGTAGGTCCAGATCCCGGCGGCCAGCACTGGTGTGAGCTGGACCGGGGTGTAGAGCACCTGGGTGCCCGACACGGTGACGGTACCGCCGCCGGCGCCGGGCTGTGTGAGAACCGACACGGTGGGGCTGGAGAAGTTGCCTCCACCGGTCACCAGGGTCAGGGCGTTGAACGACTGCACGACCGTGGGGTTGGCAGGAACAGTGGTCGAGGTGGAGATGCCCGTGTTGTAGGCGGCAGTACCCGGGGCCAGGCCGAGGGTGGCGTTATAGGTGAAGTGGTCAGCAGCCGACACGGGAGAAGTGCCCTGCGCTGTGTGGACGATCACATCGACGGTGTTGGTGCCCGCTGGCGAGGTGGCGGTGATCGAGTAGATCGAATTCACCAGCACGCTGGCGGCAGCCACACCACCGAACATCACGGTGGCATCACTGGAGAAGCCGGTGCCGTCGACGGTCACCGAGGTGCCGCCGCCGGTCGGACCGGCTGCCGGGTTGGCCACGGTGCGAATGCCCGTGACCGTCGGGGCTGAGATGAAGTTGAACTGGTTGGGGCCAACTGCGGCCGACGTCGTGCCGCCACCGAAGGGGGTGGTGACGGTGATGTTGGACGAGCCGGTGGACGCCGGGGAGACGGCGGTGATCGATGTTGCGGAGTTGACGACGTACGAGGCAGCCGGGACAGTACCGAACTTCACTGCACTGGGACCGCCGAGGTTGGTTCCGGTGAGGGTCACTGACGTGCCACCGGCGACCACGCCACTGCTCGGCGAGATCGCGCTGACAGCAGGTCCGGCAGCCCAGGTGTAGGCGTACTGGTCAGATCCAGCGGTAAAGGCGGTGGAGTTGACGCCGCCGACGGTGACGACTACCGACACCGGTGACGCTGACTGGGCCACCGGCGAGGTCACCGTGACCTTGATACCGCTGTTCACAACCAGTGCAGTGCCGGGCACGCCGCCGAAGGTGACCTGGGTGGCACCAGTGAAGCCGCTTCCACCGATGACGACGGTATCTCCACCGTTGGCCGACCCCTTCGCACCAGAGGTGAGGGTATTGATCGTCTTCACCAAGGGGGCAGCGCCATAGGCCTCTCCGACGCCCACGACACTGAGCCCGAGCAGGCTCATGAGTGCGGCTAGGACGATCTTTACGATCGTGTTCTTGCCGGACCTACGCGTACGAGACTGCTGCATCGA
>CAIVIS010000138.1 GCA_903906055.1 uncultured Acidimicrobiaceae bacterium
ACCACAGCCGACAAGGTGACCGTTCCGCCAGAAAGAGGGAGCCCAACCGGCGTGGAAGCGAATGATGCCACCGTGGGGGGCAGGTTGGTCATCGGAGCCAGGTGGGATGGCGGCGTGACCGGTGGCACGGTGGCCGGTGGCACGGTGGTCAGTGGCACGATGGTCGGGGCAACCGGGTTGGTGGGGGCAGTTGCAGTCGTTGTCGTGGTGCTTGTGCTCGTTGGAGTGCTCGTGCCCGGGGTTGACCGCTTCCTGGCCTTCGGCCTGGTTGCAGCCGCTCGAGGTGCCCGAGGAGTCGGGGTAGAGATCGGCGTTGAAGTCGACGTTGAGGTCGGAGTTGATGTCGTCGCAGGGGGAACTGGTGCGGCAGCCGCCATGGAGGCTGGGCTGATCAGGGCAACCAGTCCTATTGCTGGGACGATGCCCACCGTGATCCAGCGGGTCAGCCGGGTCCTTGATGCCCGACCGCCATCTGACCTAGCGGCTCCACGTGTTCCCCGCATGTTTTGCCCCCGTTGACCCAAAACCCTTATCCCGATCGAGAGAACGCTACTGCCAGTTACAAAGGGGTGCAACAGTCCCAGCAGGCCGTCGGTGAGGAGAATGATTACCCCGTCATCACGACGTTGGCAGTCCGGTCTCGTTTGAGACCCCGCAGCGGTCGGAGCCTGGCTTTGAGGCGCCCGTGGTCGGCCTCGACGCGGTTGTTGGCGTAGTGGGTGGTGTCGTGCAGTGCCTCCGCCAAGAGCTCCGTAACGACTTGGACCAGGCCGGTTCAACCCGCATGTCAGGACGCCGGTTGTGAGGCACGCCTTGTGCGCCGCGGCTTGTTTGCTCCCTACGCCTGCGCCGCTCTCCAGGCCGACGCGTTGATGAGAAGCGACCACGACATGAGGTCGAGCACCTGGCGTCGCCACCCGAGGGCGGCAGCGCGGTCGACGAGCAGCGTGCGCTTGTAGCCCGAATTGATGGACTCCGAGTCGTTGCGGAGGCCGTAGAGAGTCTGGAAGTACGAGTCGGCCTCAGGAATCAGGCGTAACTGATCTGGTCGGCCGTTTCCGCGTTCGCCCAACTGGCGATGGGGGCTGATCCAGGCCGTGAAGGATTCCTTGGGGCACGGCACGGTGACTCCGAGAGTGAACCGCCATCCAGCCGCCCTATCGTCACTGCCACCACCCCTCGCATACCGCCGGATCTGCTTGCGGACCAGAGGATCAGATAGGACCAGGCGACCGCTGTCATCCATCGTCGAGTCATGAACGGACCCGTTGGTGACCACCAGCGTGTGGGCACAGTCTCGTCCTCGAACGGTGTGCCCCCAGCTGCCGAGTGGGATCTGGCGGTAGGTGCGCTTCTTCTCGTCTCGGGTGGCGGCGTGGACCTTGTTCACCACGATTAGCCCGAGCTCGCTCATCAATGTTTCGTGGTGCACGCCTCGAAAGGCCCCGTCGTAGACGACGGCCTGGATGCCGTCCCCGGCCACGGCATGGACCTTGCGAATGAGCCGGACCGCCTCGGCCGCTTCGTGGCCACGGTCGTGGACCCGGCCCACCGCCAGGATCACCCGTCGACCGACCTCAGGACCCCGGGTGGCGATGGCCACGAGATCGTTGCCGTAGATCTTGCCGTCGTGGCGGGTGTGCTCCTCGGCATCGAGGTCCTGACGTCCGTGGTCGGCCTTGCCGTACAGCGGGCGCACCACGGTGCCGTCCCCGTAGATGGTGCGGCTGGGGTGGGGATACGTGCGGGACCCGCGACCATCGAGGCGGATCAGGCCCACGCTCTGGGCGATGGCTACCGAGTGCAGCGTGAAGGAGTCGAGCAGGGTCTCCATAAGGTCTTCGGACGTGAGGTGACGCCGAACATGGCGGTAGGTGTCACTCAGCAGGGGAGGGGCATTCGCATTCATCGGAACGCCAGTCAGATGCAGGACGGCACCTCTGTTGTACCGCTCGACCACCTGGTTCCAGGTCTCGGCGTGGGCGAGCTCGGCGTCGAGCCGGTTACCCGATCCGAACAGACGAACCATGGCCCCGAACGCCAGGTGGAAGGCAACCGGATGGCGACGGGAGCGGAGCCCGACGGGGCTCACATCGGCGGCGATGTCGTGGATCAGCGGGCAGGCGAACAGCGCATCTAACTGGTGGCTCCTGGTGGGCGGGCGATGGCGGACCATCACGGCACCTCCGGAGACAGTGCTCGTCGGGTGGCATCCAGACTCTGGATTCCAAGTGCAACGGCGGCCGCTTCGATTCCGCGCTCGGCAAGCACGTGAGATCCACCCCAGAGTCGGATGGAACCGGGCCGGACCCCCGACCCCTTCAGCCCAGCTGATGCGAGAACCTTGGTCAGCAGGTTGGCCATGGCCGCCTGGGCGGAGTGAGATTCGCCATAGTGAGCTCGCCGTGGGATCACCCAATCGTCGCCGGCCGGGTCCACCTCGTTGGCTACGCGAGTCAGCGTGGCCTTCCCCCAGGCACTGAACGCCCCGGTGCGTTCCTCCACCGGAGAGGCACCGGGAAGCAGCACCGTGCCGACGGCCAGGTCGACCGCCGACCAGCGAATCTGGGCTAGTTCGCCGGTCGTGGCGGTGGCCTCAGCGAGGCTAATTGCGGAAACCGCCCGGTGGCGGTCACGTGAGCGTCCGAGGGCCGCCGTGCGAACCAGAGTCATCTCGGCCTCGGTGAGGGGCCGGGTCTGCCGTCCTTCACGTGCAGGCAGGTCGAGGACGCGTGAGGGGTCGACGGTGCCGGCGTCGAGATCACCGAGGACACTGAACAGGTCACGGAGGGCGGTGCGGCGGAGATGAACGGTGTGGATCGATGGGGCAGCGTTGCGTCGAGTGGGCGCCCACAGGAATGCCTCGCACTCCTCGACCCCGACCGTGGTCAACGACGGGACACCCGAAGCCGACAACCGTGTGGCGAATCGCCGCATGAGCTCCCCGAGTCGGGCCTGGCTGGCCGGTGTCAGCGGACGGGCCAACCAAGTGGCCATCAGCACGTCCATCTCTCCGGCGATGCCTTGGCCGCGGACCGCAGCCCAGGTGGTTGCTGCAGATGAGCCCTGCGTGATCAGTTGATTGGCGAGTCGAAGGCCTGATACTCCGCTGTTGGAGCTTGGCGAGACGCGATCTGTGTCCATGGTCATCACCCTGTCGGGGACGGCGAGCTGTGCACTCGGCGCCAGACTGCCTCTGCCGATCAGGGGACCCCTACGGCAGCGCCTTCTTTTGCAGAACTGATAGTCCATGGCGGCAAATTCCGCTCAAATGGCGTGTGCCGGCAATGCGGATCCCGGGTTCAATGGGTCTTGGCGGATTCACTCGGGAGTGATGGGACCCGACGCCGATGGGTTCGGTCAGTCC
>CAIVIS010000139.1 GCA_903906055.1 uncultured Acidimicrobiaceae bacterium
CAACCGGTCGATCACCCCCCGGTTGACCGGCGAGGCGAACCAGGCCACCACACTCGAGGCGATGATCGTCCCGACCCCGTCGATGTCAGCCAGTGCCTCTTCGTCGGCGGCCAGCACTGTGTCGATGTCCCGACAGGCCCGGGCCAACGCCACCGAGCCGACCTGGCCGAGATGGCGGATGCCTAAGCCGTTCAGGACCCGGCTGAGCGGTCGACCACGTGACTCGTCGATGGCGGCCAACAGGTTCGCCGTCGACAGGGACGCGAACCCCTCGAGCCCGTCGAACGTCTCGGGGGTGAACGTATAGAGATCGGCCACGTCGACCAGCAGCCCGTGATCGACCAACAGCTGCACCCGCTGCTCCCCCAGCCCTTCGATGTCCATGCAGGAGCGCGAGGAGAAGTGAGCGATGCGCTGCACCCGCTGGCCGGCGCAGTCGAGGTTGGTGCAGAACGTATCGCTCTCCCCCGCGAGACGGACCAGTGGTCCAGCGCAGACCGGGCACTCGGTCGGGAACGTCCACGGCGGCTTGCGCTTGGTGCCGGCGACCTGGAGCGGACCCACCACCTCAGGGATGACGTCCCCCGCTTTGCGGACGATCACCGTGTCACCCGGCCGGACGTCCTTGAGGCGGACCTGGTCCTCGTTGTGCAACGTGGCCAGTCCGACTGTCGAGCCACCGACGAAGACCGGATCGAGCACGGCGAACGGTGTGGCCTTTCCGGTCCTGCCGATCGAGACTTCGATGTCGATCAAGTTGGTGGAGCGCTCCTCGGGCGGGAACTTATAGGCAATGGCCCACCGCGGGGCCCGCGACGTCGAGCCAAGGGTTCGTTGCAGGGCCAGGTCGTCGACCTTCACCACTACTCCGTCGATGTCGTAGTCGAGGTCGTGGCGGTGCTTCTCCCAACGGTCGCAAAAGGCGACTACCTCGTCGAGCCCGCTGACCAGGTGGACCTCGGGGTTGACCGGAAAGCCGGCTCGGGCCAGCCACTCGAGGGTGGACGACTGACTAGTGGCCAGGCCAGATGTCGGGTCCGAAGCATCGTCGGTGGGTACGGGCTGGACCGCACCCACCTGGTAGGCCCAGAACGACAGTGCACGGGTGGCGGTGACGGTCGGGTCCTTCTGGCGCAACGAGCCGGCGGCCGAGTTCCGAGGGTTGACGAAGAGTTTCTCCCCTGCTTCGGCTTGGCGGCGGTTGAGATCGTCGAAGGCCGGAATCGGCATGTAGACCTCGCCTCGCACCTCGAGCACCTCGGGGGCTAGGCCGACGGCCGGATCGATTGACTTCGGGATGGATACGACAGTGGCGATGTTGGCGGTGACGTCCTCACCGGTCGCCCCGTCGCCCCGGGTGGCGGCCTGGACGAACCGGCCGTCTCGGTACAGCAAGGAGATGGCCAGACCGTCGATCTTGAGTTCGCACTCGAAAGCGGTATCGGCGGGGACCTGCTTGGCCAGCCGGTCGGCCCAGGCCCGCAGCTCATCGGCGCTGAAGGCGTTGTCCAGGCTCATCATCGGGATCAGATGGGTGACCGGGGCGAACTGCGCCGTCGGTGCGGCACCTACCTGAGTGGTCGGAGACTCGGGCACGGCAAGGTCTGGGTGCTCGGCCTCGATGGCTCGCAGTTCACGGACCAGCCCGTCGTACTCGGCGTCGGTGATCTCGGGGTCGTCGAGCTGGTGGTAACGCTCGTTGTGGTGGGCGATCAGGGCTCGCAGATCGGCTGCCCGGGCCACCGGGTCGAGCGTCCCGCCGTCCGCCACGTCATCTGTTCCGCCAACTGTCTCGCTGTCGGTCATCGGACCACGCCGGAGCCGACCACGCTGTCGGGACGGGCTGGGTCGTACAGGGCGACGGTCTGGCCGGGGGCCACCCGGCGCTGGGGTGATGCGAGTTCGACAATCAGCCCGTCGCTCGACCCGGCCCCACCAGCCGTGTCGGTCCCTTCGTCTGCACCGTCCACTGCCTCGCCGCGCACCGTGCACGGATACACGGGTCCATGCGCGCTGCACTGAGCCAGGGCCGCGAACGCTCCCCCGTCACCCAAATCGGGCCGGCCGTCGACCCACGCCACCGTGTGCAGAAGGATGCGGTCGGCCATCGAGGCCTCGGGCGAGCCGATGGTCACCCGCCGTGTCGGTATGTCCACGGCAGTAACGAACCGACGGCGGCCATCGGTCCCGTGCCCCATGCCTCGGCGTTGGCCGACAGTGACGAGCTCCACGGCCTCCACCTCGCCAAGGTCGTCCCCGGTTTCGTGGTCGATCAACCTGCCCGGATGCAGCGGCACCCGATCGCCCAGGAACCCGGCCCGGCCCACGTCGGATCGGATGAAGCAGACATCCTGGCTATCGGGCTTGTCGGCAGTGCGCAGTCCGAGCCGGGACGCCTCAGCTCGGACGTCGCCCTTTTGCATGTCCCCCACCGGGAAGATGCAGCGGGCCAGCTGGTCCTGGCCGAGCATGGACAGCACATACGACTGGTCCTTATTGGGATCCGCCCCGCGCAGCAGGCGATATCGGCCATCCGGGTCGCGGTGGCTGCGGGCGTGGTGTCCGGTGGCCACGGCATCGAACCCGAGCGACTCGGCCCGCTCGAGCAGGCGGTCGAACTTGAGGTGCCGGTTGCACTCGATACAAGGGTTGGGGGTTCGTCCTTCCGCATGTCCGGCCACATAGGGGTCGACCACATGCTGCTCAAAGTCGGCGGCGAAGTTGAAGACGTGGTGGACCAGCCCGAGCTGGTCGGCCACCCGTCGGGCGTCGTCGACGTCGGCCACCGAGCAGCAGCCCGAGTCGGACTCACCTCCCCACAATTTCAGCGTGGCGCCGACCACATGTTCTGGCCCGTAGGCCTCGGTCAGTAGCGCCGCGGCCACAGACGAATCGACTCCACCGGACATGGCCACCAGGACGCGCACGTCCCTAGTGTCGCAGGCGATCGACGACCGCGGGAACTTGACGAAGGGCATGGTCGACATCGTGGTCGGTGGTAGTGACACCCAACGAGAACCGGATGCCTGTCGACGACTCGACTGGATCGAGCCCCATCGCCCCGAGCACGTGGCTGGGCTCGACGGCCCCGCTCGAGCACGCCGCCCCTGCCGAGGTGGCCACCCCGGCCTGGTCGAGGAGCACGACGAGGGCCTCAGCTTCGATCCCACCGATCCTCAGATGGAGGATCCCGGCCACCCGGTCGTCCCTATCACCCGTCTCGACCATGTTGGACACTGCGGCAAGGAGGCCGTCGCCCAGTCGGTTCCGCAGAGCGGTCACCCGGGCCACGGTGACGTCACGTTCCGACACGGTGGCAGCCAGCGCTGCGGCCATGCCTACGGCTCCGGCCACGTTGGGTGTGCCGCTGCGGCGGCCACGTTCCTGGCCACCGCCATCGATGCGCGACCGGACCAGCGCCTCTCGGCGCAGTGCGAGGGCGCCGCTGCCCTTGGGGCCTCCGAACTTGTGGGCGCTGATCGATACCAGGTCGGCCGCACCTGTGGCTGCAGGTAGGTCGAGCCACGGTGCAGCCTGGACGGCATCGGTATGCACGACCGCCCCCGGTGCCTGGTCGGCTACCAACCGGGCCACCGCCTCGAGCGGCTGAATGGTGCCGATCTCGTTGTTGACCGCCATGACCGACACCAGGCCGACCGACGCGTCACACGCCTCGGCCAGCGCCTCCAGATCGATCTGCCCGCTCCGGTTGCTCGGCACCATACGGAACTCGGCCCCACTGGCAGCAGCCAGGGCTCTGCACGCCTCCAACACGGCGTGGTGCTCGATGGCCGCGCACACCAGGGCGGTAGGCACGCCCAGTGAGGACCCATCGGTCGCCCGGGCTGCCCAACCGCCGTGGATGGCCAGATCGTCAGCCTCGGTTCCGCCCGAGGTCAGCACCAGATCACCCGGCCCCACCCCCAGCAGTTCGGCAATTTGGTCTCGGGCGTCGTCGAGGGCGATCCTGGCTCGCCGGGACTCGGCATGGGCGCCTGACGGATTGGCGAAATTGTCCGTGAGGAACGGAAGCATGGCCTCTAAGGCCTCTGGACGCAGCGGGGTGGTCGCCGCATGGTCCAAGTAGGAGCGTGGCGTAGTTGCCGAGTCGAAGGGAGCTCCCACCCCAGACGGAGTCATCGTGCGTCCCGATGGGACATCAGGCGATCCACACCGACTTCACATTGCAGAACTCGTGGAGTCCGAATGAACCAAGCTCGCGGCCGATGCCCGAGCTCTTGATGCCTCCAAAAGGGAGCTGCGGCATCGACGCGGTCATCCCGTTGACGAATACCTGTCCCGCTTCGAGGCCGGCACAGAACTGCTGCTGCTCGTCGGGATCGGTCGTCCACACGCTCGAGCCCAGGCCGAACTCGGTGTCGTTCGCCATCGCCAGGGCCTCGTCGGCATCGGACGCGGTGAACAGGAGGGCGACGGGTCCGAACACCTCTTCGGTGGCCACCCGCATGCCCGGGCGGATATCGGTGATGACGGTGGGTGCATAGAAGCAGCCGGGCTGATCAGCGCCGGCCGGACCGACGACGCGGGTGCCACCGCACAAAATGGTGGCGCCTTTGGCTCGGGCGTCCTCCACCTGAGCTTCGATGGCATCAACGGCGGCGGCGTTGATCAGGGGGCCCAATTCGGTGGCCGGGTCGAGCGGGTCCCCGACCGACAGCGCCGCCATGGCGGCCACGAAGCGCTCGGTGAACTCGTCGGCCACATCGGCGTGGACGATGAACCGCTTGGCGGCGATGCACGAC
>CAIVIS010000140.1 GCA_903906055.1 uncultured Acidimicrobiaceae bacterium
GTACGGATCCAACTTGCACATAGTGACCTTGAGGCCACGGCACTTCAGCAGGCGGCCCAGCGACGATGCGGTAAGACCCTTGCCCAGAGACGACGCGACGCCGCCGGTGAAGAAGACGGCTTTGGTCTGCCGCGCACTTACGTCGGGGCCGGTCACTTCGGGCACGAAGCGAGGCTATCGGAACCGGCGAGGTCGGCGTGCGGACCCCTGATGATCACTGCGACTCCCCCGCTGCCGGGCCCCGGGGCCCCAGCAGTTCACGTGCGTGCTGGCGGGCCGAGTCGCTGTCGGGGCTGCCCGACAGCATGCGGCTGATCTCGACAACACGCGCGTAACGGTCGAGCATGGTCACCTCGGAACGGGTCCGACCATCGGCCTCCATCTTGCGCACCTCCACCTGGTGGTCGGCCTGGGCGGCCACCTGGGCCAGGTGGGTGACGACCAGCACCTGGGCGTAGTTCCCCAGTCCGGCCAGCGCGGTCCCGACTGCGGTGGCGGCGGCCCCGCCCACTCCGGCGTCCACCTCGTCGAAGACCAGCACGCCTGGCGCGTCGGTCAGGGCCAGCCGGACGGCCAGCATGGTCCGTGACAACTCACCGCCCGAGGCCGCCTTGGCCAACGGCTGGGCCGACTCGCCCGGGTTGGCGGCCAACTCGAACGTCACCTCATCGGCACTCCCCTCCCCTTCGACGGTGATGGCGAAGCGAGCCGACGGCATGGCCAGGTCGTGGAGGGTGGCCTCGATCTCGGAGGCCAGCAGCGGGGCCACCCGGCGGCGATCCTGCGCCACCACAGCTCCTGTGGCGGCCACCTCGGCCCGGGCCTGGGCGATCTCCCCGTCGAGGGCGGCGGCCCGGCCCTCCATCTCGGCCAGGGCAGCGAGTCGGGCCCGGCCCGCATCGGCAAAGGCGAGCACGTCGTCGAGGGTCGATCCGTACTTGCGCTTCAACTCATGGATCAGTTGACGGCGGGCTCGTACCGCCTCGAGGCGCGCTGGATCGTCCTCCCACGTCTCCACCACCGCACGCAGTTCGCCAGCCAGGTCGGTGAGCTCGGCCATCGAGGCCCGCACCCGCTGGTCGAGTGGATCGAGTGGTGTCCGGCCGGCCAGCGCACCCGACGCTTCGCCCAAGCGGTCAATGGCACCGGTGCCCAAGGGGCTGGCGTGGCCACCATCGCCGTCGTCCTTGCCGACCAGGGCGTCCAATGCCTCGGCGGCCGCAGCGCGGTGGGCGGAGGCTTCGGCCAGCCGGTCCTCTTCGGCCTCGAGCTCCGCCTCCTCGCTCGGTCCGGTCAGGCCAGCTCGGTCGACTTCCTCTACCTGGTAGGCCAGCAATTCGATGTCTCGGACCCGTTGGCCGGCATCGCCACCGAGTCCCTCGGATTCCCTCAGCAGTCCGGCCAGTTGACGCCGGGCGCCATCGAGCGGCCCGGTGTCCACGCCGCCGAAGGCGTCGAGCGCCTTACGCTGGGCCTCGGGGACCACCAGCGTCCGGTGCTGGTGCTGGCCGTGCAGCTCCAGCAGCCCGGCGGCGGCTTCGGCCAGTGCCCCTATTGGTGCCATTCGGCCGTCTATCCATGCCCGGGAACGTCCCTCCCGGGCCACTGAACGGGCCAGGATCACCTCGTCACCGCCATCGACATCGACGAAGCGCCCTTCCACATACGCCTCGTCTGCCCCGGTACGCACAGCCGCCGGATCGCCCCTGCCTCCGAGCAACAGGCTCAGCGCGCCCACCAGGAGGGTCTTGCCCGCACCGGTCTCACCGGTCAGGGCGGTCATGCCCGGACCGAGGGTGACCGATACGTCATCGATCACGCCGAGATCGCGTACGTGCAGCTCGACCAGCATCCGACCCATGCGTCCCCTACCGGTCGGCCAGGTGGAACTTCGCCCGCAGGATGGCGTGGAAGTCCCGTGAGCCGAAGGTCACCAGCCGAGCCGGGTGGTCGCCCTCCCGGCAGTCGACCGTGGATCCGGGCTCGAGCGCAGCGACGGTGATCCCGTCCACCACCAGTACTGCTGGCCGAGGCCCGAGCACCTCGAGGTGGATCCGCTGGCCCGGGTCGAGGACCAGGGGCCGGTCGAAGAGCATGTGTGGAGAGACCGGGGTGAGCACAATGGCCCGCAGCCGAGGCGACAGCAGCGGCCCGCGGGCCGACAGGTTGTACGCCGTCGAGCCGGTGGGCGTCGACATCAAGAGGCCGTCAGCGGCATAGGTCACGAACGGGCGATCATCGATGGAGGCAGCCACCCGGACGGTGTGCCCCGGGACGGTCTTCTCCACGGTGGCCTCATTGAGGGCGCACTCCTCGGCCAGCAGGGTGCCATCAGCGGCGCGCACGGTGACCGACAGGGTCATCCGGTCCTCCACTTCGAATCGTCCGTCCAAGAACCGCTCCAATGCCTCTTCGAGGCCGTCCGGCTCTACCTCGGTGAGATATCCCAGGAACCCGAGGTTCACTCCCATGACCGGAACCGAAGCGGCCAGGGCGCTGTCGACGGCCCGCAGCAGAGTGCCATCTCCGCCCAGACTGACCAGGAGATCGGCGCCAACCACGGACACGGTTCCATCAGGACGGAGTGCTGCGGTCACTTCGTGGCCCCGGGAGGTCAGCCACTCGGTGGCCCGAGCGGCCAAGGCGGCGGCCTCTGGACGGCTGGGGTGGACGTAGAAGGCGATCCGGGCCACTGGTCAGTCCTCCCCTTCGAGTGGCGCGGCATCCATCGAGGCGCCGGGGTGTGACTCCGCCACCGCGGCTTCGAGGATCTCCTCGATCGGGCGCTCGGCGCTCGGCCCGCCATAGCCGGGTGTGCGGGCATGAACCAGGTATTCGATATTGCCGGAGTGGCCGGTGATGGGTGACGGCATGGCCCCCATGATGACTGCTCCAGCGGCTTGGAGCGCGGTTGCCACCTCGCCGAGGGTCCGTCGGTGCACATCCGGGTCCCGGATCACCCCCCGGCCCTTGGACACCTCGACCCGGCCCGCCTCGAACTGGGGCTTGACCAGAACGATCACCGGGGCCCCGACTACGGCCACCTCACCGGTGATCACGGGCACGGCACGGGTGGCCGAGATGAAGGAAAGATCAGCCACCACCAGATCGACCGGGACCCCGCCCACCGTGTCGAGCGTCACGTTACGGATGTCGAGGCGTTCGAAATTGACCACGTCGCGATGCCCACGCAGCCGGTGGTGGAGTTGGCCGTGTCCTACGTCGACCGCCACCACCTGGACAGCTCCGGCTTGGAGGAGGCAGTCGGTGAACCCGCCGGTCGACGCTCCCGCATCGAGGGCGCGCAGGCCGGCTGGGTCGAGGGCGAAGCGGTCCAGTGCGGCCCGTAACTTTTCGCCACCACGGCTGACGAAGCGTGCTGGGTCGCCGAGGATCTCAATGGGCTCGGCCGGCGAGACCAGCCGAGCCGGTTTGTCGGCGATCGATCCGGAAACCAGGACCACGCCCCGGGCGATGAGGTCGACGGCCTGTGGGCGGCTGTCGACCAGCCTGCGAGCCACCAGCGCTTTGTCGAGGCGCTGGCGGGCAGGAGACGTCAGTCGGCCGACCCGGAGGAAGGAGCGGCTTTCGCGGCCGGAGCCTTCTTGGCCGCGGTCTTCTTGGCCGCGGTCTTCTTGGCGGTCGCCGTCTTGGCCGTGGTCTTCTTGGCCGCAGTCTTCTTGGCGGTCGTCTTCTTGGCGGTCGTCTTCGTGGCGGCGTCCGATCCAGATCGGCCGAGGAGTGCGGCCACCTGCTGGGCCAGGTCCTCCAGGTTGGCAATTCCGACGGCACCCAACTGGCGGGTGACCTCAGTGCGGACCGTGGTCACGATTACCTCGGTGCCCTGGCGACTGCGTTCCAGCAACTCATCCACCCGAGCCTTGGCATCGCCACGTTGGAGGTCGCCGCTCTGTACTAGCTCAGTGACGAGCTCTTCGGCCTTCTTCCGCGTCATCTGGGTGAAGGCGATACCGGCATCGATGTAGCGCTGAAGGGAGTCGTTGGTGGCCATACACCGACCCTACCTGGACTGTTAGCCAGTAGCAAGCACCCAGCAAGCACTCAGTAC
>CAIVIS010000141.1 GCA_903906055.1 uncultured Acidimicrobiaceae bacterium
CGATCGAACAGGGTGGCACCAATCTGATCAGCCTGGTCGTCGAGGGCGGCTCGGATGGCCGCCTCGATGGACAGCGGACGGATGGTGAACGCAGCGTCGGTGCGCTCGCGGGTGCGCACCGTTACTTCGTTGGTGAGGCTTTCGATCAGGGCGTGGCTCACGGTGGAGTCGACCGGGGTCACCAGGTCGACCCAGTGGGCCGACAGCGCCGGAGTGAGGACGGGCACCTTGACGATGAACCGGGGCCGCAGGCCACGCACCTCGGCATAGGTATCCATCATCTGGCGGTACGTGGTGGCATCAGTGCACCCCACCTCGTAGATCCCGGGAGCTACATCGACGGATTCGCCCAGATAGCCCAGCAGGTCGCTGAGGGCGATGGGCTGGGTCGGGGTGTTGACCCAACGAGGGCAGATCATGGCGGGCAGACGCTCGGTCAGATAGCGGACCATCTCAAAGGAGATGCTGCCGGCACCGAGCACCACGGCCGCCCGTAGTTCCACCACCGGCACGCCGGTGGAACCCAGCAGTTCGCCGACCTCTTGGCGGCTGGACAGGTGGGTGGACAGGTCGTCGTGGCCGAGACCGCCGAGGTAGATGATGCGCTGCACCCCGGCTGCCGCCGCGGCCTGGGCGAAGGTGCGGGCCATGACCTGGTCGCGCTCGGCAAAGCCCTCGCCGCCGGCCATGGCGTGGACCAGGTAGTAGGCCGCCTCACAGCCGGACAGGGCCTCGGTCGTCGACGACAGATCGGACACGTCGGCCACGTGGACGGTGACGTGGTCCTGAGCCCCGAACTTGGAGGCGTCCCTCACCAGGGCGTGGACGTCGAAGCCGTGGTCGACCAGGTAGGGGATCAGGTTGGTGCCCACGAACCCGTTGGACCCGGTGACCGCCGCCCGGCGTCGTGGAGCGGTCGCCTCGTAAGTTGCAGAGCCGGTCATCCGCCGGACACCAGCAGGTCGCCACCGACCGGTGGGGTGGGGTCGTCGATCGTGTCGAGCCATCGGTCGGGCAGGTGCACCGGTCGGGGGCCGTTGGTGTGGCCCCGGGCCATGCGCATGGACTCAGGGGGGAAGACCAGGCTGTGGTCTAGGCCGTCGAGCAAGGATGTCACCTCTTCAATCGTCGAAGCC
This sequence comes from uncultured Acidimicrobiaceae bacterium, assembly GCA_903906055.1. GTDB lineage: Bacteria > Actinomycetota > Acidimicrobiia > Acidimicrobiales > RAAP-2 > Bog-756. The sequence goes on from CAIVIS010000141.1 coordinate 1,137, forward strand.
AGGGCTAGGGATCGTCGGACCGATGACCCGACCGGAAAGCCGGTCAGGTACCAGCCCGAGTGCTTGCGGAACTGCCGGGTGCCGATGTCCTCACCGAAGAGTCCGCACAGCAGATCGAGGTGGACCTGCATCATCGAGCAGATCTCTCCTAGGCCGGGCGGGTCGGGGATCGGCTCGCCTCGGAAAGCGGCGGCCAGGTCACGGAAGAGCCACGGGCGCCCCAAGCAGCCCCGGCCGACGACCACGCCGTCGCACCCGGTGGCGGCCATCATGGCCAGCGCATCCGATGCCTCCCACAGGTCGCCGTTGCCGAGCACCGGGATGGTGGTGACGGCCTGCTTGAGCAGTCCGATGGCATCCCAATCGGCGGTGCCGGAGTAGAGCTGTTCGGCCGTGCGGGCGTGCAGGGTGACGGCGGCCACCCCCTCGGACTCGGCGATGCGTCCGGACTCGAGATAGGTGATGTGGTCGGCGTCGACTCCGATGCGCATCTTCACGGTCACCGGCACCGATCCGGCGTTGCCGACGGCAGCCCGGACGATGTCCCGGAAGAGGGCCCGATGGACGGGCAGGGCGGCCCCTGCCCCCTGACGGGTGACCTTGCCGGCCGGGCACCCGAAGTTGATGTCGATGTGGTCGACCCCGATCTCGTCGACCAGCCGGAGTACGGCCTGGCCCATGACGGTCGGATCGACGCTGGAGAGTTGCACGCTGCGGACGGTCTCGTCCTCGCCGAACGAGGCCATGCCGATGGTCTTGGCATTCCCCTCCACCAACGCCCGGGCCGTGATCATCTCGCTCACGTAGAGCCCGGCCCCGTAGCTGCGGCACAAGGTCCGAAACGCGCTGTTGGTCACACCGGCCATGGGAGCCAATACCACGGGCAGATCGACGGCCAGGTTGCCGATCATGAGTCCGGCGAATGGTCGGTCGCCGGCAGATGGCACGGAGGTTGGAGGCACGGTGTCTGGGGTCACGTCGGCCGTGGGCATCAGGGTCGTGGGATTCATCAGGCCGCGTCCCGC
>CAIVIS010000142.1 GCA_903906055.1 uncultured Acidimicrobiaceae bacterium
ACTCGACCCACTCGACCACGCCGACCTGATCTGATCTGATCTGACCCGAGGAGGGCCATGCCGATCCACTACGAGCGCGACGACGAGCATGTCGTCCGTATCACCATCGACCGACCCGAGGCGCGAAACGCCATGGACATGGAGCACTTCGCTCAGCTCCGGGGGGCATGGGAACGGTTCCGCGACGATGACGATGCGTGGGTCGCCGTGGTCACCGGAGTCGGTAAGGACTTCTGCGTCGGCGCTGACCTGAAGACCTACATCCCCGAGATCACCCGCCTGCAGTCGCGCATGAAAGCAGAGGGGATCACTGAGATCGACGGCTACCGGCTTGACGACGGAGTGAAGGCGGTCCTGCGCAACGTCAAGATTTATAAGCCGATCATCGCTGCCGTCAACGGCACGTGCGTGGCCGGAGGGATGGAGATGCTGGGGGGCTGCGACATCCGGGTAGCCGCCGATACCGCCACCTTCGGCGTGCTCGAACCGAAACGAGGCCTCTTCGCTGGCGGTGGGACCACGGTGCGCCTCCCTCGTCAGATCCCGTACCCAGCCGCAATGGAGCTGTTGCTCTGCGCCGACCAGGTCTCGGCCCCCCGAGTCCTCGCCATGGGCCTCCTGAACGAAGTGTGCATCCCGGACCAACTGATGGAGCGGGCCTATGACTACGCCCGTCGGATTACGGCCAACGGACCGTTCGCCGTGCGCAAGACCAAGGAGTCCGTCCACCGTGGACTGCTGGTCGACATGTCTGAGGCCTACCGGATCGAGTCGGCCATCGCCTCGGAAGTCTTTTCGAGCGAGGACGCTGTCGAAGGCCCCAAGGCCTTTGCCGAAAAGCGTGCACCGCAGTGGAGGAACCGATGACCGGTCCCAGCAACAGCACGGATGCCACCGAGTACACCGGGTCGCGTGTAGTGGTCACCGGAGGATCTTCGGGCATCGGGGCCGGATTAGCCGAGGCGTTCGCTGAACGGGGTGCCGTCGTGGGGATCGTGGCCCGCCGTGAGGACCGGCTGGGCGAAGTACTGCGACGCTGCCAGATCCACTCCCCGGATTCGATGATGTGGGTGACGGACCTGGCCGACTCCGATGCGGTGGATCGCCTGGCTCAACATGTGCTGCACGATCTCGGTGGCGTGGACGTACTGGTCAACAACGCCGGGATTCCCAAGCGGCGGCACGTCACCGGCCTCGACATGCAGACCGTCGAGGCCGTCATGACCATCAACTACCTCTCCCCAGTTCGACTCACCCTTGCCCTTCTGCCGCACATGGTCGAGCGGGGCTCGGGCCGGATCGTCAACGTGTCGTCGGTAGCAGCAACCCTCAGCTCACCGGGTGAGTCAGCCTACGACGCGTCCAAGGCCGCCATCGCCGTATTCTCCGAAGCCATGGCCGTCGATCTGTGGAACACCGGCGTCCGGGTGACCGTCGTCTATCCCGGGGTGGTGGACACCGAGCTGTTCACCCTGCCGGACAACGACCCATTCCCCGGCGGCGTCGATTCCATCTCCATCGAAACCGCTGTCGCTACCATCCTCGAAGGGATCGACTCAGACTCGCTCGCTGTCTACGTGCCTGCCTACTTCGCCAACTTCGCACTAGCCAAGGCGCAGAACGTCGACGCCTTCACGGCGGGCATGGCCGACTACGTGCGGACACTCGGGACCGCCGAAGCCGGACCCGCCATCGGCGGGGCCTGAGCACCACACCGGGCAACTTACAAAAGCAGGTCAGCCGAGCAGGTCAGCCGAGCAGGTCAGCCGAGGCGTTCAAGCACCATGGCGTTGGCCTGCCCGCCGCCTTCGCACATCGTCTGGAATCCGTAACGCCCACCCGTGGCTTCGAGATGGTTCAGCAACGTGCCGGCCAACCGCACGCCGCTCGCCCCGAGAGGATGCCCAATAGCGACGGCTCCACCCCTCGGATTGAGGATGGCGGGGTCGACGGGGAAAGCCCGCAGCCACATCAAGGCGATGGCAGCAAACGCCTCATTGCACTCCACGGCATCGAACTGATCGATCGTCATGCCGGAGCGGTCGAGGAGCCTCTGGGTGGCCGGCACCGGTGCCGACAGCACGATGGCGGCATCGTCGGCAGCCACGGTGGCATGGGCGAAGCGGGCCCGTACCGGCAGCCCCAGCCGCTCGGCCACCGATCGTTCGGCGATCAGCATGGCCGCTGCTCCATCGGTCATCTGCGAAGAGTTCCCCGCCGTGATGTCCGGTGCCGTGTCCGGCTCCCATGACTGGGCCGGGGCCAGGCCACCCAGGGACTCCATGGTGCCTCCTCGGCGGATCCCTTCGTCTTGTTCCAAATAGGCACCGGTCAGGGAGCCCTCGTCATCCTTCAGCGGAACTGGGATCGACTCGGCAGCAAAGTGCCCGTCATCCCACGCCGCCGCCGCCCGGCGATGGCTCTCCAAGGCGAAGGCGTCCATATCTTCGCGGCTAATCCCCCAACGGTCGGCGAGCACCTGAGCCACCCGAAACTGGGCCCACAGCCGCCCATCGATCTGCTCGAGGTAGGACGGGGGGAACGGTCCGGTCCCCCCCCGGGCGTTCGAGGCCAGCGGCACTCGGCTCATGGACTCGACACCGCAGGCGATGACCAGGTCGTAATGGCCGGCGTTCACTCCGGCGGCGGCGAAGTGCATGGCTTGCTGGGAGGAGCCGCACTGTCGATCTACCGTGGTGGCCGGTACGTGCTGAGGCAGACCAGCGGACACCCAGCCGTTGCGGGCGACGTTGGTGCTCTGCTCCCCTACCTGGCTCACACACCCACCGATGACATCGTCCACCAGCCCAGGGTCGACACCGGTGCGCTCGATCAGCGAGGTCAACGCCAGGCCCAGCAGGTCAGCAGGGTGCCATCCCGACAACGCCCCTCCCCGCCTTCCGAGTGTCGTACGGACTACATCGACGACTACGGCGTCCCGTACTGCGTTGCTCATGTTCCGCTCTCCCCGTTGTCCTGGCCGTCATACTCGGAGTTCGAGCCTGACACTTCATCGGTGCGCCCTGTCTCTACCTCATCGCCACCACGTGCCTCGGCGCGCTCGCGCGCACCCATGATGTGCTCGACGGCGCCCATGGCGCCCGGTGAAGGGCCCTGATAGGCCACAGACCCGTGCTCGAGCACCACCGCGTTTTCGGCGATCTCGAGCACCCGGTGCACCTGCTGCTCCACGATGAGCAAGGCCGTGCCCGCCTGGTTGATACGGCGCAATCCGTCGTAGACGACGTCGGTCATGAGGGGGGCCAGTCCCAAGGAGATCTCGTCCGCCACCAGTATCCGGGGCGGGACAACGAGTACCTTGGCCAGCGACAAGATCCGCTGCTCGCCTCCGGAGAGGGTGCCACCGCGCTGATGGCGACGGCCAGCGAGCAGCGGCAGCACTTCATAGGCCCGCTCTAGCGAATCCGCTACGGTTCGGCGTCCACCCCTCTGGCGGAAGGTCAACTTGAGGTTCTCCTCGACGGTCAGGCTGGCGAACACACCTCGCCCTTCGGGCACGTGCGCCATCCCGATACGGGCCATCTTGTAGGCGGGCCATCCGGTGACGTCACGACCATCGAGCCACACCGTGCCGGTCGAGGTGGCCAGTAGCCCCGACGCCACTCGGGACACGGTGGACTTGCCGGCGCCGTTAGACCCGATCAGAGCCGTGATCCCCCCGGCGGGCACCGCAAAGGACACATCGAAGAGGGCGCGGTAGGGACCGTAGGCCGCGCTGACCCCCACCATCTCGAGGGCGGGAGCATCCACCCCGGAGCCGGAGCCCGATGAGACCCCAACGGTCGTCGCTGCCGCCGACGCGCTCACTCGTGCAGCCCCAGATAGGCACTGCGCACGATGGGATCGGCCATCACCGTGTCGAAGTGTCCCTCGGCCACCACCTGACCCAGGTTCATCACCACCGTCCGGTCGACCACCTCAGCCACCATCTCGAGGTCGTGCTCGACCAAGATCATGGCCATCCCCTGGTCGCGCTGGACTTGGCGCAGGACGGCCCCGAGTTCACGAGTCTCGTGGACGTCGAGCCCCGAAGATGGCTCATCGGCCATGAGGAGCACCGGCTCAGCAATCAGGGCCCGAGCCAGCTCCACCAGCCGGCAGGAGCCGAGGCCAAGGGCGGACACCGATGTATCGGCCCGGTCCGAGAGGCCCACCAGGTCCAAGACTGCATCGACCCGTTCACGCTCGTCAGCGGTCGGCTTGGACAGATTGCACAGGTCCCGCCAGAGCCGGCCCTGACGCCAACGAGCGCGCACGGACACGATCAGATGGTCTCGGACGTTCATGTCCGAGAAGACCTCGACTCGCTGATAGGTGCGTCCGATCCCGAGACGAGCCCGCTCGAACGTCGCCATGCCGTTCAGGGACCGTCCGTTGAGTTCGATCGTGCCCCTTTCGGGGCGCAGCTGCCCGCACACGCAGTTGAACAACGTCGTCTTGCCCGCTCCGTTGGGCCCGACGAGCCCGACGCTCTCCCCCGGGCGGACGCTGAACGACACGCCATCGACGGCGGCGACGCCCCCGAACGTCTTGGTGACCTCGGAGACACGCAGCAGGGCCTCGGCGTTCGCGGTCAGGGCCATCTCAGCGGTCCAGTGCCGGGTCGGAATCGGCTGCTACCCGGGCCAACTGGCCATCGCCAGCGGTTGCACCGGCGTCAGGTCCTGAAATGTCGGTGGAACTGGTCCGCTGCCGCAGCAAGAGCCGCTCGAACCGCATCGTCCACCGCCGCTTCTGAAACTCGAGGATCCCTTCGGGATGGGCCACATAGGTGAGGGCTCCGAAGGCGAAGAGGATGACCAGGAGGCTGTTACCACCCAGCCGGGACGGCACATAGGTGAGCAGCTGCTGCAGCACCACGAAGCTGAATCCGGCCTGGATCGCCCCCTCGGGCGTGCTCACCCCGGTGGTCACCACTACCACCACGAACACCAGCGAAAAGCTCCATGAGAACGTCTGGGTGTTGACCGCCTGCTGATTGATGGCCAGCAGTGTCCCGCCTAGGCCGGCCACCGCACCCGACAGGCCGAATACCAGCACGTGCATCCACGTCAGGTTGACCCCGATCCCCGAGGCCGCCGTGCTGCTCCCCCGCATGGCCCCCAGGAACCGGCCGATCGAGCCGTTGCGCACCCGCAGTACGAGCACCACGCATACCGACAAGACGACCATGGCCAGCACGAAGAAGGCCCGTCCGTTGGGGTTGAGAATGCCGAAGCCCACCGAACTCGACGTTACGTTGATCGACTGTCCGCGGATGGTAGCCACCTGGGCGAAGATGGCATTGTCGAACACCAGGGCGGCCGCGATGGTCATCAGGGCCAGCCCCAGGCCGCGCAGGCGCACCGAGGCGGTGGCCAGCACGACAGCGACCAGGGCAGCCACTAAGGCGCCGACCAGGGCGCCGACCAACAAGTTCGCACCGAGGCGATCAGCCACCTGCGCGGCGGTAAAGGCCCCCACGCCGGCCAACGTGGCCTGACAGAGCGACAACTGGCCTCCCATGCCGGTGATGAGGGTGATCGACAGAAATACCACCGAGTAGGCCAGTCCGGCGTTGAAGACGTTCTCCCAGATCTTCGGCATCCAAGTGAGCATGGACAGGCTGAAAGCCACCAGCAGGACGTACCAGAGGATCTTGATCACCCGGTCGAACTCGGGCGCACGCACGGCAGCAGCTATGGGTGGTGGTGGTGGATCCACCGATGCCAGAGGATCCTTGTCCTGGCCGAGGGTGCGCATGCCGGGGACGAGGAGCAGGGCGCCGACCAGCACAACGAACGGAAGCGAAGTCAGGGCGGCTGACGACCAGATACTGCCCACGGGAAGGTAACCCTGGAGAACAGTCACCGTGATTCCCATCAAGATGCCCACCAGCACGGCGACGGGCAACGACCGCAAGACGGCCCAGGCGGCGGCAGCAAAGGCAGCCACCATCAAGGCGGCGTAGTCGCTGAACTGCAACTGGCCATAGATGGGAGCCAGTAGCACGCCAGCCAGTCCGGCAATAAACCCGGAGATAGCCCAGGCCGATGCCACCACCCGTCCGCTATTGACTCCGTCGAGTTCGATCAGACGCCGACTCTCCACTGCGCCCCGCATCTGGAGGCCCAGGTTCGTCCACCGCATCAGGACGACTAAGGCGATCAAGGTGACGGCTGTGGCTACCACGCAGGTGACGGCGATCCCGTTGATCGGAGTGCCCACCAGGTGGAAGTAGACCACGTTGGGGTCGAACAGGATGCTCGGCGGGTTGTACTGGTTGCTGGTGGTGAACAGCACCGACAGCACGGCCGGGATGCCCACCAGCATGCTGATCCCAGTTACCAACTTGGCAATCACATTGGCCGGTGCGATCTTACGGAACAGCAGTCGGTCGAGGATCAGGCCAACGGCCGGGGCCAGGATCACCACGGAGATCACGAAGGCAACGCCCACGGGAAGGTGCTGGTTCTGGACGAGGTACGTGAAGACGAAGGCCGATAGATAGGCCTGGGCGCCATAGGCGAAGTTGAGCACGCCCGTCGCTTGGTAGGTAAGTACCAGTCCGACGGCCACCAGCGCGTACGTACACCCATAGGGCACGCCTGGTATGCCGAATCCTAAGAGGTGCTGCACGCCTGCTCGGGCCTATCCGCGCTCGGCTGGGTTCCTGGTCATGCCCCCGGCGTTCCGGCTGGGGCCGGTACTGGCACTGGATGCTTAGGGTCGGCCCTGACGCAGACGAACACGTGCTTGCCCGTGGAGAAGACCGATACGAACTTCGTCCCCTTCACCTGGATCCAGGCAGAGCACGTCGGGTAGGTGGCCTTGTCGTGGGCCATCGTCCAGTTCGTGGTCGCCTGGGTCCCTGCCGCAGTGAAGTCGGTGATCTGGTTGGTCGCCGACACCACTGAAGCTTGTGTCGGGTTCTTCCCAGCGGCCTTGATGCCGGCCACGAGCAGCGCGGCGGCTTGCCAGCCCGAGAGCGCCACATTGCTGTTGGCGTAGGTCGGCTCGTACTTCTTCATGGCGTCCATGTAGGCCTTCATGCCGGGGTAGAGCGTCGGGTTCGAAGCGGCGGCAAAGGGTACGTTTCCGGCGTTGGTCATGTAGACGCCACTCATCAGGCTGGGGTACTGGTCGAGCAGCGCTTGGTCATAGCCGTTGAGCCACAGTTGCTTGATGGTGAGTCCGTACTGATGGATATTGCGGGAGAGCGTGACGTTGTCCGAGGCCTGCATGCAGCTGATGATGGCATCCGAGCCCGACTGCTGCAGCCGCTGGGCATCCGAGGTGAAGCTGCCAGCAAGCTGAGCGCCGACATCGACGAAGCTCACCTTGTAACCGGCCGCGGCCATGTCCTTCGCTGCGGTGCTGCATGCGTTGTAGGACGAAGCAATAGCTGGGCCGTAGCTGATGAAGGCCAGGGACTTCGAGCCGGTGGCCTTGGCAAAGTACGCATAGGTGGACGTGGCGCTGTTGTAGTCCTGCACCGACCCGCCCGAGGCGAACAAGTTCGGATACGGCGACCAGTTGCCGGTCACGTTGTACCCGTAGGTAGGTGTGGCCGTCGAGGCGAAGTAGCCGGGGGAGAACCACGGCGACGCGGTCGCCACGGCGAACACGTGGTCCTGGTCGATCAATGTGTGGGACAACTGAGTGAACTGGGAGGGTGATCCGCCGTCGTCCAGGTTGTAGGCCAGGTCGATCTTGCGACCGTTCACCCCGCCCTCGGCGTTGACGGTGTTGATGTAGGCGGTCATCCCGGGAACGAACTGCCCGAAGTAGCCAGCCAACACGCCGCTCCGGCTCGAGATCGCCCCGATGGTGACCGAGGTGGCCGTCACCCCAGGCGCCGGCGAGCCGGAGTCCGATGCCGCGGTAGTTGTGGTGGAGGCCGACGTAGTTGTCGTGGTCGAACTGCTCGTCGAGGACGAGCAACCTGCGGCTAACACTGCTAGCCCGACCGCTACTGCGATCGAAGCCGTCCGATTCCCCCGAATCTTCCCCATCTGCACACTTCCTTATTTCAGACTGACCGCGCCTGGCCTTGCGGCCCGACTCCCATTCCTGCGATCAGTCGATGGAAACTGCTAGTGCTCGGACTCTAGCGACAACTGCATGAGTTCGCGTGGCAGCCGATCGCTGCCCGCTAGCCACCAGGACAGCTGGACAGCAGGGCTACGCGAACAAGACGTCGACCATCGAGCCGAGGGCACCGAGGTCGGCCCGATCGTTGTCCTCCCGGTATCGGAGACCCTGCACGTTGAAGAGCTCGACCGATTCGGAGCCGACCGGATACGGACCCCAGTGCCACGTTCCGCGGTGGAGCACCACGGTCTGCAGCGGCTGCAGGATGAACGCCGTCACCAATCCGGCATCAGGCAGCGAGTCCATAGCTGCGCCAGCAGGAGCCACGGCGATCACGGCCGCCGTGTCGAGCGGCATCAGGACCTGGGTGTGGGTGACGTGGCGGAACAGCTCGTCGCATCGCAGGCCACCGTTGACGGCTGAAACCTCGTCAAGCCGGTGGCTGATCCGGTTGACGTGGACGTCGCCCCAGGCGAAGTCGAGGTGGTGGTCGCCATCAGACGGATTGGTATCGGCCACCGGCAACCAACCGAAGGGAGCCCATGTCACCGCATCGAGCGCGGTCGGGGTCACTGTTCGTACGGCTGCACCCACGTCGGCACTCCTCAGGTAACGAAACCTGCTGCGAAGGTACCATCGTCTCGACACGCGGAGAGGCGGCCCCGGCCCTAGACCTGGAATGGGCAGGCCACCGTTCGATAGAGGAGAGCACACCAGATGGACGTACGGAACATCGAAGATGTCGAACCCATCATCGAGCACAACGGCACGGTGCCGGTGTGGTGGTTGGTGAAGTCCCAAGAGATGCGCGAGTTGACCGATGGTGGATTCCTCGAACTGGTCAACGAGTTCGAGGTGGCCGGAGGCGGATACGTCGACCCGCACTCCCACCCGACGCACGAGTTCTACTACGTGCTCCGTGGCCGTGGCACCATGACCATCGGCGACGAAGACCGCTTGATCGCCCAGGGGGACCTCGTCCACATCCCTCCAAACGTGGTGCACAGCCTGCGTCCGATCACCGACAACGCCTCGATCCACTGCTTCTGCTTCGCCATCGGCGTCAAGGGCGCTGGCGCCATCAACTACACCAACCACTGACCCGAGGTTCCGCCGGTCACCGGATCACGCCCCTGCACTGCTACTCGGCAGGTCGCCGTCCCTGATGAGCGATTCGTCGAGTCCCAGCAGTTCGACCGTCGTGGCTCCGGCACGCAGCGCATCAAAGTAGGTCTCTTCGGCTGCAGCTCTGGCCTGCCCGGCGGCCAGCACCTCGGCGAGGCGGTCCCCGGGGACGATCACCACACCGTCGACGTCTCCCACCACCCAGTCACCCGGGTCGACCTGCACCCCAGCCACTTCCACAGGCAGTCCCACCGACCCACGGGCGTCCTTGGAAGCACCCCGCAGCGCTACTGTCGCAGCAAACACCGCAAACCCCAGGGATTCCAAGGCCACCACATCCCGGACGCCCCCGTCGATCACCAGCCCTCCGATACCGCGGGCCAGCGCACCGGTGGTAAGCACCTCGCCCCAGTACCCCCGGTCACGCACATCGCCCACGTCGACGACCAGCACCGAGCCGGCCGCGGCTCGGGCTGCAGCCACATGGATGGCCAGGTTGTCCCCGGGCGTGCACCGCACCGGATACGCCGGGCCCACTACCGCAGCTCTTGACCACACCGGACGGATCCTCGTCGGCATGGACCGTGCTCCGCACTCCCCCAGGGTGGCCGCACCGAGTGCCGCCAGCGCGACGGCATACTCGCTGTCGCCGGTCATCCCTTGACCGCCACGGTGACCTCGATCTCAACCGCTCCACCTCGCGGCAGCGATGCCACGCCAATAGCCGACCGGGTATGGCGCCCGGCGATGCCGAAGGCGTGCACGAGTACCTCGCTAGCTCCGTCGACGACGGCGGGCTGCTGGTGGAAGTCGGGGGTCGAGGCCACGTACCCCGTGACGGTCAGCACCCGCTCGACCCGGTCGAGGGACCCGAGAGCCACCTCGAGAACAGCAAGCGCGTTGAGGGCGCATACTGCAGCGGCCCGCGCCCCTTCGTCTACGTCGACGGTGTCGCCCAGCGTGCCGATGCAGGTGAGTTGCCCATCGATCCGTGGCAGCTGGCCAGACGTCCGCGCCACGCCGCCGTGCACCACCACGGCATCGAGCGGGTCATGCGGTGGGTGGGGGCCGTGCAGCCGGAGCCCCCGTGCCTCGAGCCGAGCCCTCACCTGGCCATCGACTCGACCGACAGCCCCGCCAGCGCCCGGCGAGGTGCTCATGGGTGCTGGCGCATGTAGTCGTAGACCCCGGCGAACTTGCGGTCGACACCCTCGGGCAGGTGGTGGATGGGGCCGAGCTGCGTCGCCCCCCAGATGATGAAGGCGCTCCGTTCGACCAGTGCGGTGATGTGCATGGCCTTGGCCGGGGTCGGGCCGACGGCGACCAGTCCGTGGTTGGCGATCAGGGCTGCGCCCCGACCCTCGAGTGCGGCCACCGCGTTGTCCCCGACCTCAGGCCGGCCGCTCATGGCGTACTCGGTGACCCGGACATCTCCACCCACGTAGATGGTGAACTCGTCGATGCACGATGGGATGGGCTGACGGGCCACAGCGAACATGGTGGCGTACACCGGGTGCGAGTGGATGACCGAACCGACATCGTCGAAGGCCCGGTAGGCCGACAGGTGCAGCGGCATCTCCGACGACGGTGACTGGTGGCCAGACACGACGGCGCCATCGAGATCGACGATCATCAGGTCCTCCAGGGTCATCTCCTGGTAGTCGATCGACGACGGGGTGACGCAAACCGTGCCGTCCTCCTGGCGGGCCGAGATGTTGCCGGCCGTTCCCTCCACCAGGCCCTTGGCCAGCATCTCCTTGGCCGCGGCCAAGACGGCCTCGGGTGCGTTCTCCACGAAGCGGGTCATCGGCAGGACCTCCAGTAGTAGCCAGTTGCAGGCGTATCGGACAGATGGGACCGGATGGTCGGCTGTCGGGACTCGGTCATGCTATCGCCGGACGGCTGTCCGAGACGGGTGCATTCCGCCACCCGGCCCCGAGCGCCTGCACTCGCCTAGATTGTCAATCGATGCCCGTTCAGCCCGCTCCTGCGACCCGGCCGCGCTGCTAGCCCCATGGAACCCGGTGCGTTCCAAGGAGTCATTGCTGATGACTTCCACGGGTCGACCTCGTGGTGGCCTACACCCCAGCGTCCGGGACCAGAGGCCCCGAACGTGGTGCTCGTCGTCTTGGACGACGTCGGCTTCGCCCAACTCGGCTGCTTCGGATCTGACCTCGACACCCCGGTCATCGATGGCCTGGCCGGTCGGGGGCTGCAGTACACCAACTTCCACACCACGGCCCTGTGCTCCCCCACCCGAGCCTGCCTGCTGACCGGTCGCAACCACCATGCCAATGGCATGGGCCGAGTCGCCGAGCTAGCCACCGGGTTCCCCGGCTATGACGCCACCATCGCCCGGGCCAATGGGTTCCTCTCCGAGATGCTGGAAGAACACGGCTGGGCCACTTTCGCCCTCGGCAAGTGGCATCTCACCCCCGAGGGCGACAGCCACCTGGCTGCTTCGCGGCGGAGCTGGCCGCTGGGGCGCGGCTTCGAGCGCTTCTACGGGTTTCTCCAAGGGGAGACCCACCAGTTCGTGCCGGCCCTGGTGTCCGACAACCACCAGGTGCCACCGCCAGCCACACCCGAAGAGGGCTACCACCTCACCGAGGACCTGGTGGACCACGCCATCGAGTGGATCAGCGACCTGCGGGCCGTCGATGCTGACAAGCCGTTCTTCCTGTATTTCTGCCCCGGTGCCTGCCACTCCCCTCACCAGGCCCCGGCCGATTGGATCGAGCGCTATCGAGGACGCTTCGATGCCGGTTGGGACGAGTGGCGTCAGGCCACGTTCGAGCGCCAGAAGGAGCGCGGCATCCTGCCCGAGACCTGCGAGCTCTCGACTCGGCCCGAATGGGTGCCGTCATGGGACAGCCTGACCCCTGACGAGCAGCGCCTGTACGCCCGCTACATGGAGGCGTTCGCCGGGTTCCTGTCTCACACTGACCACGAGCTCGGGCGGCTAGTCGAGTTCCTCGATCGCACGGGCGACCTCGACAACACCGTGCTGATCGTGCTGTCCGACAACGGGGCCAGCTCTGAAGGTGGGCCGACCGGGTCGGTCAACGATCTTCGCCCCTGGAACATGGCGCCGCGCTCGGTGGCCGAAGGTGTGGCCCGGATCGACGAAATCGGTGGGCCGCTCTGCCACAACAACTATCCGTGGGGATGGACAATCGCTGGCAACTCTCCCTTCCGCCGATGGAAGCGCGAGGTGCACGAGGGCGGAGTGGCCGACCCGATGATCGTGCACTGGCCCGCCGGGACTTCAGGGACGGGCGCCACCGCGCAAGGTGCTGACGTATTCCGCCGTCAGTACGTCCACGCCATCGATCTGCTGCCGACTCTGCTCGAAGTGCTCGGTGTCGATGCGCCCGAGATGCTGGGCGGGGTCGAGCAGTCACCCGTGCACGGTGTCTCCTTCGCTGACAGCTTTTCCGATCCCGAGGCACCCGACCACCATCACGTGCAGTACTACGAGATCTTCGGCTGCCGGGCCCTGTACGAGGACGGATGGAAGGCAGTCGCCTACCACCCGGTCCAAGACACGTCGGTCGGATTCGAGGATGACCAGTGGGAGCTGTACAACGTCACCGTCGATCCATCTGAGTGCCACGACCTGGCCGAACAAGAGCCGGAGCGGCTCCGGGCACTCATCGCCCGGTGGTGGGAGGAGGCCCGCAAGTATGGGGTGCTACCTCTCGACAACCGGCCCTTCTCGGACCTGGTGTTCGGGCGGCCCGTCCCTGTGCCGCCACGAGAGCGCTACATCTACCATAGAGATGGTGCCATGGTGCCCGAGCCGGTCGCCGTCAACGTGCGCAATCGCGTGCATCACATCCGGGCCACCATCGAGGTACCCGACCTCGGGCCCGGTGGCACCGCCGTGGAAGGGGTGATCCTGGCTCAAGGATCTGGTCTCGGAGGCTGGAGCTTCTACGTGACTGATGGGCGCCTGGCCTACTCCCACAACTTCGCCAGTCTCAAGGAGTACTGGGTGGAGAGCAGCGAGCAGTTGACACCCGGGAGCCACGAAGTGGCGTTCCACTTCGAGCGCACCGGTGAGCACCGCGGGATCGGCCATCTACTGATCGACGGCCACGAAACTGCCCGAGTCGACATCCCGCGGTTTACCCTGACCCGGTTTTCGCTTACCGGGGCTGGACTGACCTGTGGCTACAGCGACGGGCTCCCGGTGACTCGCCGCTACGCCGCTCCCTTTCGATTCACCGGTGGACTCGACACGGTGGTGGTGGACGTCGACGGACCCCCGTGGGACGACCCCGAGGCCGAGTCCGAGTACGCCATGTCCGTACAGTGAGCGCCCACAGCGCAGTCCGCCAGGCAACGCCCACCACGCAACCGGGAGCACACTGACCATGGCCCTACTGCCCTCCGAGCAGCTCCATGCCATGGCCGAAGCTTTTGGGGACGAGACGGCCTACACCGTGGTCGGCCGTGGATCCATGACGTTCGCTGAGTGGGACACCGCCGCCACCCGGCTGGCCCACGGCCTGGTGGCTTCTGGTGTAGCTCCTGGCGACCGGGTCGCCCTCCATCTGCAGGCCACCAACGCCTTGCGGTGGATGTCCATCTATTCCGCCATTCACCGAGCGGGGGCCGTGGCCGTCCCGTTCAACCCCCAACTCACCCGGCCCGAAGTGGCCCGGATGCTCGAGCACTCGGGGACGACGGTGGTGTTCGTCGAGCACTCGCTCCTCGATCGCCACCTGCCCGGTGGGCCTGCACTCGTCGTAGGCGTCCCCGAGGCCGGGGCTGACGGCACGAGCGATGGGATCGATGGGGTCGATGGGGTCGATGGGGTCGTGCGCTGGTCCGTCATGCTGCACCCGGATACCGAGTACTTCCAGGTCCCGCGCGACCGGGGCGACCTGGCCGACATCCTCTACACCTCGGGTACCACCGGCCATCCCAAGGCAGTGGCGGTCCGCCACGACAACTCATCGCTGGTCCCCTTCCGCAAGCCAGTGTGGAGCGGTGGGTCCTGGCTGCACGCCAGCCCGCCCTACACGTTTGCCGGCATCGCCTTCGTCCTTACGCCGATGAAGCTGGGCCTGCGGGGCATCTACCTCGCCTCCTTCGACGCCGGCACCTGGCAAGAGACCGTCGAGCAAGAGCGGCCGGGATCGGTCTTCCTCGTCCCAGCCATGGCCACGCTGCTCCTCGAGCACCCGCACTTCGCCGAGGCAGACCTGCAGTCAGTGCAGTTATGCACCGTGGGCAGCGCACCCCTGGCCCCGGCCGTCCTCGAACAGCTCCAAACCAAGATGCCCACCGCTCTGGTCTCTAACAACTACGGGATGACCGAGGCAGGATCCGTCTACTGCATGATGCCCCCCGGGGAGGCCATCCGGCGGCCCGGATCGGTGGGAAAGCCCCTGCCTCCCGCCGAGATCATCTGCGCTGGAGCCGACGGTTTGCCGATGCCCGCAGGCCAGATCGGTGAGGTGCGCATGCGGATCCCGGGCCGGGCCCGCGAGTACTACGGAGACCCAGAAGCCACGGCAAGCACCTGGGTCGACGGCTGGCTCATGACCGGCGACCTGGGTCGGATCGACGAAGACGGCTACCTGTACATCGTCGGCCGCAGCAAGGACGTCATCATCCGTGGCGGCAACAACATCCACCCGACCGACGTCGAGCACGCCGTCGCCCTCCACCCTGCCATCCATGAAGTGTCGGTCTTGGGGGTTCCCCACCCGGTGCTGGGTGAGGACGTGGTGGCATGCGTGGTCCTGCGTCCCGGACACGAGGCCGACGGCGACGTCCTGCGAGAGCACACCCTCGAGTACCTCGCCCGCTCCAAGGTGCCGCGCCGCTGGTACTTCTTCGAGGCGCTTCCCCGCAATGCCACCGGCAAGGTGGTCAAGGACGAGCTGCGTACACAGATCCCCGACGAGCCAGGCGAGGGAGACGGTGGAGCACCGTGACCACTACGCACCCGGCGCACGACCAATGGGCAGCAGTAGCCTGACCGCCATGGCGCCCACCCCCGCATTGATCACCCGGCCTCGGATCGGAATCGTGGGGGCTGGGAACATTGCCTCGCTCAATGTTGCCGGCTATCTCGAAGACCCCCGGTGCGACGTGGTGGCTGTGTGCGATCCCAAGGAGGGTCGGGCCGCCGAGGCCGCCCGTGCCTGGGGTGTCGACCGCTCCTATACCGATCTGGCCGACCTGCTGGCCGACCCCGAGGTCGACGCCGTAGAGATCCTCACCCCAACGTTCCTCCACCATGACCACGTGCTGGCTGCAGTGGAAGCCGGCAAGCACGTCTCGTGCCAGAAGCCACTGGCCAACACCGTCACCGAAGCCCGGGCGATGGCGGCAGCCGCCGACGAGGCCGGTGTAGTCCTGCGGGTCAGCGAGTGCTTCCGCCACTACCCACCCCTTGAGCTGGCCAAGCAGCTGCTGGCTGAGGGAGCGATCGGCCGTCCCACCCAGATCCGGCTGCGCACCGTGGTGGGCCAGACGGACTCGGAGTTTCAGAACGGCCTCGAAATCGACGGCTACCTCTGGCGGATGACCGAGACCAGTCCCGGCGGACACCTCTTCGACGACATGATCCACAAGTACGCCGTCGCACTATGGATGTTCGACCAGGACATCGTGTCGGTCCAGGCCGCCGTGCGCCGCCGTGACCACTACTTCGAGCCGTGCGCCGCCATCTTTGCATACGAGGACCCGTCCATCCTCGGCACCATGGACGTCAGCTACGCCCCGGCCATGTGGCTGCGTAGTGACTACTACGGAGCCGACGAGTTCTTCGAGATCCAAGGCGACGAAGGCTTCCTTTGGGTCACCCGGTGCACCGGCCAGATGCTGGACCTCCCCGCCGTCGTTCTCTACGAAGGCAGGCAAGGAAAGCAGACCACCACGTCGTTCCCTCACATCGACGCCGACTGGGGCGCCGGATTCCGTCGGGCATCCAGCAACTTCATCGACACCCTGGTCGACGGTGTGCCCCCCGAGATGAGCGCCACCGAGGCCATCAAAGCGCTGCAGCTGTGCTTCGCCGTCTACGAGGCCGGCAATACCCGCCAGGCCATCGACCCCCGCCAGATCACCCACTCTGTGGTTCCTGATGGATGGCCGCAGTGAAGGTCACGCGAGTCCTCCACCACAGCGTCAACGTGGAAGGCGATCTTGACGAGTCCGTCGACTTCTACCGTCGGCTGCTTCACCTGGTCGACGAGGACCGCCCAGCCATCGCCGGTGTGGACGGGCACTGGTTCGACGCCGCCGACGTGCAGATCCACTTGGTCGATGCCGACGCTGGCACCGATGTGATTCAGCCCACTGGCCCTCATGTCTGCTTTGCCGTGGACGACCTCGATGCGGCCATCGCCGAGCTCGAGGGAGACGGCATCGCCTATGTGCGTGGGGCTCAGGGCGCCGTCG
>CAIVIS010000143.1 GCA_903906055.1 uncultured Acidimicrobiaceae bacterium
ATGAATCTTGCGCCACTCGAATCTGGTCAGCGAGTGCATCCGTGGATCGTCATCGTCGTCGATGATGTCGGGGTCTAGATACGCAGGGAGCAGCGCATCGATGCCGTGGTGTAGTCGCATGATCGACCTCCGCACAGCACGACAGCGTCGGCCCATGTAGGACACGACGCTGCAACCTGACAACCATTGTACCAATACCAGGTGACAACATCGTGGATGCCCAGGTCAGGGCGTGGTGACAACATCCTCGGCTCTGCGATGGATCTCGAACGTGAGCCGATCCTGGCGCACTTGGCCATTGTCTGCAGTTCGCAGCCATGCCCGATAACAGGCAGTGCAATATCCAGATTTCGGGCGGTCAACCAGATCGCTGCGTTCACACGCTTGGCAACTGTGCAGCGATGTCTCACGTCCACGCCTGCCATCAGCGATGTGGCGCATCACGTACATGGCCCGCTCGATCCTCATGGCACTGGCACGCATCAGTGCCAGTTCACGCTGCAGGATCACGAACGCTGTCATCTGTGGATCGGCCTGCTGGCGTGCCTCGATGATGGCGATGGCCGTCAGCTCTGTCGGCCTGGACACCTCCGACGATGCACCACCACCTGAGCCGCCAGTGCTGAACCCATCGTTGGCAGCGTCGTACTGTGCCCGACGTTCGACCTCGAGCAGCACGTTGTTGGGCAGCATGGCCAGCGCATCGGTGATGCGGTCACGATTGCGGGTCATGGTGTCGGCTTTGATTCTCATGCTGATCTCCCGATGGTTGTGAACAATGACAGTTGGCCAGTGGTGTCGCGTGCGTCGCTGATGGGTATCCGGGGTGCGTTGAGGTATGACTCGATGCGGTCTCGTCCCGCTTTCGCAACCAGCGACTGGTAATGCCCGAGTGCCAGGTTGCATGGGCCACAGAGAAGCCCACGTATGCATTGACCACACGACCGACCTCCGGAACAGCAATCGTGATCGTGATCGACTGCTAACTGCTTTGACGCTTCCGACGAGTGGATGCCGCACAGTCGGCATCGGGAACCCTGGGCAGACTTGATTATCTCGTAAGCGTCTTGATCTACCCCATAGTTTCTGGTCCGGTGCAGGTCCAACTGATGTTTCCTGTTGACCCGGTCCTTGCCACCGCCGTGATACCACGCATGTTTGGCAAGAATGTCGCACGCCTTGCATGACGACTTCCGTCCCGACTTCTTCTGCTTGTCCACAGAGAACAGATCCGGCATCTTCCATTCTTTGCACTTGTAACACCGAAGAGCCACCCTTGGGTCGTGCTCAATCACGCCGGGCCGTCCAGGGCGAAGGCGTCCTCGATGATCTGATGACAACGCATGCACTCCCAGCGACGTGCCGGCGGGTAGGCCAAGGCCTGCCAGTCATGGGCGGTCAGGATGCACAGCCACCGCCTCATCCCTCACCGTCCAGGGCTGCGGTGGCGACAAAGTGCGAGTGCGAAACGGTGCGATTTTCTTTCATGCCTCGACCCCCAGGGCGATGCGGGCGATCTCCCGCTGGCCAGCGATGGTGGCCACCGATCCGCTGGCGATCAGCCGCAGCGCATCGGTGAGCAGGTCACGCTGGTAGCAGACCTGGATGTATGCCTGCCATTGGCGGTCGCTGATCGTTTGGGTCACTCCGGGGTCACTCACC
>CAIVIS010000144.1 GCA_903906055.1 uncultured Acidimicrobiaceae bacterium
CGGCGACTAGGGCGATGCGGTCGGGGACGGCTTCGAGTGCGAGGTCCATCAGGCGGCCGACGTTCATCTGTCCTCCCCTCGCCGTGGACCCGTCATGGACCCGTCATGGTTGGATGAACTCGTCGGCGAACCGACCGATCGACTCCAGTGCATCCGACGTCCTCTGCCACGGACGCACGATCACCCGATCGACTCCAGCCTTGGCGCAGCGCTCGATACCGGCAGCATCGGTCGAGGGCGCAGACATGGTGACCTCCGTGCGCCCCGGACGACCAGCTCGCTCGCGCAGCTCCGCCAGCAAGGCCACCTTTTCCGGCAGCTCATCCACCTTGTGGTTCATGGGGATCCATCCGTCCCCGACGGTGGCGGCACGACGGAGCGCCGCCGGTCCGTCCCCTCCGATGTGCAGCGGCGGGCCGGGCCGCTGGACCGGCTTGGGCTCGAACATCACCGGGTCGAAGTCGAAGAACCGGCCGTGGTGCTCGATGACATCTTCGTCCCACAGCCGTCGGCACACCTCGATGGCCTCGTCGACCCGTGCCCCGCGTGAGTCGAAGTCGAGCCCGAGCGACCTCCACTCGGCTTGGAGCCAGCTGGCGCCGATGCCGAAGTCGAGACGGCCTCCCGAGACGACGTCGAGCGTGGCCGCGGCCCGGGCCGTGGAGAACGGATGACGGAGGCCGATGTTGTAGACCTGCGTGCCGAACCGGATCCGCAGCGTGCGCGCCGCCAAGAAGGCCAGGTACACCAACGGATCGAACACCGGAATATCGGCGGGGATCGGTGGGTGGTCCTGTCCGGAGTGGGGGCTGCCTCCCATTTCCACCGGGAGCACGAGATGCTCAGGAAGCCACACCGAGTCGAAGCCGAGACGATCGGCCTCCTCGGTGACGGCCACCCAGGCCGAGGGGTTGAGGACACCGAGCGACAGTGCGTACTTCATGGCGCTGACGTGCTGGCTGACGTGCTGGCTGACGGGCTGGCTGGCGTGGGGCTCGGCACATTCCTGGCGACAGGGTGGGCCGGAGAGTGGGCCGGGGGGTCGACTCGAACCATGATCAACAGTTCCTCCTCTGCGCCGCCGCTCGGACGGACCCACGAAGTGTAGGCACGCGCCTATCACCGCCGCCCAGTTGAGCGCTCGCCCGAGCGGACCCACTGGCCGGCACCTCAGGTGTGAGGAACACAGACCTCACAGGATGGCGGCGGGCTGGATCCCGGCCGGGGCCGGAGCGTCCCCGAAGGCCCGGATCATCCCCTCTTGGGAGAACGAGGCAAGCAGGATCCCTTCCTCCGTGAAGACCTGGCCCCGCACATAGGACATCCCTCCACCGACCTGGGTGCTCTCGTGGTGGTAGAGAAGCCAGCCGTCCCAGGTGACGGGGTCATGGAAGGTCAGGCTGATACTCATGACCGCGGTAGACAGACCCTTGTGGGCCAGCGCGGTGCCGACGCCCCGGTGCGGCCGCATCGTCGTAGAGATCGACAGGTGTCCGGTGAAGTGGGCGATGAGGGCCCGGGCCAGGTCGTCCCTGCTCGGTACCGGCTGGTACCGGAGCCAGGCATTCAGCACCGGTGGCCCGACCTCGTCTGGATCGTTCGGGTCACTCGTGCCCACCAGTCGTAGCTCACGTCCGTCCATGGGCATGTCGAAAGGGATGGCGTCTACTGGAGACCCGACTGTCGGCAGGGCCGAGGCGTGACGGATGACATCGTCTGCGGGTGTGTCGAGGAGCACCGTGAGCGAGGCGCAGCGACGGTCACCTTGGAGCACCGTGACCACGGCTCCAGCAAAGGTCCTCCCTCGATGGGTGACGTCGATGTCCAACCGGTGGCTCCGCTCGTCGTCCACGGCCCGAGTGAAGATGGCCTGTATCGAGCGCACCCGGTACTGCGGGAGCTCCTTGGAAGCAGCCACCACCGCCTGCGCCACCAGCTGGCTGCCGTCGACCACCCGGCGGTTGCCCCCGTCGCTGGTCCCGACATAGCGATGGTCCCCATCGACCCCGACATCGAACAGTTCGAGCATCCTGGCCACGCTCGATCCCACGACCGGTCGACCAACAGCCGTCATCGGCCGGACACCACCGGGTCGGCCGCTCCCACCCGGAGATCGACCGCGTCCTGGTAGAACGCCACATAGCCAGCCAGCCGAGCGACCTCAGCACAAGGGTCGTTGTAGCTCCACATCAGGACCTCGGGGTCGGCGCCATCGAGACGCCGATAGGTCGCCGTCCCCTTGAACGGGCAGACGCTGCTGCGGGCATCGGCGACAAAGCGACTGAGGCGGACATCGTCCAATGGGAAGTAGAAGACGAGGCCGTGGTCCTGCTCGTCGACCAGGAGTGTTCGCACGCTGTCGGCCAGCACTTCGCCGTCGACCGATACCGTCACCCGGTTGCGCCGAGCGGCGATGTCGACCCGGTAGTCGGGCCGATCGGCAAACCCCGAATGCTCCATGGTCCCTCCCATTGCTCCACAACACGTTCCGGCCACGGCTGGTGCTGGTGCTGGTGCTGGTGCTGGTGCTGGTGCTGGTGCTGGTGCTGGTGCTGGTGCTGGTGCTGGTGCTGGTGCTGCCACTCTTCCCCGTGCCAGCCGACACCGAGCATCGTAGTGTTCACTCCTGAGGGTGGCCGGACCCACCGGGGACCGCTGGCCAAGGAAGGAATGCATCGTGATCGTCGTACTCGGGATCATCGAAGTCGCCGCCAGCGACCGCGTGCGATTTTTAGAGGAGAAGGGCACTCAAGTAGCGAATACCCGGGCCGAGATCGGGTGCATCGAGTATGTCTTTTCGGCCGATGCCGACGATCTGAGCTGGGTGCGGCTGGTCGAGCGGTGGGAGACCATGTCCGACTTGGAGGCCCACATCGCTGCGCTGGGCAAGGCCGCCGCTCCGGCGGAACCGCCCGTGGCGTCGCGTATGGTCTCCATCGACGTCCTCGATGCCCAGCCGGTCCGTCCTCCGTGGGCTTGAGCGCCGCCCGGCCCGGGACGGGTCCCGCCGATCCGTCCCGATGGTCGCTACGCACCGTGCCGGCCGACCTCGAGCAGCAGTGGACGGCTGCCGGCCTGTGGGACGAGCGGACGCTCGGACAGCTGCTCGACGAGGCCTTGGCTGGCCACGCCGACCGGGAGTTTCGGATCCACTCGCAGGTGCGGCCTTGGACAGGGACCTTCGGAGTCCTGCGGGACCGGGCCCTGAAGCTGGCCGGTGCGCTGGCCGAACGAGGGGTGGGGCCTGGTGACCCGGTGGCGTTCCAACTGCCCAACTGGGTGGAAGCCGCCGTCACCTTCTATGCGGCGTCCTTCCTGGGTGCGACGGTGGTGCCCATCGTCCACTTTTATGGGCCGAAGGAAGTCGGGTACATCCTCCGGCGCACCGGCGTACGAGTCCTAGTGACGGCGGCGGCGTTCGGGCACACCAACTATCTTGACGGGCTCGAGCGTCTGGACGGCGCCCTCGACGGCGTGGACCTAGTGGTTGTCGTGGGGGCCGAACATCCGCTGCCCGACGGGCTCCTCGCCTTCGAAACCCTCGAGGCGTCCGGCCAACCGCTGGCCGCCCGACGAGAGGTGCCGGCCACCGCCGCCGCCCTCATCGCCTACACCTCGGGAACCACAGCCGACCCCAAGGGAGTGATCCACACGCACCGGACCATCGGCGCCGAGGTGCGCCAGCTCGGCGCCATGCGGGCCGCTGGTGGCCGCCAGACCTTGACTGGGGCACCAGTGGGGCACGCCATGGGCATGCTCGGCGCCCTGCTCATCCCCGTGCTCAACGGCGACCCGGTGCATCTCACCGACGTATGGGATCCACCCCAACTACTCGCCCTCATGCTCGAGCACCGATTGGCCTGCGGCTCGGGAGCCACCTATTTCCTCACCAGCCTGCTCGACCACCCGGATCGGACCGACGAGCACCTCGAGCTCATGCACTTCATCGGACTCGGTGGCTCCACCGTTCCCCTGTCGGTGGCCGAGCGGGCCACGGACCTCGGGCTGTCGCTGGTCCGGATGTACGGCTCCACCGAGCACCCCTCCATCACCGGCAGTTATCACACCGACCCCGAGCACCAGCGACTAGCAACCGATGGACGTCCACTAGCGGGAGTGGAGATCCGCCTCCTCGACGACCTCGGCCTGGCGGTGCCCGATGGCGAGCCGGGAGAGATCTGGTCCCGGGGCCCCGACTGCTGCATGGGCTACACCGACCCGGCCCTGACGGCAGCCCTCTTCGATGAAGATGGCTGGTACCGGACCGAGGATGTCGGCGTGCTCGACGCTTCCGGGTTCCTCACCATCACCGACCGCAAGAAGGACATCATCATCCGTGGGGGGGAGAACATCAGCGCTGTCGAAGTCGAAGAGTTGGTCTTGTCCATGGACGGAGTGCTCGAGGTGGCCGTCGTGGCTGCCCCCCACCCTCGACTAGGAGAACAGGTCTGTGCCTTCGTCAGGCTGGGTCCCACCCCTGATCCTTCTGATAGGACTGTCGATCCTTCCAATGTCGCCGTGATGCAGCGCCACCTCGAAGCGGCGGGCCTGGCCCGTCAAAAGTGGCCTGAGCAGGTCCGGGTCATCGCCGAGCTGCCGAGGACGCCCTCGGGCAAGGTCAAGAAAGAAGCGCTCCGGCGCATGCTGGCCGACGAGCAGGGCCCACCAGCTCCGCGCTCGGTGCCGAACTAGCCGGGCCGATCAGCCCGGGACATCGAGCCGAGGACGGATCAACCAGGGACGGATCAGCCGAGGACGGATCAACCAGGGACGTCTAGGCGAGGGACCACTTCGGCCATGAACCGGCGCAGCGTCTCGTCTTCGGGATAGTCACGCAGCCACAAGATCAAGCCCCGGCAGCCAGCATCCACGAACGCCTGCGCCTTCTCCGTCACCTGCTCCACCGTACCGACCAGGTTCTCCGCTAGGTACTCCTCCGGATCACCGTGGCCCCACAGATCGCCCCCGTCATCAGATGCGCACCAGGCGCGTGCCTCGGCGTCGGTGTCGAAGATCCGGCAGTCCGGTCCGTGGGTCCGGGTGATGTCAGCAAAGGGCCGGCCGATCTCGTCGCAGTAGCGCTCCAGCAGCCCCGACTTGCGCACGAAGGCATCCAATCCGACCTGCCAGTTGGTCAGGTCGGCCTGGCGGGCGGCGATGCGCAGCGTCACCTGCTCTCCCCCACCCCCCACCAATATCGGCGGCGGTGTCTGGACCGGCTTCGGGTCGCAGTAGGCGCCGTCGAATGCCAGGTGCGTACCGGCGAAGGTGACAGTCTCCTGCGACCACAGCCTCCGGACCACCTGGAGCGTCTCGTCCAGCACGGCCAGACGCTGGCCATCGGACAGGTAGTCGTACCCGTAGGCGTGGTACTCCTCGTGGAACCAGCCCGCACCCAGCCCGAGGATCAGCCGGCCCCCTGAGTAGACGTCGACACAGGCCGCCTCCTTGGCCAGCAAGCCGGCATTGCGGTACGAGGCGCAGGTCACCAGTTGACCCAGGCGGACGCTCGACGTCCGCTGCGACAGCGCCGCCAGCATGGTGAATGCTTCAAACACGTGCGTGGGCCGACGCCGGGGCACGGTCTCCACGTGGTCATAGACCCACAGATGGTGGTAGCCGAGTTCCTCGGCCAGACAGGCGAGCGCCACCGACCGCTCCCAGGCGTCGGGGCCGGTCCAGCCCGTGTACTCGAGCTTCCACCCCTGGGGCACGAACACACCGATATCGAGCCCGCTGCCGTTGGTGCGACCACCCGAGCCGATGCTCATGTGACGAACTCCCACCACTGGACCTCGCACATCATGGGCAGCAGGAAGCGCACGTACAGCGAGTGGATGATGACCACCTGCTGGTCGTCAGAGGTCACGTCGATGATCTCGACCCGATCGTCCTGGTCGTGAAAGTCCACGGCCCGGTTCCGTACCCCGACCAGCTCCTCCATCGACCCCACGGCGAACCCGAAGTGGTCCATGGGGGGACAGCGCATCGGCTCGTCCTCAGCCACGATGAACAGGAACTGGTCCCAGTGGACGCAGGCCAGCACCAGGCGCCGGCGGTCCTCGGTCATCACCGCCAGCTCGTCGAATCCGAACACGCCGCCCCAAAAGCGGCACAGGTCATCACGATGGGCCTGGTCGAGGTGGTCAGCCGGCAGGCTGATGGCCACATGATTCAGCCGTGGCGTCCCCGACGGGTAGTACTCGTGCGCCATCAGTCTCCCGGTCCTTCCGTCGCCCCGGGCGCCACCATGACCTTGCCGGCGAACCGCCCCGCCGCCAACCCGGCTAGTGCGTCGGACAGGCCCTCGAGGGGCACATCGTCGGACTCGATCAGCAGGTCGGTCGGGAAACCGTCTTGGCCCAGCAGGGCGAGCGCCTGCTCGAACCCCCCGAGGTCGTAGATGAATGATCCGACCACAGTCAGTTCGTTGAGAATGAACCGGTTGGGGTCGAAGCTGGGCTGCTCGATCCCCGCCCCCACCAGACAGAGCGTGCCGCCCCGACGCAGCTGATGAAACCCAGCCTCCATGGCGGAGCGGTGGCCCGAGCACTCGAGCACCACATGCACGGCCCGGTCGGACTGGCGTTCGGGCTCCCATGCCGGGAACGTGGCCAGGTCGTCCGGATGAAGGACCTCGCTCGCCCCGAGCTGTCGGGCCAGCTGACGGCGCCGCTCCCCCGGTTCCACGGCGATGACGGGCCCGATGCCCCGGGCCACCAGTGCCGCGATCGACAGTGCCCCGATGGGACCGGCACCGATCACCATCACCGTGTCGCCGATCACCACCCCGGACCGAGTGATGCCGTGCAGGGCTACGGCCAGCGGTTCGGCCAGTGCCGCTTGGCGGGGGGTGAGTCCGGGCGGCAGACGGATCAGGGATCCAGCGTTGACCACTACGTACTCGGCGAAGGCTCCGTCAGCTCCGGCCACGATCGACCGTTGCTCCTCGCACTGGGCGGGCTTACCTTCTTGGCAGCGGCGACAGTGGCCGCAGCGCACCGACGGGCCTCCAACGACAGACTCTCCGGGCGTCCAGTCGCCGACGCCCACACCCAGTGCTGCCACACTGCCGGTGAACTCGTGGCCGGCGATCAGACCGGGCTTTCCCGCCCAGCCCTCCAACAGCAGGTGGATATCGGATCCACAGATCCCGCAGTGGTCGACCTCGACCAGCACCTCACCAGGCCCAGGTCGAGGCACCGGACGGATCTCCACTTCCACCACTCCCGGCCGCTGGTAGACGGCAGCCGACATCGACTCGGGCAGTTCAGACACGACGTCGCCTCCCCCATTGGATCCGGGTCGGAACGCAGTACGCCCACCCGAGCGGTCACCTCGGGGCCACCATAGATCGTGGCCTCCCAAGATGCACCGCCTGGTGCAACACCCGCGCAGCACGCGTGTACCCCCTACAGTGCCCCCATGCCCGAATGTCGTCGAGTTCCCACCTCGA
This sequence comes from uncultured Acidimicrobiaceae bacterium, assembly GCA_903906055.1. Lineage (GTDB taxonomy): Bacteria > Actinomycetota > Acidimicrobiia > Acidimicrobiales > RAAP-2 > Bog-756. The sequence continues at coordinate 7,457 of CAIVIS010000144.1, forward strand.
CCGATCGTCGTCCTAGATTCGCTCCCGGGCACGCTGGCGGCGCCCAGTTCGGCGCCCAGTCCGGCGCCCAGTCCGGCGCCCAGTCCGGCGCCCAGTCCGGCGCCCAGTCCGGCCAAAGGAGCACGAGGGCATGAGCAACGTTGCACCAGGGGCGTCCACAGCCAGTCCATCAGACCATCGCCCCGTGGGTCACGGCTCCCTCGCCGTCGAGGTCCACGAACTGGTCAAGCGCTACCCCAAGGCGCCCGTCGACTCGCTGGCCGGCGTCAGCTTCCAAGTCGAACGGGGCGAAGTGTTCGGGTTCCTGGGTCCCAATGGCGCTGGCAAGAGCACGACCATCGGGATCCTGACCACCCGGATCCGATCCACCGGCGGGCGGGCCGTGGTGGCCGGTGTCGATGTAGCCGCCGATCCTGTCGGCGCCCGGCGGGTCCTCGGTGTCGTGCCCCAGCAGAACAACCTCGACCGCTCGCTGTCGGTCCGCCAGAACCTCACCTACCACGCCAGCTACCACGGTGTCCCTCGAGCATCCCGCAACCAGATGGCCGATGCCCTCTTGGAACAGTTCGGCCTGGCCGACCGTCCTAACGGGCGTCCCGACGACTTCTCGGGTGGACAGATCCAGCGGATGATGATCGCCCGGGCCCTGATGCACGCCCCGTCTGTCCTCTTCCTCGACGAGCCCTCGACCGGACTCGACCCTGCCGCCCGCCTCTTCCTGTGGGAGAAGATCGCCGAACTGAAGGCGGCGGGCACGACCGTGGTCATCACCACCCACGACATGGACGAGGCCGCCACGTTGAGCGACCGGGTAGCCATCATCGACCACGGCGCCCTGCTGGCCCTCGACACCCCCGAGCAGCTGGTGCGGGGTATGCAGAGCCAGCGCACACTCGACTGCACGGTCGAGCCGGGGCCGACCGGTGACGCTACCTCCCTCGGTCTGGTTCTCGGCGTGGCCCTTGGTGCCCTGGTCGGAGTCCGTGCCGTCGACCAGATCGATGACGCGTCCGGAGTCGGCCTCCGTTTCCGTATCGACGTCGAGGGAGAAGCCGCCTCGTTCGTGGCTCCAGTAGCCACGGTGGTGGCGGACGCCGGCGCCAGGCTCACCGATGTGCGCCTCGGTGAGCCCAACCTCGAAGACGTCTTCATCCACCTGACCGGGAGAGCGCTGCGATGACCGTGCCGAGCGGACCAGTGACGTCCAGCCCATCAGCAGCACAGCCCCCTCCGGTGACGTCGTCGCTCGGGCCCGCTGCCCGATGGGGACCGTGGCGCACCGGGATGGCCATCTTGCGGCGCGACCTGTTCGTCACCGGGCGTGAGTTCCCCATCTTCCTGGCCCAGGTGATCCTGCAGCCCCTCTTCCTCTTGTTCGTGTTCGGCAAGGTCCTCACCGAGCTCGGCTATGCCCAGGCCGGATACCAAGACGTCCTCTTCCCGGGACTGGTGGCGCTGGCTGCCGTGCTGACTGGGCTGCAGAGCACGGCACTCCCGCTGGTCATCGAGTTCTCGTACAGCAACGAGATAGAAGATCGCCTCCTGGCGCCACTACCCGTGGGCGCCGTCGCCGTGGAGAAGGTGGTGTTTGCCGCCATTCGCGGATTCGTCGCCGCCCTGGTGATGTTCCCTATTGGTGTCTGGATCCTCGGATCGATCCCTTGGCAGGCTTCGACCGGAGTGGCCGTGGTGACGATGATGGTGCTCGGATCCTTGCTCGGTGCGGCCATGGGCCTCATCCTCGGTACCTTCGTCCCTCCCAATCGGATCAACGTCACCTTCGCGCTCGTGCTGACTCCGTTGATCTTCACCGGATGCAGTCAGTACCCGTGGCCCTCCCTCAGCCACCTCCGGTGGTTCCAGGTGGTATCGGCCTTCAACCCCATGACCTACGTGAGCGAAGGCCTCCGCGGGCTCATGGTTCCTACCGTTCCCCATATCGCCACCTGGGCGTGCTTCGTGGTCGGCACCGCCTACCTGGTCGTGCTCATGGTGGTCGGGATGTACGGCTTCAATCGGCGTGCCCTGAGCTGAGGCCGGTACTGGCCGGTACTGGCCGGTACTGGCCGGTACTGGCCGGTACTGGCCGGTACGATCCCAGCATGGACATGCGGCGCATGTGGGGCTTCTTGGAGGATGGTGTGCTCGACCGGGTGGTGGTCGTCTCCCCGCACTTCGACGATGCTGCCCTCAGCACTGCGTATCTGCTCCTGTCGCACCCGGGAAGCACGGTGGTGACCGTCATGGCCGGTCGTCCCGACGCCTACCCCGACCCAATGTCCGAGTGGGACGCCGCTGGCGGGTTCACCGCCGGCGACGACGTGGTGGCGATACGTCGAGATGAAGACCGTGCCGCCATGGCCGTGCTAGGGGCCACGCCCGTGTGGCTCGAGTTCGCCGACCACCAGTACCTCGCCCCCGGCGTGCGCCCCGAAACCGGCAAAGTGACTGAGGCGCTGATCGAAGCCATCAGAGGCGCCGGCGCCACGGCAGTATTCCTGCCCATGGGGCTGGCCAATCCCGACCACGGTCTTACTCACGAGGCCGGTCTCCTGGCCCGCTTGTCCCTCAGTTCCGAAGGTGGCGGGCCGACCTGGTTCTGTTACCAGGATGGTGGCTATACACACCTGCCTGGGCTACTCGCCTGGCGGGTCTCCCAGCTCTTTCGTCGCGGACTGTGGCCGACACCGGCCATCGTCCCGATGGTGACAGATGTTGTAGCCAAGCGGCTGGCCATTGAGTGCTACGTCAGCCAAGTGGCCCAACTGCGCCAAGAGCACCTGCTCGATGAGCGCTTGGACGCCAACACCCCCGAGCAGTACTGGCGGCTCGACCCTCCGCCCGCCGGGTGGGAAGGTCTAACCTCGTCCGATGACCTGTCCGCCGGCTGACCGATCCGCTGTAACGGAAGACCAGTGACCACCGCACTGGTCACTGGTGCCTCATCAGGCATCGGAGCCGCAACGGCGCGCATGTTCGCCTCGCAGGGGACCACCGTGGCCCTCGTAGCCCGTCGGGCCGACCGGCTCGAGGAGGTTGCCGAGGAGTGCCGCCGGGGTGCCCCAGACTCGCGTTGGTGGTCGGCCGACCTGTCCGATCCCGGCTCTGCTGGCGAACTGGCCTTGGCCATCTGGGACGAGATCGGGCCGATCGACGTGATCGTCAACAACGCCGGTATCCCCCTGCGGCGGCCGGTGCAGCGCCTCACCATGGCCGAAGTCGAACGGGCCATGGTGGTCAACTATCTGTCGCCGGTGGCCATCACCGTGGCCCTGCTCCCCCGGCTCCTCGAGCGCGGGACGGGCACCATCGTCAACGTCTCTAGCCTCGGCGGTCGGCTCGGGATCACCCACGAAGCGGCCTACTGCGCCTCCAAGTTCGCCCTCGCCGGATGGAGTGAGTCGTTGGCCGCCGACCTGGTCGATACCGGTGTCAACGTCCGGCTCGTCCTGCCCGGAGCCATCGACACCGAGATCTGGGACCAGCCCGACAACGACCCCGCCGACTACAACGGACCCTTGGCTCCTGCTGATGAAGTGGCGTCCGGGATACTCGCCGCCATCGACAGCCCGAACTTCGAGCACTACGTTCCAGACATGCGCGCTGTGGTGGAGATGAAGACCAAGGACTTCGACGGGTTCGTGGCCGCCATGCGGTCGATGTCCAACAAGTCGGTGTCCAACAAGTCGGTGGACGAGTCCTGATGAAGGCCCTGGTATTCGGATCCCGACCTGACAGGGCCGAAATCAGACCAGCACCGGCTGACGAGACCGAGCGGCACCTGGCGTCTCTGCCGTTCGGTCTCCATCACATGGACGATGCCCAGCCGATCAACCCCGACTGGGTGGTGACCCGGCCCATCCTCTCGGGCATCTGTGGATCCGACGCCAAGTTGGTGCTCGGTGACTGCAGCGACGGCGACATCGACAACCCGATGGCTGCCTTTTCGTCACTTCCGCACGTGCCCGGCCACGAAGTGGTGGCCGAGGTCGTGTCGCTGGGTCCGAAGGCTCGCGGGCTCGAGGTCGGCCAGCGGGTGGTACTCAACCCGTGGCTCAGTTGTGCCCCGCGGGGCATCGTGCCGCTGTGCCCCCCGTGTCTGGACGGCGACGTCAACATGTGCTGGTCGTTCACCAAGGGTGACATCGGTCCCGGAGTCCACATCGGCGTGGTCACCGGTGCACCCGGTGCCTGGGCTGAACTCATGGCCGCCCACGACTCGATGCTCCACCCCGTCCCCGACGCCGTCTCGGACACGGCCGCCGTCATGGCCGATCCGTTCTCGGTCTCGTTCCACTCCATCGTGCGCCACCCGCCGCCGCCCGGCGGCAAGGTGGTCGTAATCGGAGCCGGAGCTCTCGGGCTTACCAGCGTGGCCATACTCTCTGCCTTCTACCCCGACGTCGAAGTGGCCGTGGTGGCCCGGTTCCCGGCGCAGTTCGACCTGGCCCGACAGTACGGCGCATCAATCGTCGTGCAGCACGAACCCCGGCTGGCCACCCTCGAGGCCCTGGCCGAATGGTCCGGCGGCGTCCTGCACCAAGCCTTCGACGGACTCCCCATGTGTCACCCCGGGCACATCGATGTCGTCTACGACACCGTGGGCAAACCAGAGACGTTCGAAGTGGGCGTGCGGGTCCTGGCCGAGCGGGGCAAGCTCGTCTACACCGGAGTGGCCATCCCCGGTCGGTGGGAGTGGACACCCGTGTACTTCAAGGAGCTCACCGTCATCGGCTCCAACGCCTTCGCCATGGAGGAGTTCGAGGGACGGCGCCGCCACGCCATCGACCACTACCTAGACCTGGTGGTCGACGGGCGGATCGACCTGACCGACATGGTCACCCACCGGTTCCCACTCGAGGACTGGTGGGGGGCGCTCGGTGCCCTGTCGCACCCCGAAAAGAGTGGTGCCATCAAGGTGACGTTCCAACCCACCACCACCTAGTCCGACCCGGGCGGCCTGTCACCTAGACCGGCCGCGTGTTCAGTCGGGCGACGGTGTACCCGGGCCCAATGCCTCGAACAGACGGTAGCGACGATCGGCGGCGGCGGCCCACGCAGGGTCGGGTTCAATGCGCTGGCCGGTGCGGGCCCACGACCCCGACACCTGGAAATCGGACTCGAGCCCGGCGACCATCCGGGCCAGGAAGGCCGCCCCCAGTGCAGCCCCTTCGGGTACCGCCACCGTGTCGACCGGCAGCCCGGTGGCATCGGCCACGGCCTCCATCCAAGCCACCGAACGTGAACCACCACCGGTGGCCACGATGCGGCGGGCCTGGAGCCCTGATCGCTCGACCAATCGTCGAATGACGAAACCAGATGCCTCATAGGAGGCTCGCACCACGGCGTCGGGACCGTGGGCGATGTCGAGCCCGTGCAGGCTGGCCAACAGACCCGGGTCGTGGAACGGCGTGCGCTCTCCGCGCAGGTACGGCAGCCACACCGGCACCCGGGCTGAGTCACTGGCACGGAGGTCACTGGGGCGCGAAGGCGCCTTGCTCCGCCGGGCCGGACCCTTGGTCACCGAGCGCACCCAGTCCACGAACAGCGCACCGGCGTTACTCGGTCCGCCGATCATGAACTTGTCAGGCACCGTGCTCGGAAACGAAGTGAGCCCCTCTACCTCGATCCACTCCTCGGCCACCACCCATACAACGAGGGTGGCCCCGAAGATGACCAGCACATCGCCCGGCCGGACGGCCCCCGACACGATCTGCTCGCAGAAGGCATCGATCGATCCCCCGCCCACCACGGTGGGCGAGTTGGCCAGCGTCCCCGCCACCTGTCCGAGCGGAACGATCGTCGCCAACTGACCCTCGGTGACACCGAGCCCGGCAAGCACGTCGCCGTCCCAGCGGCCCTTGCGCATGAGGCTCCCGAACGAGGTGGAGGTGGCCGAGTCGACCCCAGGCACCCCGCACAGGGCGTGGGTGGCTACGGCCTGGCACGGCCAGTACCCCGATTGCCCCGGCAGTTCGCTCACCGCCCACTCCAGCATCCGGCGGCCCTCTTCGCGCTCCCCGCCGTGATCACCGGGGCGGGCCACCGGGCCGTCGGGACCGTCGTCGCGGGCTCGCACGTCGCCGTACAGCAGGCCGGGCAGGCGGGGTACCCCCTTGCCATCGACTGCCGTGATGGAGGGGACCATCGACGAGATCACGACCCCAGCCGCCGGACCATCGAGAGCCCCGGACACCAGGGCCAGCGCGCGGCGAGGGCCGCGCCGCCAGGCCCATAACGCGTCATGCTCCAGTACGTCAGGCGTAGGCGCTATCACCCGGTGGGGAACCCGCGCCCGGGCCACCACCCGGCCCTCGTCATCGACGGCCACCGCCTTGACCGCAGTGGTACCCACATCGATCCCGATGGTGCACCGTGCGCCGGGGGGACGGGTCGAAGGGCCCGCTGTCTGCTCGTCTGGGTGCGACAAGATCGGTCGTCCTCCTCGTGTCGGTGCTACTGTCCCCGACGGTCAGAACGCTACCCAGGGGAGAGGGCAACCGTATGCCAATGGCACGACCCAAGGCGCTGGTCACCGCAGCAGTCCGCGGTCCAGGGCTCGATCTGCTCGGCGAGTTGGCCGATCTGACGCTCGACTCCTGGCTCGACCAGCCCACATTGCGCATCTACGACGCCCAGCAGCTGGCCGACCGGATGGAGAGCGAGGGCGCCACGATCGCCGTGGTCGAGAGCGACCGGTGCGCCGGCCCCCTCTTCGATCTGCCCCTGGTGGCCGTGTCGAGCTGTCGAGGAGACCCCAACAACGTCGACGTCGCTGCCGCCACCGAGGCGGGGGTGCCCGTCATGCGGGCCCCAGGACGCAACGCCGATGCCGTGGCCGAACTCACCATTGCCCTGTTGTTCGGCGCCACCCGTCAGGTGCTCGACGCCGATGCCGATGTGCGAAAGGGCGACATCTACAAAGACGGCACCATCCCCTATCAGCGGTTCCGGGCATGGGAACTGGCGGGCAAGACCGTCGGCCTCGTCGGACTCGGTGCGGTAGCCCGGGCACTGCGCTGGCGGCTGCGCGGACTCGGAATGGAGGTCATCGCCTACGACCCCTACGCCGATGAACCGACGGTAGGACTAGACGAACTGCTCGAACGTGCCGACGTCGTATCGCTGCATGCCCCGGTCACCCCCGAGACGTCCGGCATGATCGGTACCGCCCAGTTTGCTGCCATGCGCCCCGGTGTCGTGTTCCTCAACTCAGCACGAGCCGCGCTGCACGACACCGATGCGCTAGTGGAGGCCCTCCGTTCGGGTCAGGTGTCAGCCGCCGGGCTCGACCACTTCGAGGGCGAGTTCCTGGCCCCGGACCACCCGCTGTGCCACCTCCCCTCGGTGATGCTCACTCCGCACATCGGCGGTGCCACCTACGACACCGAAGCCAATCACTCCCGGATCATCGCCGAAGACCTGTGCCGACTCCTCGCCGGTGCTCGACCGCTGCACATCGTCAACCCGGAAGTCCTGGGCCGCAAGTGACCCCCGGCGCCGACGAGTCGGCTGGCGATACCGCGCTACCGGTACGGGGGCCGGCCATGCGCCTGCTACCCCGGCTCGAGCCCGAAAACGAGTTCTTCTGGACCAGTGGCGCTGACGGGAAACTCCGGTTTCTGCGGTGCCGTTCATGCCAGACCTACGTCCATCCTCCAGCACCGCGTTGCCCCGAGTGTCTGGCGGCCGATCTGGCCCCCGAGGTCGTCAGCGGCCGGGCCACATTGGTGGCCTACACGTGCAACGTCCAAGAGTGGATCCCTGGAAGCGGTCCGTACCTGATCGGCCTGGTGGCTATCGAGGAGGATGAGCGGGTGCGCCTCACCACCAATCTGGTGGACGTGGCTATCGAGGACGTCCGCACCGGCATGGCCGTCGATGTCGTCTTCGACCAGCACGATGATGTCTATCTGCCGCTGTTCCGACCGGCGACAGGAGTCCGGGCATGAGCACCACCTCCGAGGAGCCGCTGGAGCGCCGAGCAGTCATCTCGGGCATCGGTCAGTCCAACGTCGGACGGCGCCTCGGACGAACCGGTCTCGACCTGACGCTTGATGCCTGCCTCGCCGCCGTGGCTGATGCCGGGCTCACCCGAGACGACATCGACGGCCTATCGACCTATCCGGGTATGGGGACGGGAACCCCGGGGTTCGCTGGCCCCACCACTCCCGAGGTCCAAGACGCGCTCCGCCTCAACCTCAACTGGCACGACGGCGGCGGCGAAGGTGCCGGGCAGATGCGGGCCCTCATTGCCGCCTGCCTGGCCGTGGGGGCCGGGTTGGCCCGCCACGTACTGGTCTACCGGAC
>CAIVIS010000145.1 GCA_903906055.1 uncultured Acidimicrobiaceae bacterium
CAATGTTCGCCAATGTCATGATCACTGTGTCGCAATCGTCGACCAAGGTCCTCAAGTCGTCAGAATGATGAGATCAGGCCACTCTCGAATGGACCCGTGAAGAGACGGGGTTAGAGTTGCTGAAGCATCCGTGTCGATGACGGGGGACTGTGTGAACGAGAAGAGACCCACGGGTCGCCCCCAGACCCGGACAGACGAGGAGATCCTCGGTGCCGCGCTCCGTGCCTTTGCCATGGCCGGCTATGAGGCAATGTCGATCCGCACCCTCAACAAGGACCTCGGGCTGAGCCACGAGGCCGTCCGGCAGCGCTTCGGTTCCAAGGAGCAGCTCTACCGGGTGGCGGTCGAATGGGGTATCGCCGAGTTCAACCGATACCTGAGTGCCGAGCGGACCCACCAGTCGACCGACCTCGACATCCTGCGAGAGTCCATACGGGCGTTCATCGTCACCGCACGCCAGCATCAGGATCTGGGGCGCCTGATCCTGCGTGAGAGCCTTGAGCGCTCGGAGCGCATGGACTCCATCTTTGCCTGGGTGTTCGAACCGAACCTCGCTGGCATCAAGGCGTTGCTGGACCGATTGGCCCAGGCGGGGCAGATCCAACCGATCTCCGTCCGGGAGTACTTCTTCTTGGCGCAGGGTGCTGCCGCTCCCTTCGCCCGCATGGCGCTGTCCGATGCCTTCGACCCGGTGGCCGGCCCGCTGGATCCAGCCGCCTACATCGCCAGAGTGGTCGACATCATCATGCAGGGGATCGCTCCACCGTCGACCTGAGGGGGTTCCCGGTCGGAGCGCCGGGCGACCTCACCGGACAGGTAACCGTTCTGGATCTGTTTTGAACATTCATCACGAGGATGCGGTCATGCCTGCGTTACTTGGCAAACGACAAGTAACAAGGTACTCTGCGTGCTGTCGCTCGAAAACGGAGGATGGCAATGGGACAGCAAACAGGCAAGACAGCACGGGTGTCGGCACTCCGGAGGACAGGGCAGCTGCTTGTCGCCTGCCTCATCACCTCGGCTCTGGTGAGCGCATGCTCCTCGAGTAGCTCGTCGGCCGCGGTGGATGGGGCACAGGTGACGACCCTCACCATGGAGGCCAAGACGGGCTATACCCCACAGGCCATCAACGGCGGCACGGACGACTACCACTGCACCCTGGTCGACCCCCACGCCACCCAGAACTCATTCATCGTGTCGAGCCAGTTCTTCCCGGGGACGGGGAAGTCGGTGGCCGAGGTGCATCACGCCATCCTCTTCCTGGTCCCGCCGAACCTGGTGCGCGAGGCCAAGACAGCCAACGACGGCGGTAAGGGCTGGACCTGCTTCGGCGAACCCCCTGTGGTCGGGACGGGGCTCGCCCAGTTCCTATCGATGCCGTGGCTCAGTGCCTGGGCACCAGGGCACGGCAAGGACGTGATGCCAGCGACCACGGGTACGCCGCTGCCCAAGGGAAGCCTCATCATCATGCAGGTCCACTACAACCTGCTGGCCGGCACCCTGCCGGTCGCCCCCCGTGCGCAGCTCGACACCGTGCCGGCTTCGACCCACCTCCGCCCGACCTCGATCCAGCCGCTGGCCGCTGTGCCCAATGTGCCGTGTCCTACTGGGGTTACCGGACCGCTCTGCGACCGCACAGCCGAACTGGCGAACCTGAGTCAGCGCTTCGGGTCCTACATGACGACGTTCGACGCCGGCATCGAAAAGATCTGCGGTAACGACCCGGCCAACCCGCCGACCGGCACCACGACGACATGCACCTGGAGGGTCAGGAAGGCGGGCTACATCGTCCGTGCGGCCCCTCACATGCACCTCCTCGGAACCGCGCAATCGATCACGCTCAACGCGGGGACTCCGCAGGCCAAGACCGTCATGGACGTACCTCACTACAACTTCGACTACCAGAAGGCCTACAACATCTCGCCGTGGATCAAGGTCGCACCCGGCGACACGCTGAAGGTCAGTTGCACCTACAACCCGGCGCTCGCCCAGGAGCTTCCGCAACTGCGCAAGCTCGCCCCACACTTCGTGACCTGGGGCGATGGCACCTCCGACGAGATGTGCCTCGGCCTGGTGTGGCAGGTGCCGCTCAATGCCAACGCAACGGTCGACTGGAAACACCCAACCGGAGGCATCCAGATCGGCGGCCCACCGGGGAGCCGGCCTCCTGGTGGCGGTCCCCCTCCTGGAGATCCTGGTGCTCCAGGCACGCCAGCGCAGTAGTTCGCTAGACGTGAAGATCGATAGTGGCCCCGAAGGGCCGAAGAGCGCTCATGACATGCATCCGCCAGCGCGACATGTGCTCTGGTCTGGGGTAGCGGCACTGGCCTTGGCCGGCCTCCTCGGAGGCTGTGCCAGCGGGCAAGCCTCAGCCCCATCCACGACGTCAACTCACCCCGCCGTAGTGCCTGCGACCCCGCGGAGTGAGTTGACAGCCATCACCGGTGCCCAGTGGAGTTCGAACACTCACGTCACCTACCCGAAGGACGGCGCATGGACGTTCGCGTCGGACGGGCTTCCGGCAGCCACACTCCCCGAGTACTACGCCATCCCGACCTACCTCGGCACCGCCGTCCCGACAGCCGCGACATCGAAGGTGGTCACCTCGGCCTCCCTCTTTCGGCCGGCGCAGCTGTCCTTCACCATCCCGACGATGCCGCAGTACATCGCCAAGGCGACGACTACAGCCCTCGGTCCGATCGGTGTCACCGTCAACGGAGCGCTGTTCTTCAACGCCTACGAGGCCGATGCCTCCACCGTGGCGCTGTCGGCGAACTTCACACTGACCCAGGACGGCCACACCGGCGCCTTCGTCGATACCTGCAATGGTCACTTCACCCCGCCACCCGGCCCTGTGACCTATCACTACCACGGTCTACCGGGATGCATCGTCAGCAACCTGGCCAAGGGGAGATCGACGCACGCGCCTACCCTGCTGGGGTTCGCCTTTGACGGTTTCGGCATCTACGACAACGTCTCGGAGGGAGACAAGACGGTGCGTCCCACCCAGCTCGATGCCTGCAACGGGATCTACTCGCCGGTGCCTGGGTATCCCCAAGGGATCTACCACTACGTGCTGCTGGACGTCGCGACCGAGCAGTCGTCGATCGGCTGCTTCCACGGAGTTGTCTCGTCCGCCTACACAGCGGCTCTGCGTGCCGAGATGCCGCTGCCTCAAGGGACAGGCAGGGGAGGGGATCCGGCGTCGTCGCCGATGGTGGCCGCCTTGCCCCTACTGGTCACTGCGCAGACACTGGCCGCCGATTCGGGCACTGACGCCATCTTGGTCGCCGAGTTGAGGCGGACGGGCTTCGATACCGGGTGTCAGTGACCGTGACACCACGAAGTTGTGATGCACCCGGCCGAAAGTCTTGTGACTCAGGTGCGACCGTGTGACTCAAGGAAGCAGTCGGGCCTCGACGCCCATGGCCGCTGCCGCTGCCAACAATGGGTTGTTCCGGTCATCTCTGGCTAGACAGATCACGGCACCGATCGAACGGGCTGCCGTCAGCGCTTCGAGGGAGAGAAGGTTGAGATGATGGCCGGCGTGGAGAACCTCGGACATCGGCCATCCGAGTTCGCGTAGCGATAGCAGTCCGATTTCTGGAGGCAGCGAAACAACGGCACCGATGGTGCTTCGGGCCACAGCGGAGGGAACGTGGCCCAGCCTGCGAGACAGGTTTCCCGTGAGTGATGGCCCGGCCAACGCACGGCAGAGGCGGTGATACCAGAGGCCTGTGGTGAACAGCCGTTCGCCAGGTGAACGCAGCGCATCAGGCTCGTGACCGAGCAGTACTCGGAGGAGCAGATGGTCGTCGACAAGGACGCCCGTCATGGTCGTTCAGGCCAGATCGGGTTCAACGCGTGCTACTTCCGCGACAAGAGCGCCATAGCCGCCCGCCTCTTCGACTGCCTGGTGGAGAAGTTCCGGCAGCGAGTTTCGTCCGGATGGCACGATGAGAAGTGCGTTCCCAAGGTCGGCGATCTCCACGGAACCTCCATCCTCCAACCCCCAACGTTTTCGAGCTTCGACCGGCAGCGCCATCTGGCCACGATTGGAGACTCGAAAGGCTGACGTGCTCATGGATGGATGATACCGCGTACAAGGTGCATTGACAATGGAACCTTGTCATGCCGTGCCGGTGTCGTCCCAGGGCTCACCGACCTGGAGCGTTGGAAGAATTGCTCAAGTAACCGGTCGATCGCGCCGATCAGGTCTCTGATCACATTGCACGAACCCCTGAGGCCGACAGGTCGCGGGCCGGTGAACGAGGCGATGGATCCAGCGGGACGGTGGCTGTCGAGGACAAACCAGAAGGGGCAATCAGCATGAGGAAACTTTCGAGGAAGGCCGTGGTCATGGCAGCCTCCACTGCCGTGTGCGTACTGGCCTTGGGCGGCGTCAGCAGCGCTCGAGCTGCATCGGCGGGCACTCACCAGACGAGCACTACCTCTACGTGGCAGTGGGCGCCGATGAACGTGTCGGGCACAGTGGCCTCAGTGGGTACCGACAGCTTTACCATGACCGAGTCCGGCGGCACCACGGTCACTATCGATGTCACCACCACGACCGCTTACGCCGAGACCGGGGCCGTCACCGCCCCGACCGGCGTGACCGTCGGTGAACAGGTCACCGTCACGCCGATCGCCGGGACGCTGGCGCATGCCGCCACCATCACCGCCGCCAAGGTCCTCGTGGTCCTGACCCATGTGATCGGCACGGTCGCTTCGGTCGGCACCGATTCCTTCACCATCCAACTCCAGGGCGGACTCATCTTGACGGTAAACACCACGGCGTCGACGGCGTTCCGGGAGAACGGCACCAAGCAGGCAGGGGTCACCGTTGGACAGTACGTGACCGCCTATGGAGCGCCCACTGCCGCTGACCCGGCGCAGATCGATGCCCAGTTCGTCGTGATCAGTACCCCGCCCGTGCCGGCGGCCCCCGCCCCTGGCCCCGGTGGCACCTATGCCACCGGACAACTGATCTCCGGCACGGCCAGTGCCGTGGACCCAACCAGCTTCGTGCTGACCGAATCCGATGGCACCGTGCTCACCATCGACACCTCCACGACCACCTATGGCGAGACCGGTTCACCGACCGCCCCGACCGGAGTCGTATCCGGTGATCAGGTCCGGGTCACGCCGGCAACAGGCACACTGCTGACAGCCACCACCATGACCGCTGCACGAGTCGTGATCGTGCTGACACAGGTGACCGGAACGGTGCAGTCGGTAAGCCTCGGATCATTCGCCGTGCAGCTCTTCGGGGGCCTGGTCGTTACCGTGGGGACTACGAGTACGACGGTGTACACCTTGGATGGCACTGCGGCCACCGGAGTCCTGGTCGGCCAGAAAGTGACTGCCTACGGTGCTGGCGACGGCGCCAAAGCGTCGCAACTCGACGCTCAGTTCGTCGATGCCCATACTCAGCCCTCCACGCCTAGCAATCCCAGCGACGATGCCGATGACGACGACACGACTGCTCCAAAGGTCGACGACGAACACGCTGCGTCGAGCCATGAGGGAGACGGGGACCATCACGGTACCGACGGTGCTGGTGACGGTCACGGTTCGTGGACGGGTTCAGCTGATGAAGGGCAGGCACACGCATTCCTGTCTGGCACCGTGAGCACGGTGACCGGAAGCAATGTCGTGGTCACCGAGGCATCAGGGGCGACCGCCACCATGGTCGTGACAGCTACCACCAAGTACGTAGGGATGCCCGGTGCGGACACCGTGGCGGCAATCGTCCCTGGCGTCACCGTCAAGGCCGTCGGTACCAACGACAGCTCGGGCGATCTGGTCGCCCTGTTCGTGGTGATCGGCACGACCCCGCCGGCCCCCGAGGCCGCGGGTGCGCCTGCCGTCTCGGACAGCCATAGTCATGGAGAGCAGGGCTGGAACAGCGCTACATCTCCTGGGCCATCGGCGACCGTCACGACGAATCCCACATGGTCTGGTGGTTCTGATTCCCGGCACTCTCCGGACCAGGCTGGCAGCGCCGCCAATGCGCCCGTGGCCACTTCCAGCCCTGCACCGCCCGTTACGGTGCCAGCCGGCCCGGGTCCTGGCCCGGCTCCGGACGCTGGCGCCCAGGGCTCGAACGGCCAGGGCTCCCAGAGCCAGTGGGGCGGGTCGAGCTCGGGCAGCGGCCGCAGCCGCGGCTCTTCTCACTGACCACGACGAACTCCTGACCGACCACGACGGTCCGCGACCTGAGGGCGGCTTGTTCGTGACGGTGGGGTAGCCGATGGGTGCATTGATCGGCATACATGTCGCTGCCTATGCTGGTCACGTGGAGTCAGATATCCGCCCCTACGTCGTCCATGTGGACGAGGCCCCCGTCGAGGCGTGGGACGGGATCGTGTCGTGGCGCACCTTGTGCAGCGCCGATCGGACCCCGACGGCTGGCATGACCGTAGGGGTGGCGGAGGTCCCTGTGGGCGGGACCGTGGACGGAGCCGAGCACCGCCACGATCAGCACGAGGTCTACTTCGTCCTCAGTGGATCGGGACGGGTCCTACTGGACGGCTCATGGCATGCAGTGGGCAGAGGGGCGACGGTCTTCGTGCCGGGCGGGACCCATCACTGCGTGGAGAACACCGGGGACGACCCGCTGGAGTTGCTGTACGTGCTCGATGCCGACTCCTTCCACGAGGTGGAGTACGTGTTTCCCGACGAAGGACGCTCAGATGTCGACGGAGCGGCCTCCGCCTGACCGATCCGGACGACCGAGCGCGGCGTCATCGGGTGGTCTTGGCCGTGTGGTCTTGGCCGTGTGGCAGTACCGTATGCGCCATGGTCCGGCCCGCCACACCCGCGAACTCCTCGAACGCCTGCAGTCATGCGTCGGGCGGTGCATGAGCATGGATGAGCGCGAGGCCAATCTATGGTTCGGGAAGCGGGGGGGCAAGGTGGGATTCGGCCCCCTCAACTGGCAGGGTCGGGCGGCATCGTTCCTCTACGCATTCCTGGTCGTCGTGGCTATCGTCGTCTACTCGCAGCTGATGCTGACGGTGCTGGTGGTGGTGTTCTACTCGGTGATCTTCTTCTTGGTCGTGGCTATCAAGTCCGACCTCATGAAGGGATGGCCTCCTCAGAAGTGAGGCTGGCGATGGCGACTGGGCCGGTCGGGCCTACTGGCGTCAGAACCGGGAGGCCAGGACGGCGACACCGTCACCGGACAGCTGCGAGATAGCTTGGTGGCGCCCACACAGCGCTGCACACAGGGCGGCGGCAGGGCCGCTGACGATCGAGGATCCGGTCCCGAACCGCAGGTCGAGGTCGGTGGCATCCACAGCGAGCCCAGCCACGCGCCCCTTGGGAGCGAAGGCCTTGGCCCGGCCGCTGGTCAACCAGTCGAGCGCCACGGCCAGTGCCTCTGGATCGACCGGGACGGCACGACCCAGCGGCTGGAGCATGTCATCTCCGTGCACGATGACGTCGGTCAATGGGGCCTCGGGGCCGGATCCGGGAGGTGTGAACCGTGATCCTGCGTGGGTGCGGAGGCCAGCTATGCACGCAGCAGGATCCAGCGAGGCTGCCAGATTGCGAGCCACCCGGTCGAAGCCGCCATCGAGGCTGTGGGCTCGAGCGACGGCGAGGAGGACGGTGGGGAGTGATGCTGACCACGGGGCGTTGAGATGGGCAGCCACCACGTGGATCGACCATCCGGTGCATTGCGACGGCAGCTCCCAGTCGTCGGGCCTGATCTGATCGAGGGCATCGGCCAGGTGGAGGCGTTCGGCGGCGATGAGGGAAAACGTGTCCATGGCGCTGATCAGCGCCGATCAGCCGGCAACTGCTCAGCCAGCAACTGCTCAGACGGCAGCCGGTCAGTGACGAGCCGACCCCCGAGGAGGACGGCCAAGAAAGCATCCGGGTCTCGGAGCAGGTTGACATCGGACACCGGGTCTCCGTCGATCACCAAGAGGTCGGCCAGCTTGCCAGGCGTGACCGTTCCGAGTTCGTCGCCCATCCCGAGCACTTCGGCACCGTTTCGGGTGGCCCAGGTGAGCACATCGAGTGCCGGGATTCCGATCTCCTCGACGTAGTAGGCGATCTCCTCGGCGTAGGGGCCGTGCGGGAACCCGAGCGCGCCGAAATCGTCGCCCAGCACCAGGCGGACCCCGGCGGCGTTGGCCACCGGAAGGACGGCAGCCATGGCCTCGATATCGGTGCGCATGGCATCGGTGAACCCCAAGGAGGCACCGCCCATTGACTCCAGGAACCGAGCCGGAAAGAGCATGGAGGGCACCAGGGGCGTATCGGTGGCGAGGAGGCGGTCGATGCACTCGTCGTCCATCCCGTCCCCGTGGTCGACGATGTCGATCCCGAGGTCGAGCGCCATCAGTAGCGCCTCTTTGTTGGCGATGTGGCCCCGCACCCTGGCACCGCGCTGGTGGGCGGCATCGATGGCCGCGGCAAGTTCTTCGGCTGACACCTCGGTCTGCTCGCGTGGGCCGATGGTCCCGTGGCCCCCGGTCACGAAGATCTTGATCATCTCCGCACCTTCTTTGATCTCTTGGCGGACCGACCGGCGGAACTCGTCAGGGCCGTCGCTGCGTCGGATGGCTCCGAGGGCGCCGACCTCCCAGTGGGCCGGGAAGCTCAAGTCCCCGGCATGTCCAGTGGTGCTGATGTCGCGGCTGCACGGAACGAGTCGGGGCCCCATGATGAGCCCTCGGTCGATGGCCGTCTTCATGGAGGCGTCGATGGCGAACGGTGCGCCAGCGCTCACCGCGCCGGTGAACCCGGCCAGCACCAGGCGCTCGAGGTTTCGGACGGCCCGCACGACCTGCATGGCCATGGGCTCCTCGAGTCCGAAGGGAGCGGGCACGGATCCGAGCCGGTGGTACGTGGCATGGAAATGACAGTTGACCATCCCGGGCATGACGGTCCGTCCATCTAGTGCGATGACCCGGTCATCGGGGCGGAGATCACCCGCGGTTGGCGCCGGGTCGGACTCCACCGAGGAGATGCGGTCGCCGTCGACGACGACGGTGGCGTGGTCCAGGACCGTTCCGTCGCCGATCACCACATGGGCACCGGTCAGCACCAGCCGGGTCACCGGGGGTCCCATCTGCTCGTTCCTCGAGCCGTGCTCACCGGATCAGCCGCCCATCACCGAGCGGCGGCCGTCGATGTCGAGGATGTGGGCATCGGCACCGGTAATCCGCGATACGTGCTCCTCCATGAAGGCCGTCTCGTAGGGCTGGGCCTGATGGGCCTCGAAGTGCTCGACGGTCTCCCAGCACTCGAAGAAGCGGAAGCGGTCCGGATGTTCGACATCTTCGGCCCACCAGTAGTCGATGCAGCCAGGATCCTGGCGGCTGCGGGCACAGACTTCGCGCAGCGCGGCGAGGGTGATATCTCGTTGGTCGGGTGGGAACTCGAGGTAGCCGCTGAGTGCGTGCATGGGTGGCTGTCTCCTTGTGGGCGGTACGTGGGTCTGATCGAACTGGTCTGTCGTGGTGCCAGCGGTGGGCGTGGCGACCGATTGCCGCTCAGGTGGCCGCACCGGAACGGGTGACCACGACGGAGCAGGGTGCATGGCGGACGACGTAGTCGGACACCGAGCCGATCAGCGAGCGGGTCAGCCCGCCGCGGCCGTGTGTCCCGATGACGATGGCCCGTGCCTGCAATTCGTGGGCCAGTTGACAGATGGCCGAGGCCGGCTCGCCGGTGATGACCCGCACCTCGACCTCGACCAGCCCGAGACGCTCCTCGGCTGCAGTCAGAACGTTCCGGGCCGATTCGTGCGCCTTTCCTACCGCCAGGTCGAACTCGCGGGCGGACAGGTCGGACCCGGGGTGTGTGGTGCCCGACAAGATGTCTGGGTCTGGGGCGTCGGCCACGGTTACCAAGACATAGGCGGCTGCGCGTCCGAGGAGATCGAGACCGGACTGGAGGGCGTCCATGGCCTGGTCGGACCCGTCGGTGCAGAGCAGGATCGGAGCGGACATGGCGCCACCGTAGCAATGGCACCCCTCGGCGTGACGGGTCACCGCCGCCATGGGGTAGTGGCCCGTCTCCGCATGCTCCGAACTGGTTGCCGCTGTGCCGGTATCAGCGATTGCGCCGCCCCTGTTGCCGCCCCTGTTGCCGCCGCTATTGCCGCCCCTGTCGCCGCCGCTATTGCCGCCCCTGTCGCCGCCGCTATTGCCGCCCCTGTCGCCGACTTTCGCGTCGGTCCAGGCGACGGTCCCGGATCATCCGCCGCCCCAACATGTCCGCTAGTGCCGTCGTCACCCAGATGATGAGCGTGGCGAACAGGAGGGTGGATGCTCCGTGGATGTGGAGGCCAGGCACCACGAGGTTCACGATGACCAGGGAGATGACGGTGGAGGCGATGGCCAGCAGTCCGGCCAGCGCTACTGATGGCTGGCGGATCAGCACCCGCAGGGCCAGGAACTGCACGGCGATGTGGACGAGCCAGAAGATGACGGTCGTCTCGACGATGGCGCTGATGCTCACCGAGAGGCGAGGGAGCACGGCTGCCGAAATGAGGATCCCGGCACCTGCGCCAGCCAGGCCCATGGCGATCCGGATACCCCAGCGAACCAACATGGCTTGCACCTTTCCGCGTCCGACATGTCGAGCGGGCGATGCCATCGCCGACTACGGAAGGACAACGCCGTCGGACATCGCCGCCGCCCCACACAAGTCCGATCAATTTACCCGCCCCGATGCCGTCCATGGTGCGACCGTGTGCCGAAGGGCATCCCCGTTCCTGGGCGCCGGGCGTGGAAGGGTCTGCCCGGGCAGGTCAGCCGCCCGGCCCCGGGGAGTCCCGGATGCCGAGCCAGAGGAGGATCACGATGCGAGCCACCAGTTCGTCCGATACCCGCCGCCCTGCCCGGCGCCGGCTCCGGATCTTGATCGCCGCTGTGGGCTTGATCGTGATGGCGGTAGGCACTGTGGCCGCACCTCCGACGACGTAGGTCTCGGGAGCCCGCCTTCTGGGTAGATCCGAGGGCGATCGTCGAGCAATCATCGAGTGACCGCACCATCCTCGGATCACGAACTCCCCGCACCTTGGGCCCGACGTCGGGGAGTGAGGCAGTGCTACGGTTCGTTGCGCAGTACGCGCTACATGGCAGTTCTTCGGGGAAGCCGGTCAAATTCCGGCGCTGGTCCGCAACCGTGGGCGACGAGCAGTTCTGCTCGTTGCAAGTCGGGATACCGGAGACCGTCAGGGAGTCCATATCCGTCGAGACACGCGGTGGGGGCTCGGATGGTCGGGGCCCCACCAGGTCGTCGGTCCTCCGGGTGTCGCCCGGGAGGAAATCCAATGACCATCAGACGCATTGCCGGACCAGTCACCTTGGTAGCAGCCCTAGCGCTTGCTGCCCTCGCCCCATCAGCGATCGCAGGTGCTGTCAGCCCGCTGCCGCTACCGCAGACATCGTCGGCCCAGGCGGCAGCCACCTGGCTGGCCGGGCAGGTCGGGTCCGGGGGCTACATCGCTTCGACGGTAGTTTCGGGCACCGCGGACCTCGATGCCACGGCCAACACCGTCCTGGCCCTGGCCAGTGCCGGTGTCGGCGCCACCCAAGCCACCGCTGCGCTCTCCTACCTCGAGGGGCACGTGGCGGCGTACGTGACCGTGGCCGGGGCTGATGGCCCTGGTCAGCTGGCCCTCCTCATCCTGGACGCCCACGCACTGGGGGTGTCGCCCACGAACTTCGGCGGCACAAATCTGGTGGCCCGCTTGGCGGCCACGCAGCGGTCCGGAGGAACCGATTCCGGGCTGTTCGGCTCCCAGGACCCGA
This sequence comes from uncultured Acidimicrobiaceae bacterium, assembly GCA_903906055.1. Taxonomy (GTDB): domain Bacteria; phylum Actinomycetota; class Acidimicrobiia; order Acidimicrobiales; family RAAP-2; genus Bog-756. The sequence continues at coordinate 11,778 of CAIVIS010000145.1, forward strand.
CATTCGACGGTGCCTACCGCCAGGGGCTGGCATTGGCCGCACTGGCCGCAGCCGGCGTGACCAGCGGATCGGTGGTGACCGGTGCGACAACGTGGTTGACGGCACAGCAGTGTCCGAACGGCGGGTGGACCAGCTACATCACGGCGGGGAACCCGTGCGACGGCAAGCCGGCCAACTATGCCGGCCCGGACACCAACTCGACGGCCTTGGCCGCCGAGGGACTCGCAGCGCAGAGTGCATTGAGCGCCACGAGGGCAGCGTCCGCCCTCCGCTTCCTCAAGAAGGCCGAGAATGCGGACGGAGGCTGGGGGTACGAGCCCAACGCCGGCAAGTCTCCAGGATCGACCGATCCCGACTCCACCGCCCTGGTGATCCAGGCCCTGCTGGCCCTCGGGGCAGCCCCGTCATCTTCGACCTATGCCAAGGGGGGAAGCGGGCCAGTCGCATCTCTGGTCGCCGATCAGGTGACGGGGGGCACGGGAGCGGGAGGGATCACCTTCCCTGGCATCAGCGGTGTGAACCTGCTCGCCACCTATCAGGCGATCCCGGCGCTGGCCGGCGTGACGTTGGCCTACAACGTCGGAGTTCCCTCGGTCACGCACATCGGACCGTCGCACGGACCGACGTCGGGTGGGACCACTGTCCACATCGTTGGCTCGTCGTTCGCCATGGCCACGTCAGTGCGGTTCGGAACGACCCCGGCAGTCAGCATGGTGGTGGTCTCGGGCAGCAAGATCACCGCAGTGGCACCTCCCGGGGTGCTCGGAACCGTCGATGTGACGGTTACCTCGGCCGCCGGATCCAGCGTGGTCGTCAGCGCCGACCGGTTCGGCTACCGGTAGAAGCCGGAGCGTGGGCAAAGCGGGCTGATTGGGCTGACTGGGCTGACTGGGCTGACTGGGCTGACTGGGCTGACTGGGGTTCTGGCGCTGGGAGGGATAGAGTGAGGGCCTAGGGGCCGCGGACGTTGCGGGCGGTGCGGACCTGGAGAGTGGAGTACTCGGGTGCCATGTAGTGACTGCACATTCCTTGACTCAGGCGATCCATTGATGCAGCGGCAGTCTTGCCGTGGTGGACAGTCGGCGCCTTGGGCCTACCTCACCGTGTCGGTTTGTCTCTGTGGAGCAATGGGCCCACGTGACGGCCGTGCGGGCTGCAGCGGAGGCGTAGATCGGTGATGGCAGCGGAGAACCCGTCCGGGCACGTTGCGACCACCCCTCGGCGTTCACGCACGGAGTTACGAGCGCTACTGATCGGGGCCGGTTTGGCCGTCCTCCGCGAGGAAGGTCTTGGCACTGGAGCAGAAGGACTCAC
>CAIVIS010000146.1 GCA_903906055.1 uncultured Acidimicrobiaceae bacterium
CACCAGATCCGATCCGGCGATGTCCACACTGTCGTGGTGGCCTTTCCCGACCTGCAAGGCCGCCCGGTGGGCAAGCGCGTGACCGGTGCGTTCTTCCTCGATCACGTACTCGACCACGGCATCGAAGTGTGCGACTACCTGTTGGCCTGCGACGTCGACATGGACCCGCTGCCGGGCTACGAGTTCACCAACTGGGAGACCGGCTACGGCGACCTCAACGCCGTCATCGACCCCCAGACCGTCCGCCCGCTTCCGTGGCTCCCTGGGTCGGTCCTGGTCCTGTGCGACCTGGTCACCATGAGCGGAGAGCCGGTCGAAGTGTCGCCGCGGCGGATTCTGCGGCGCCAGATCGAACGAGCCGCCGAGCGGGGCTTCGTGGTCAAGTGCGCCACCGAGCTCGAGTTCTACCTCTTCCTCGACTCGTTCGCCGAGGCTGGGCAGAAGCGGTGGCAGGGGCTCTCCCCTCATGCCACGTCCATCGAGGACTACCAGTTGCTCCAGACGTCCCGGGAGGAGTACATCATCGGTCGCATCCGCAATCAGATGCTCGAGGCCGGAATCCCCATCGAATCGTCAAAGGGCGAGGCCGGCATGGGTCAACACGAGGTCAACATCACCTACGGCACCGCGCTCGAGGTAGCCGACCGCCACCTGGTCTTCAAAAACGGCGTGAAGGAGATCGCCGGCGAGTACGGCCGGGCAGCAACCTTCATGGCCAAGTGGTCGATGGACTCGGCTGGATCCTCGTGCCACATCCACTCCAGCCTGTGGGATGCGACAACTGGCGTGGCGCTCATGGCACCGGCTGACGGCACCACCACCGACTCGGGGTTCTCTGAGGTCGGGGCCCAGTGGGTGGCCGGCCAGCTCCAGGCCGCCGACCAGCTGGCCTGGTGCTTCGCTCCCTACGTCAACTCGTACCGGCGCTACGTTCCCGACTCGTGGGCGCCCACCGCTGTGGCGTGGGGAGAGGACAACCGCACCTGCGGGTACCGAGCTGTGGGCCACGGGGTCGGCCGCCGGATCGAGAGCCGGATACCGGGAGCGGACGTCAACCCGTACATTGCGCTGGCTGCCACCATCGCTGGCGGGCTGTGGGGAATCGACCACGGAATCGAGCTGGCCCCGGGCTTCACTGGCAACGCCTACCGGACACCAGAGATGCCCCGGATCCCCACCACATTGGCCGAGGCCATCACCAGCCTCGAGTCGAGCGAGGTGGCGGCCGAAGCCTTTGGGCCCGAGGTTCACCACCACCTGGTCAACACGGCCCGCCAGGAGTGGGCCAAGTCCAACTCGGTCGTCACCGACTGGGAGCTGGCCCGCAACTTCGAGCGGATCTAGGTACGCCTTGCGGGTGGAGTGGCGACGGTGCCATCTGCCAGTCATCTGCCGGGAGGTGTGCCAACCGGGCACACCTCCTTGACTCACCGGCTCGCCGCTGGCACGATGGTGGGGCTATGTACGCCATGACCACGGACCTCCTCCTTACCTGAGAGCGAACGCCACATCGCGTTCGCCCGCAACCTCCTGTGCCTCCGGCCAGGGGGTTTTTTGATGGGCGGACACCGGTGTCGGCCGGAACCGATCAGTGTCGGAGTTGGACCACTGCAGCGCACCGCGAGCAACGGACACCGCAGCACCAAGGGAGCACCAGATGAGTGACCACGACCACACCACCGAAGACGGCACCACCGGACGACGTCTGGCCATGCCGTGCGACGTCTCCCCCATGCCCTTCCACCTCTACCGTCCCAACGTGCCGCTGGTACTCGCGGATCGCACCTGGCCCGACCGCCAGTGCACCGTCGCACCCCAGTGGGCCAGCGTCGACCTGCGCGACGGCAACCAGGCGTTGGTCGACCCGATGGACTCCGAGCGCAAGCTGCGGCTGTTCCGGACCCTGGTCGACATCGGGTTCAAGGAGATCGAGGTCGGCTTCCCTTCCGCGTCCCAGACCGACTACGACTTCCAGCGCGAGATCATCGACGGCGGCCTGATCCCCGACGACGTGACCATCCAGGTCCTGGTCCAGTGTCGCGAGGAGCTGATCGAGCGGACGTTCGAGTCGCTGCGCGGTGCGAAGCGGGCGATCGTGCACTTCTACAACTCGACGTCGACCCTGCAGCGCCGGGTGGTATTCGGCCTCGACCGCCAAGGGATTATCGACATCGCCGTCAACGCAGCACAGCTGTGCCGGAAGTTCGAGGCCACCCTGCCCGACACTGAGATCCGCTACGAGTACTCGCCCGAGAGCTTCACCGGGACCGAACCCGAGTTCGCCGTGGAGATCTGCGAGGCGGTCATGGCCGTGCTCGAGCCCACCCCCGAGCGCCCGATCATCCTCAACCTGCCCAACACCGTGGAGATGTACGGACCCCACGTCTACGCCGATGTCATCGAGTGGTTCGGCCGGACCATCTCGAACCGCGAGTCGGTCATCCTCAGCCTGCACCCCCACAACGACCGCGGCACGGCCGTGGCCGCCGCCGAGCTGGCCGTCCTGGCCGGGGCCGACCGGGTGGAGGGCACCCTGTTCGGCAACGGTGAGCGGACCGGCAACGTCGACATCGTCACCTTGGCCATGAACCTCTTCTCCCAGGGAGTCGACCCCGCCCTCGACTTCGGCGACATCGACAAGGTGCGGCGGGTGGCCGAGTTCGCCACCCGGATGGCTGTCGACCCTCGCCACCCCTATGCCGGCGACCTCGTCTACACGGCATTTTCGGGATCGCATCAGGACGCCATCAAAAAGGGATTCGAGGCGCTCGGGGACGACTACGACCTGTGGGAGGTCCCGTACCTGCCCATCGACCCCAGCCACACCGGGCGGACATATGAGGCGATCATCCAGGTGAACAGCCAGTCCGGCAAGGGCGGAGTGGCCTACATCATGGAGACCGAGCACGGCCTCGTCCTCCCCCGCCGCCTACAAGTGGAGTTCTCCAAGCAGGTCCAGACCGTCACCGAAGGCTCCGGCACGATCATCCGGCCCGGCGAGATGTGGGACGTGTTCGCCCAGCAGTACATGCCCGATGACGCCGGTATCCGCATCGTGTCGAGCGAGATGACCACCGGTAGCGGCCGGACAACTGTCACCGCGCAACTGCTCGTCGACGGCGTGCCGCACACGGTCATGGGCGAGGGGAACGGACCGATCGACGCGCTGATGAGCGGACTCCGAGCCGACCTCGGCGTCGGGTTCGAGGTGAAGGACTACAGCGAGCACGCCCTCACCTCGGGCAGCCACGCCTCGGCGGTGGCCTATGTCGAGGCCGAGTCCGACGATGGTTCCACCTGGTGGGGCGTGGGCATGGACTCGAGCATCTTGGATGCCTCGCTGGCCGCCGTGGTCAGCGCAGCCAACCAGGCCCGGGGTCGCACGACCTAGTCAGACGGGACTGGTGGGCTTCTTGTTCAGATTCCCAGTGGATGCGCCACACGCAAGCCGCCATAGCGCTGCATCCCCTGGTCTGCGGTGATCATCGTTGCCCCGGACTCGAGTGCCAACGCCGCCAGGTAGGCATCAGGAACATGGTTCGCCCGCGCCCCCGATCGGTGGCACAGGTCGAGAAAGATCGGCCAGTGCCGAAGTCCGGGCCGGACGGGGACGGCTGCAGGCGCATCGAGGACCACCTGGCAGAACTCGATCGCCGTAGTCATTGCCGTGGGCTCGTTGTACACCCGGTGGTTGGTGACGATCCGGAGGAACGCACTCAGGACCAACTCGCTGACTCCGACCGGTTCGACACCGCCGAGGCTCTCCTCGAGCCACTCCCGATAGGCAACGTGGTCAGGGCTTTCCTCGCGCATGGCATAGAGGTACACGTTCACATCAGGAAGCAGCATCCATCGCCTCGTTATCACCCAGCAGTTCAGCCATGTGCTCTTTGTCTTCGAGGTCGACCCCGGGCCGGAGCCCGCTCCCTCCGTGTGTAGGCAGCTTCACTCGCGGCGATTTGGAGGGATCCGTGGGACGTTGGGCGAGCGACACTCGGAGCGCGTCGTCGATGACCTCGCCGAGGGTGCGATGACTGCTGGCTGCCACTGCCTTCGCCTCGGCCAGCAGATGGTCGTCGATCGTGACCGTCGTCCGCATCAGATCATCATAACATCATGGCATTGCATCATGATGCGCCTCTGGTCGTCGGAAGGGCCGTGGGCTAGATCGATCGCATCTCGGGCACATTTCGGCCACCAGACCTATCGAAATGCCCTGGTGACCGGGTACGATCACTCTTTCTCGCACGCCCGCCACCGGGCGGGCCGCGGATCCGAAACAGGGGGTGTCAGATGTCCACAGAACCGCGGGGTCTGGCTGCCCGCGTGGTATCGGCCTTCCGTGAGTACGGAAAGCACGACGCCATCGTGCGGCGCGACGACTACATCCAGGCCCACCTGGCCGGACTTCGCGCAGACGCGCTGGTCGTAAATGTCGGCTGTGCCCTGGTGCGGCGGTTCGAGGCCGACTGTCACTCGCGCTATCTGGCCACCGACCTGAGGGTCCTGGACAACGTCGACTTCTCCTCGGATGCCACCATGCTCCCCCTCGCCGACGACTCGGTCGACACACTGATCACCCTCGAGATGCTGGAGCACGTGCCCGACCCGGCTGCCGTGGTGTCCGAGTTGGCCCGGGTCCTCAAGCCTGGCGGCACCATCCTGCTGTCGGTTCCCTCGGCCGTGCCTCGCCACGACCACCACGACTACTGGCGCTTTACCGCCCAGGGCCTCAAGCACCTGTGCGATCCCCTGTTTGCCGAGGGTGAGGTCATGGTGTTCGGCGGGACCTTCGAGACTCTGGGCTACTTGGCCGCGTATTACATTTCGTTGCTGCTGCACGTCTTGAAGGTGCCGGGCAAGACCTTCCGTCAGTTCTTCCCCTCCATTGGCGCGGCCATCGACCGGCGGGCTGGTTGGACCACGTCGACCAGTGCGCTGCACACCTTGGCCTTCGACCTGCTCTATGTCGGCACTGGCGCCGAGGGCAGCATCCGCCGACCGAAGCCGGTCCCATCAGTCGGTCCTGTCGACCAGCCCGAGCCCTGGGCTCCTGCTCCCTGAGCCAAGTCGGACGACATGGGTCCCCCCATGGACCCGCCCCTGACGTAAGCGGGTCGGCCCGGGTCAACTCGGCCCCGGTCGAGTCGGCCCGGGGGCTCGAGTCAGGCCGGTTGCCGCTAGAACCGGTTGAGGCGCTTGAAGATCCCCTTGGTCTGCTTGTAGAGGGTGACGAACTCGCCGAACAGCAGCTCGTACTCGGCGGCCGTGGCCGGATCGGGCTGATAGGTGCGCTTGACCTCGACCATGCCCGGGACATCCCCGAGGGTGATCCGGCCCAGGGCCAATAGCGTCAGCAGCGCGGCCCCCCGCACGTTGGCCAGCACCGGGTCGGCCACCTGGCGGATCTCCCGTCCGAGCACGTCGGCATGGATCTGGGACCACTGGTCCGAGTTGGCACCGCCGCCGACAAAAGCCAGCGAGTCGAGACGCCGTCCAGCGAACTCCTCTACCGCGTCGAGCAGCCACTTCGAGTTGTAGGCCACTCCCTCGAACACGGCCCGGACCATCTGGTCGCGGGTGGTGGACAGCGACAGGTTCTGGAACCCGCCCCGGACCGTGTGGTCGTCGACCGGTGATCGCTCGCCGTTCAGCCACGGAGTGAACAGGACCCGACCGCTACCAGGGGCCACCCGGTCGACCATTTCGTTCATGGCCTCGAAGCTGGGAGCGAGCCCCAGGTTGTCCCGTACGAAGGTCAGGCAGGCACCGGCCGTCTCGTGCTCGTCGGCGATGAGATAACTGCCCGCCAGTGCGGCTGGGATGGAGGCCACGTTGGAGGTCGGGGCCGTCTTTTTGAACGGGACGTGCCCGGAGATCCACGACGAGGTGCCGATGTAGAGGTGGCTCTCGAAGTCACCCACGGCTCCCGATCCGAAGACCGCGGAGTGGACATCGCCGGAACCGGTAGCGACCGGCAGACCTGGCGGGATGCCCAAGTCGGCGGCGGCCCGGTCGGTCACTTCGCCCACGATGCTCCCCGGGGGTACCAGGTCGGGCAGCCGATTCCGGTCGAGGCCGGTCCACTCCAGCAACTTGGTGTCGTAGGTGACACGGTCGATGTTGCGGTTGTCGGTCACCCAGTGGGCCGCGATCGAGTCGTACGAGGCCGACACCTTCCCCGTGAGCCGCAGGTTGAGATAGTCGACCGGCTCGAGAAAGGTGGTCGTGCGGGCGTAGATGTCGGGGAAGGCGTCTTTGATGAACAAGATGTGGGCCACTGGATCCTTGCCCGACAGCCCTGGGGCACCCCCCGTGGAGCGCACCCACCGCATGAGCTTGCGGGGGTCGTAGCCGAGCACGTTGACCGTCCCGCCCGCCACCTTGCGGATAGCAGTGTTGCCACGCGAGTCCATCCAGATGATGGCCCGCATCAGGGCCTCTCCTGCCGCATCGACCGGAACCGTCCCCGACCACTGAGCCGTGCATCCGACTCCGATCAGGTCCACCGGGCCGGCATCAGCCAGCGCTCGGTGGGCCGCACGGCAGATCGCCGACCACCACTCCTCGGGGTCCTGCTCGGCCCCGCCCCCATCGAGGAGGTGGAGCGCGACCGGCTCGGTGGCATGGGCCACGATCCGGCCGGTCTCGGTCACCACGGCCACCTTCGGCCCACCGGTCCCGAGGTCGACGGCCAGCACGCAGGCCGCGCCCGTCGCTGGACCGGCTCCGGTCATGCCCGGTCGCCCCTGGTCATGCCCGGTCGCCCCTGGTCATGCCTTGGCCACCCATGCCGTGGCCTGACGGGCCGTCTCGCCGTCGTCGAGATCGATGGCCGTCCCGTCGCCAGCGTCGGTCGGTGGGACTGACGAGACCGTGCGGGCCAGCACTTCGCTCCCGATGGCATCGAACAGCGGAGCCAGGTCATCGAGGCCGACCAGGTGGAGATGGATCCAGTCGGAGACCTCAAGGCCCGAGGCCTTGCGCAGGTCCTGGACGTTGCGGATGACCTCGCGGGCCAGTCCCCGACGTCGCAGGTCGTCGTCGAGGGCCAGATCGAGCGCCAGCACCTCGGCCCCGTCACGCGACACGGCAAACCCGGGTTGGGCCCGCACGCGCAGCTCCACCTCTTCGGCACTCAACTCCAGCGGGCCGTCGGCCAGCGCCACCACCACGGGTCGCCCTGCGGCCAGGTCGGCTGCTGCTGCCACCCCATCGACCGAGGTCATGGCCGCCCGCAGATCCTGTACTCGCTTGCCGATCCGGGGCCCGAGGAGCTTGAAGTTGGGGACCAGCTCGTAGGCCAGCACGTCGCCGAGCTCGTCGGTGGCCTCCACGCGATCCACGTTGAGCTCGTCCTCGACGATGCCCGGGGGCAGGACCGGGCTGCCCGGCGGCAGGTAGACGAGCGCACGAGCCAGCGGCTGGCGCACCTTGACCCCGGCCTCGGCCCGGGCCGCCCGCCCGAGCGACGAGAGTCGGCGGGCCAGAGCCATGCCCTCTTCCAAGACCGGATCGATCAGGGAGACGTCGACGTCGGGCCAGTCGGCGAGGTGGACCGAGTCCGACTCCTCGGCGCCGGTCAGGTCCCGCCACATGCGGTCCGCCAGGAACGGAGTCATCGGAGCGAGCAGGCGGGCCACGGTCACCAGGACATCGTGCAGTGTGGCCTGGGCACCCAGCGAGTCAGCCGGGTCGGCACCAGGGTCGGTGCGCCAGAAGCGGCGCCGGCTGCGCCGTACGTACCAGTTCGACGTGTCGTCGATCAGCTCAGCAATGGCGGTGGCGGCCGGGAACGGCTCGTATCCGTCGAGGGACTCGGTGGCCCGAGCCACCGTGGCGTGCAGCCTCGACAGCATCCACCGGTCCAACATCGACCGGTCCACCGCATCAGGAATGCCGGCATCGGCCGGGTCGAACCCGTTGAGATCGGCATAGGTGGTGAAGAACGACCAGGTGTTCCACAGCGTCAGCAGCGAGTCGCGCATAGAGGCATCGATGGCCTCGAAGCTGACCCGGGTCGGTGTCCATGGGGAGCCTTGAGAGAACATCCACCAGCGCAGCGGGTCCGCTCCCCGGGTGGTCAGGATCTCCCATGGGTCGATGACATTGCCGACGCTCTTGGACATCTTGCGTCCGTCGGCGTCGACGATGTGGCCGAGGCAGAGCACGTTGCGGTACGGGGTCGAACCGCGCACCAGGGTGTTCACGGCCAGCAAGGAGTAGAACCAGCCGCGGGTCTGGTCGATGGCCTCGCAGATGAAGTCGGCCGGGAAGACGAACCGCTCGTCGGATCCTGGGGATCCGGGGTAGCCCCACTGGGCCGTAGGCATCGAACCCGAGTCGAACCAGGCGTCGATCACCGGCTCTACGCGACGCATCTCGATGACCTCGTCGTTGTCGGTGGCAGTGCCGGCCTCGGCGCAGTCCGGACAAGGAAACACGACCTCGTCGATGGCCGGACGGTGCGGGTCGATGTCGGAGACGTCGGTACCGCACAGCACGGACAAATCAGCCAGCGAAGCCACGCACCGCAGGTGGCCCTCGCCACACCGCCAGATCGGCAGCGGCGTGCCCCAGAACCGGTCGCGAGACAGGGCCCAATCCACGTTGTTCGCCAACCACTCCCCCATCCGGCCGTCCCGGATGTGCTCGGGGTGCCAGCCGATGGTCTGGTTCTGGGCCACAAGATCGGCCTTGCGGTCTGAGGTCCGGATGTACCAAGACGGCTTCCCCCAGTAGATCAGGGGGGTGCTGCACCGCCAGCAGTGGGGGTAGGGATGGACGTAGGGATGGCGCCGGACCAAGAGTCCGGCTGTATCGAGGCGGTCGTTGACCAATCCGTTGGTATCGCGCACGGCCTGGCCGACCAGCCACGCCACATCCTCGGTGAACCGTCCGTCGGGTCCCACCGGATTGAGGGTGGGCAGGTCGTTCTCCCGTCCGACCTGCCGGTCGACCTCGCCGAAGGCCGGGGCCAGGTGGACGATGCCAGTGCCCTCGTCGGCTTCTACGAAGGCACCACCCACCACGCGCCAGCCGACCCGGGCGGCGTCCGCCGGTCCTGGGTCGATGTCGTCGAAGGGCCGGCGGTAGTGCAGGCCGATGAGCGCCGTCCCGGGCACCACCACGTCTGCGGTGGTTCCCTCGCCGAAGACCTGCTCTACCAGGGTGGCGGCCACGATGTCCGAGCCCACCAGCGCATAGTCCAGGCCGGGGCCGACAGCGGCCCCGGTGTTGGAGAGCAGCGTCCACGGGGTGGTGGTCCAGGCCACGAGGGCCAGACCCTCGAGCGAGTCGCGACCCAGCGTGGCCGCCAGACCCGCGGCGGCCTCGCCCTCGTCGGTCAGTGGGAAGCGCACATAGGCCGATTCGTCCTCCACTTCGCGGTAGACGTCGGGCTGGCCGAGCTCGTGGCTGCTCAGGGCGGTGCCGCACCGGGGGCAGTAGGGGACGACCTTGATGTCTTCGTAGAGGAGGTCCTGGTCCCACAGGGCGGCCAGGTTGGCCCATACCGACTCGACGTAGTCGGGGCTGAACGTCCAGTAGGCATCGTCGATGTCGATCCAATAGCCGATGCGCTCGGTGAGGTTCTTCCACTCCCCTACGTAGTTGCGGACCGACTCCTTGCACAGACGGGTGAACTCGGCAATCCCCACCTCTTCTTCGATCTGCCGCTTGGCCGTGATGCCGAGCTGCTTCTCCACCTCGACCTCGACGGGCAGGCCGTGGGTGTCCCAGCCGGCCTTGCGGGGGACGGCGTAGCCGCGCATGGTGCGGTACCGACAGAACAGGTCCTTGTAGACCCGGGCCCACACATGGTGCAGCCCGGGCCGGCCGTTGGCCGTGGGCGGTCCCTCGTAGAAGACCCACGGCTCAGCACCGGCCCGCAGCTCTACCGAGCGCTCGAAGATCCGGTGCGCGCCCCACCGGGCGAGCTCCTCGTCTTCGAGAGCGGTGAAATCGACTTCGGAGGGGACCGGGCGGAACACGGGGCGTTTCCTTTAGGACTGGGTGGTGGAACGGGGGATGCGACCAGATACTACGGGCGACGGGCCGACTCCACGGACCGTGGCGGCCGACCGGCGTCCCACTCCGAACGAGGCGACAGGCGGCGGTGATCAGCGAGACTGTGCACATGTTCGAACTAGTCACCCTGGAGGGCGCCCACGTTCGCCTGGAGCCGCTGTCCCTTCGACACGTGGATGGTCTGCTCGCCGCGGCCACCGGCGACCGCTCCACCTTCGGGTACACCCTGGTGCCGGACGACCGGGCCTCGATGACCGCCTATGTCGAAGATGCCCTGGCTCATGCAGCCCGGGGCAGCCAGGTCCCGTTCGCCACCGTGTCGATCGCCCTCGACTGCGTAGTAGGCAGTACCAGGTTCTACGAGCTCGACCCCTGGGACTGGACGGCCCTGGCTCCTGGGGCCCAGCCGGTGGCGCGTGTGGGCCCCATCGACCGGGCCAGCATCGGCCACACGTGGATCGGTCCGGATGCCCAGCGGACACCGGTCAATACCGAAGCCAAGCTGCTGATGCTGGGCCACGCCTTCGACGTATGGGGGGTGCGGGCCGTGCGGATCCAGACCGATGCCCGCAACGAACGGTCACGGGCGGCTATCGCCCGGTTGGGCTGCTCGCTCGACGGCGTGCTACGGGCCGACCGGCCAGCCACCGATGGCACGGTGCGCCACTCGGCCATGTTCTCGATGCTGGCCACCGAGTGGCCAGTGGCCCGACGCCGACTGGTGGAGCGCCTCGAGCGCTGAACGCCTCGTGCTCGGCGGTGCCATCCCTCCACCTACGCTTCATCGGATGCCGGACTCCCCACCACACAGCACGGACGCGGCCGTAACGGCCCACCGGAGCCGGCTGCCGTCTTCGGACAACGTGGTGCTGATCGTGGCTTGTCTGGCTCAGTTCATGGTGGTGCTCGACATCTCCATCGTCAACGTCGCCCTGCCTGCCATCCAAGTCAGCCTCCACTTCCGCACCGTGGACCTCCAGTGGGTGGTGACCGCCTATGCGCTCACCTTCGGCGGCCTGCTCTTGTTGGGCGGCCGTCTGGCCGACCTGTTCGGCCGGCGTCGGATCTTCCTAGTGGGGCTCGGTGTGTTTACTGCCGCCAGCCTCCTCGGTGGGTTCGCCACCGATCAGGCCACCTTGATAGCCGCCCGGTCGCTCCAAGGTGTGGGGGCCGCCATCCTGTCGCCGGCCACCCTGACCATCTTGACGGTGACCTTCAGTGAACCGAGAGCTCGGGCTCGGGCGTTTGGCATGTGGAGCGCGGTGGCCGCCGGTGGAGGCGCGGCCGGCGCTCTGTTCGGCGGCGTGCTCACCCAGTACCTGTCGTGGCGCTGGATCTTGTTCGTCAACGTCCCCATCGGTATCGCCCTGTTTGCCGTGGCCCGAGTCACGCTGCACGAGTCGAAGGCCGAAGGCCCCCGTCGGAGCCTCGACATTGCTGGCGGGGCCACGGTTACCGGGGCGCTCTTCCTCCTCGTCTACGCCATCTCGCGTACCGATGCCGTGGCTTGGACGGCGACTTCCACCTTGGTGCTGCTGGCCATCGCCGCACTGCTGCTCATCGCCTTCGTGGCCATCGAGGCCAAGGTGGCGTCCCATCCGCTGATCCCCTTGCGGCTGTTTAAGGTGCGGTCGGTCACCGGGGCCAACTTGGTCATGTTCTGCTTCGGCGTCGGCATGTTCGCCATGTGGTTCTTCCTCTCCCTCTATCTCCAGCAGATCCTGGGATACAGCCCGGTGGTGACCGGCCTGACCTTCCTCCCCCAGACGGCCGCCATCGCCATCGGCGCCACCTTGAGCGGTCGCCTGTCACCGAAGTTCGGGCCTCGTAACGTGCTCCTGGCCGGGTCGGTCATCGGGGCCATTGGACTCTTCTGGCTCTCGTTCATCCAGGCTGGCGACTCGTACTGGACGGGGGTCTGCGGCGGCGGCATCCTCGCCACCTTCGGCATGGGCCTGGCCTTCACGCCCGTTGCCCTGCTGGCTACTGGCGGGGTCCCCCATCAAGACGCCGGGCTGGCTTCGGGCCTGGTCAATTGCAGCCGCCAGATCGGGGCTTCGGTGGGGCTGGCCGTCCTGACCACCATCGCCGCCTCCTATACCGCTACTGCACTCCACGACTCACCTCACTCGAACACACAGGGCGGAGTGCGCGGCGCTGTGGCTATGGCCATGACCGCCGGCTATGCGCGGGCCTTCCTCATCGCCTCGGTGGTGGTTCTGATCGGTGGGGGGCTCGGCCTGATCATCCCGCCGCCACGGCCACAAGTGACATCTGGAGATTGGGACGATTCCGACCGGCCTCAGTCCACCGGGCCAGCACTTCTCGACTGAGCCGCGGGTGGCTGGTTGTCGGTCGGCATGTCCACGGCCAAGGCGCTGGTCAAGGTGACCCGGCCGATGGAGCGCGGCCACAGGTGGTGCTCTACGACCACGTCGATCTCGGCGGCAAAAGCGGTAATCACCGTCCCGATACCGATCCACCACACCAGCACAATGAACGTGGCGAAGGTGCCGTACAGCGTGCGGTAGTGGCGCAGCTGATGTGCCACTAGCTGCGCGTCGAGGAACTGCAGGAGCGTCCACCCGATACCGGCCACCACCGCTCCTCGCCACAGAGTGCGGCCGGCCTTGGGGCGGGCCAGCAAGATGGCGAAACCAGCCCAGAACATGGCGATGTTGACCAGCAGCGATCCAGCCAGTCCGACCAGATCAGAGCCCCGACCCAACACTCCGGCGCTGCCGAAGCCGGCCAGGGCACCGCCGGCGACGAAACCGACCCCGATCACCACGAGGAACCCCATGGCCCGGGGCAGCCACCGACCGAACCGCGGGAGTTCTTCTTGAGGGACGGCCCAGACCGTGGTCATCAGGATCTGGGCATTCCGACTCAGCCGCAGGCAGCCGTAGATGAGCCAGAGGAACAGCGCCACCAAGAAGACGCCGCTCAGTCCGGTGAGGCCGCTGATGTTGGACTTGAGCTCGTTGCCGATGTCGGGGAACTGGCGGAGGGCGGCGTCGACGACCTCCTTCTGAGCCGCCGGATGTCCAGACAGCACTATCTCGACCAGGGTGAGTAGGAGCAGAAGAAGGGGAAAGACGGCCAGGAACGCCGAGTAGGCCAATAGGTTGGCCAGGCGGCCAGCCTTGTCCTCGACGTACTTGGCCAGGGTCGCCCCGATCACCGCCGTACTGCGGTGGCGCTGCTGGAACGCATCGAAGCGGGCCACGATGCGCTTGGTCGGGGCCGACTCAGCCGTCTGGACGGTCTCGCTCTCCTTCGTCATCGCGTCACCAGTCCCGTCCGGCCATGCCGGTCGAACTCGACGAGCAGCGTGTCGACATCGGACGCTCCGAGCACCTCGTACCCGAGGCTTCCGGGCCGATCTGACGCACTGGCGCGGTAGACAGGATCCCCTCCTCGCCACCAGCCGTCTTGACGCAGCGGGCCCTTGGTCACCTTGCCGCTTGCCGTCTGCGGAAGCGCTCGGGTCACCCGGAGGAATGCAGGGGCCCACTTGGTACCGAGATCGTCCTGGTCGGCCAGGAAGCGGGCGAACAGCTCCGGGTCGAACGTGCGGTCGGGCAGCAGTTCGATGGCCGCCATCACCTGGTCCCCTGAGCGCGGATCGGGTACGGGATAGACGGCCACGGCCGCGATATCGGCGAACCGGACCAGCACCCGCTCGATCGGCCCAGCCGTCAGGTTCTCGGAGTCGACCCGCATCCAGTCGCCGCCCCGACCGGCGAACCAGAAGTTGCCCGTAGCGTCGCGATAGGCGAGGTCGCCCGTCCAGTACCACCCGTTGCGAATGCGCTGGGTGGTGGCCTCGGGATCGTTGTAGTAGCCCTCGAACCGACCCGTACCCGAGCGGTTGACGATCTCTCCGATCGCCACCTCCCCGTTGACCAGGGCCCCCGCAACGTCGAACTCGGCCGGTGGGCACTCTTGGGCCGACACCGGGTCGACCACGGCGATGTCCTCGACCGGTATGCCCAATGAACCCGATGGTGTGTCCGGTCGGCGGCTGATGGCCGCCCCTCCCTCACTCGAGCCGTACCCCTCGGTGAGCACGCAGCCGAATCGCGCCTCGAAGGCAGCGTGGTCGGCTACCGAAGCCTCGGTGCCGAAGCCACGGCGCAGCGAGCAGGACTGGTCGTCTTCGGTCGCCTCGGTGGCCAACACATAGGCCAGCGCCTTGCCCACGTAGGTGAACGTCGTGGCGCCATAGCGCCGCACGTCAGGGAGGAAGCCCGAGGCGCTGAACCGAGGAGCAAGGGCCACGGTGGCCCCCACCACCAGGCTCGGGCCCCACAGCACCATCAAGGCGTTGCCATGGAAGAGCGGCATGGTGCAGTAAGCCACATCGGCGCGGTCGAATCCGTACGCCTCGGCCGACCGCAGCGCGATCGACGTCAGGCGACCCTGGGTGCATCGCACTGCCTTGGGATCGCCGGTCGTGCCCGAGGTGAACAGCAGGAGGAACAGATCGGCCGGAACCGGACCCGCCGATGCTTTGATGTCGGCGGCGGGCACACCGTCATGGGCTGCCACCTGCGCCGCATAGTCGCGATGGTCGATCAACAGCACCCGGTCGGCCGCCACTGCAGTAGCGAGTCCATCCAGCAGAGCCGCCCCCGCGGTATCGGTCACCAGGATCTGGCAGTCGGTGCGGCGAATGTCGCCGGCCAGCGCCTCGCCCCGGCGGGTCGGGTTGATGCCGACCACGACGGCCCCAGCCAGGGCGGCTGCCCCCAGCCAGAACAAATACTCGGGTTCGTTGCCGAGCAGCACACCGATGTGCGGCCGGTCTGGGGCCGCTATTGGGTCTGGACCCACCTGCGATTCTGGGCCCGTCATCGAATCTGGGCCCAACAGCGATCGGAGCAGTCCGGCCCGAGCGGCACTGGCGGCCACCACCTCCGACCAGGTCCACCGGTCATCACCAGCCAGGACAGCAGCACCCTGATCCTCGGCCCGAGCCAGGAGCAGGTCGGCCACACTCGGTGTGCCCTCGGGGAACCCGTCCATCAACCCCACCATGGTGCAGCCAGGATCCAGAGGTCTCCTTCGGCGTCAAATAGGTGTGCTCCGTCCATGTCCGAGACGCTACCGGCGGTGACCCCACCCGGTCGCGCCTACCATCGTGACGCCTCCGGCCCCACGGCCGGCAGGGGTTCGATACCGAACAGTCCGATCACCGTGATCACCCCGGTTGCAGAACAGACCGGACACAGAACAGATAGAGAAGGAGCATCATGGGACAGCGCATCGCAGAGATCGACATCGCCGGCTCGCCTGAGGCCACGTGGACCTTGGCAGGAGACTTCGGCGGCATCGCCGATTGGATGCCGGGCATGGACTCGTGTCGCGTCGAAGGGGAGAACAGGATCCTGGAGACGATGGGCATGACCATCACCGAAAAGCTCGTGTCCCGTGACGATGCAACGATGGCGATCACCTACGCCATCGTCGACGGCGTGCCCGTCGAGTCGCACGAGGCCACCATCACCGTCACCGCCTCCGGCGACGGCAGCCACGTCACCTGGGTGGTAGATGCAGCGCCCGATGAGATGGCCGACCTGATGGGCACCATCTACCAGCAGTCGCTCGAAGCCCTCAAGGCAGCCGTCGAAGGATGACCGGCTCGACCCCTCGACACGGTGCACCCAGCTCTGGTGAGCCGGGTGCACCGGGGGGTCGCACCTACAAGGTGACGGCAGAGTCCGTCGCTCCGGTGGCCGTCGTGTGGCCGCTACTGGCCGAAGCCCGTCGCTGGCGCGAGTGGTCGTTCCTGACGTCCACCGGACTCGAGCGCGACGGTGCACCCGAGCCTGACGGCGTCGGGGCCGTGCGCCGGTTCGCCCGCTTCGGGATCGGCTCACGGGAAGAGGTGGTGGCCTGGGATCCGCCCACCCATCTGGCCTATCGGATCCTGACTGGGTTCCCGGTCCGCAACTACCGGTCCGACGTCACCCTGGAGCCGCACGCGGGCGGAACCAGGATCGAGTGGACCGGTTCGTTCGATCCGAAGTGGCCGGGAACCGGTCGACTCCTAGGCGCCTTCCTCCCAGTGATGATGCAACGGTTCGCCTCGTCGGTGGCCCGCTACGCCGACGAACAGGTGTCCTGAGCTGCTCGTTCAGTCCGCAGCCGCAACCAGGCGGGCTGCCCGACGACCGACTTCGTCCTGGGCTCGGTCGAGGTCAATGGTGTGGTGCTGCTTGGCTGCCACCACCTGATCTCCTCCGACCCACACGTCGGTGACCAGACGGCTCGAGGCTGACCACACCAGGTGCTCGATCAGCATGGCGTCATCCAGCAGGGGCACGAAGGCTGGATCGTCCAGCGACACGGCCATCATGTCGGCCTTGGACCCGGGGGCCAAGGTCCCGAGGTCGGGGCGGCCGAGCGCGGCGCCAGCCCCCCGAGTGGCGAGGTCGAGTGCTTGTGCGGCCGGCAGGGCTCCGGCATCGCGCTCACGTAGCCGCGCCAGCATGGCGGCCAGCCGCATCTCTTCCCACAGATCAAGGTCGTTGTTGGAGGCCGGCCCGTCGGTTCCGAGTCCCACCCGGACACCGCTGGCCAACAGGTCGATCACCGGGGCGATACCCGATGCCAGCTTGGCGTTCGACTGCGGACAGTGGGCCACGGCCACATCGCGTGCGGCGTAGACAGCAATGTCCTCGGGCGTCAGCCAGATGCTGTGGGCGGCCAATACCCGGCCCTCGAATACCCCGGACTCGGCCAGAACCCGAGGAACCGAGCCGCCGTGCTCGGCCACGAAGGTGTCGTCTTCGGTGGCAGTCTCCGCCAAGTGGAGGTGGAACAGCGCGTCGTGTCGCCGGGCAACCGCCGCCACATCGATCAGTCCGGCCAGTGGCACCGTATAAGCGGCGTGGGCGGCAAACCCCACTTCGATCCGGCCAGCCTCGCCGTTGCGGTGGGCATGGAAGTCCGAGAACCGATCCAGACCAGCCGTCCACCAGTCACCGCCGGACTCGTCACCAGGCAGCTGCAGCACCACTGGGGTGATGACAGCACGCGACCCGGCTGCTACCACCGCATCAGCAGTGGCGTCCTCGTGGAAGTACATCTCACACGACGTGGTCACCCCGAAGGCCAGGAGCTCGGCGATACCCATGGTCATCCCCCAATAGACGTCTTCAGGCTCGAGGTGCGCCTCCCGTGGCCACAGCACCTCTTGGAGCCACCGCTGGAGCGGCAGGTTCTCGCCGGTGCCCCGGAAGAGGGTCATCGGCGAGTGACAGTGGGTATTGACGAATCCAGGGAGCAGCGCGCCCTCGACTCGGACCTCGCGGGCCTCCGTACCTGCATCGTTGGCGCGGGCGCCACTGCCACCACCGTCGCCCCGCAGCTCAGCCACGGTTCCCACCCGGGTGACGGAGTCCCCGGACACCTCGACCGCACCGGGCCTAAAGACCGCCACCGACCCGGCGCACGGCACGACCGCATCGGCCACGTAGCGCACAGTCTCTTCACCCGGTGATCTGCTCTGGCCCGATGCTGTCCCTGACGTGTTCGCCACGGCGATCACCCTACGGCGTACCGACCGGAGTCTTCGCCACCGCTGGACGCCGATCTGCACCGACGGAGTAAGGATTGGTGGCCCTTCGATCAGTGGAAAGGTCGGGGCGCGCGGTACCGAGCAACCACCGACGAACTACTCGAATCCCGAAAGTGGCATTCTGAGGGCGTCGGCCTCTGCCGCCACCGTGGTGCGTTCCGACCCGGAAAACAGTGAATTTCGCCCGAAATATCCACCTCTGTGGTCGTCTGACCACGGAGCGTCATCCAGATTGATTTCCTCACTTCCATGCCGTACATTGTGCTTGTCGTCGGAGAACTGGCGACCCAGAGGGGCAGGAAGATCGGCTTACGCCGGGCAGTCGTCGGAGGTCCGACGAGGCACATCATCCTAACTCTGGTGGGCAGAGTGTGTAGGGGGGACCATGAAAAGTTCTTTCGTCGAGGGATCTACAGCGATGGACGTCGTCGTTGACTCGCGCCTCCTGCGTCACCTGGATTCGATGTGGGGTGTAGGGCGATGACCAACGCGATGAAGCGAAACCCGACCGGTGGTAGCGGGCCGAGGATGCTGCTGTACACGCTTGGAATCTTGGTGGCCATCATGGCGGCCATCCTGGTGAAGACGACGGCCGTGGACAACAGCGGGTTGTCGCGCACCGCCAACCTGGCCAGCTTCAGCCCCCTGACCGTCGCACCGGTCGCCAATCAGTCGGACAACACCGGCCGGCCGATCGCCCCGATCGCGCTGACCGCCACGGATGCGCAGACGTCTCCGTTCCCGATCATCACCTGGACGGCGAACGGCCTGCCCCCGGGCATCTCGATCTCGCACACGTCCGGACTGGTCACCGGCATCCCGACCCTCGCTGGCACCTACGCCGTGACGATCTCGGCCAAGGACAACTCCCATCCCCCGACCTTCGGCTCGACCTCGTTCACCTGGTCGATCGGCAACATGGCCCCGATCATCTCGCAGGTGCTCCCGGTCATGAGTGAAGGCGTGGGTGGCATCAGGGTGATCATCACCGGCCAGAACTTCCTCGGCGCCTCATCGGTGAAGTTCGGATCAGTGGATGCTGGTTCCATCACGGTCAATCGCCACGGCACCCGGATCGTCACCTTTGCTCCGCCCGAGCTGGCGGGAACGGTCCATATCCTTGTGACCGCAATGGGTGGGACGAACGCCCCGGTTCCGGCCGATCAGTTCACCTACCTCGCCCCGACAGTCAACCTGCTGGCGACGCCCTCGGGTTCTGTCAGCGGTGGCACCAGGGTCCGCATCAGTGGCTCCGGTCTGGCTGGAGCTACCTCGGTGACCTTTGGGGGCGTGCCCACCAGCAGCTTCACAGTGCGCCGACACGGAACGATGATGACCGCCGTAGCTCCCCCGGGTTCGCCCCGAACGGTCACCATCGTGATCGTCACCCCTGGCGGCACCACGTCGACGAGCGGTCACAACAACTACACCTACGTCGTCCCACCGCCACCAACCCCGAAAAAGCACAAGTAGCCAAACGGGGGCGACGCCCTCTCGCGGATCCCAACAACCCCCGACCGGTCATCCGGTCGGGGGTTGTGCGTTTCTGGGTGAATGTTCTAACCGGATCCTTGGGCGGGATTCTGGACGAGGTTCCTGGACGAGGTGGCGGTCCGTCGTGCGATCGGTTCAGATCTGATGGAAGCGGGGCCCACTCGATCTCCGGTGCGGGACCGGTCCCGGTCTCGAGCAACAGCTGGGTCTGCTGGGTCGTTTGGGTCGGCACCGCGGCGAAGCGCTCCCGTCAATGGGTGGTCACCCTCAGTGACATTGGAGCCCGAGGAGGGAAGGGGGCCAGGTACCGCTGATGCCAGGAGTTCGGCCCCGGGTCGACGGGTCCGTCTGCAATAGAACACCCCTCTGACCGGAACTCGTCGGTGCATCATCCAGGCTCGGAGCGCCCGCCCGCCGGTTGCGGCACGGTGGCTGTCGGCGGCTAATGGGTGGCAGTCCGGTGCAAGTCGGTGGTAGGTCCCCGAAACCCGTGTTATTCACCGCGCCCAGTGATGACAATGGACGAAGCCGGTGGCAAGGGCCGGCAACCTACGGAGCAAACGGGGGGATCATGACGTGAGTCTGAGCCCCCATCGACATACGGGAGTACCTCAAGAATGAGCATCAAGAACGGGCACAGCACAGCCAATGGCATCGGACACACGGGTGGAGCCCTCGAGTCCGTC
>CAIVIS010000147.1 GCA_903906055.1 uncultured Acidimicrobiaceae bacterium
CGTCGAGTCGGTCTCGCACTCGATCACCCCTGGGCACTGGGTGACGACCTGGGCACTGACGCCAGCCGAGGCACAGGTCTACTTCAAGATGGACGACCACACGAATGGCGTGCTGGTGGCCACCGGCGCAACCAACAGCGGGGAGCTGAGTTACTGATGGCATCCACTATCCCTACACACGCCACTGGGGACTACCTGTCCTCGAGTGACTGGAACACGCTCGTACCGCTGAACAAGGGCGTGGCCCTCAACGCTGCCGGGAGTGCGTTCCTCGGCACACCCCCGCTCACCACGGCCCCGAACTTCCTGCTGGCTGCGGGGTACGGCAGCACCGTCTCGTTTACCGCCGGTAATGGGTCAATCCTTTGGACGGCGTTTCCGGCTGGGGTCCTGGCCGTCACTATCACTGCCAATGCTGCCGCCGATGTGACCGTCTGCACTGTGGGCACGCCAAGCCTGGCCGGCGTCGGGTTGTACGCCACATCGGCCGGTGCTGCGTTCACCGGGACCCTCGGCATCCACTACATCGTGGTGGGCTTCTGATGGCCACCATCTACGACTCGATCACCGTCTCAGCCATGCCGCCCGCTGGTCCCGGCATCATGTACCTGGGCTACGTGGACGGCAACTGGCCCACATATGCAGCGGTCAAGGCCCGGTTCCCCAACTCGGTGGTACTGAGCGTCACCACCACCGGGTTCACCAAGGCCGACATCTGCGACTGCGAGAGCGGGGACGCCACGCCGGCCGTGGCCGCAGCTGGCGTACGAGACGGTCTGTACAAGACGGTCTACGCCAACCGGGCCACCCTGCCCGAACTCGTCGCCGCCATGGGCAACACGCCCTGGCACTACTTCGCCGCCGACTGGACCGGCAAGCCGCACCTCGTCCCTGGCTCAGTAGCCACCCAGTACGCCGACCCGGTGACCTCGGGCGGGAACTACGACATCAGCGTGACCGACGGTGTCTGGCCCGGTACCCCTGCCCCAACCCCTGCCCCAATGCCGGCCTTCGCCGACCCGACCATGGAGATCCTCGTGACCCTCGCAGCCAGCCCGACCGATGCCTTGAACGCCTATATCCGCCAGCAGTGGGCGACGTTCCGCACCGACACCCTTACCGTGCCGGCGGTCCAGTACCTGCAGGCTGGGTACAGCGGCCCCTGGCACGGCAGCATCGACGCCGTACTGGCCTGCATCATCGACACGGCCACCACGTCGGGTCACCTGCGCCCGATGTTCTCCGGTGCTGCCTGAGTCATGACCGAGGATCAGGGGTACTCAGTCAAAGAAGTAGTCGACCTCACCCGCAAGGAGCAGTCCGAGGGGTTCACCCGTGTCGAGGTGCTGTTGAGCAGCAAGGCCGACAAGGCCGACCTGGTGCCGATCCACCAACGGCTCGATGAGCACGACGGCCATATCCGCACGTTGCAGGACGCCGTGCTGATCGACGCCGCCGAGGATGCCCGCAAGGTCAACCGCTCCAACAACATCAAGTGGTTCATCGGGGTATCGACCATCATCGCCGCCACCGCACTCGGCACGATCCTGGCGCACATCTTCCACTGATGCTGATCCGCATCGCCCACGACTTCTGGCCACCGGACCAGGGCGTGGCGGCCAACATCCTGGCCAGTTTCATCTGCTTCGTCATCGCCAGTCTGGCCACGTATCTGGTCTGGCCGCCGTTGAGGCGAGCGGTCGACGCCTGGGTCAAGGCCCACCTGCATGAACACCGCCAAGCCATGGACACCCACCTCGCCGAACTGCACCGCAAGGTCGACCACATCATCGAGCACTCGTCCGAGATCCCCGAACTACCACCGAAAGAGGAACCATGACTCAGAAGGTCAACACGCCCACGTCGGTCACATCGGTGACCCTCACCCCCCTGGCCCGAGTGGTCCGTACCGTGATCCAGGTGGTCCTGGCCGTCGGTGCCGCCATCCCCACCATCCTGAACACGCCCCTGGTGTCGGGCAACGCTGGGCTGACCAAGGACGTGCTGATCCTCGGCGGCTGGATCACTGCCATCACTGCCCTGCAGAACGTGCTCGAGCACGCTGGCATCCTGCCCGTCATCGGCGGCAAGCCCGGACCCATGGCCGTCCCGAGCCTGTGACCTACAAA
>CAIVIS010000148.1 GCA_903906055.1 uncultured Acidimicrobiaceae bacterium
AATACGGCAGCCAACATCGTGCCCTGGATGGGGGTCATCAGCGGGGCCACGATCATGGCGCCGATGACCGTGGCAGTCGAGTCGGCCACCACGCCGGCCCCGGCGATGACGGCCGACAGGCTCATCAGCATCCAAAATCGGCTCAGCCGGCGGCCAGACTCTGGGCCTTCGAAGAAGACCGAGTCCCGCATGTCGTTCAGGTCCTGGCTGGCGATGTTCGGCATGGCGGAACACTCCTCTTCGTTCGACCCCTATGGATACTCCACCAGAGGGGACGGGTCACTGCATTTGCTCTCCCGACCGTCAGTGCCGACTCGTCGGGAGACCCACGTCGGCCTGCTCGCTGCGGAAGGCATGCACTCCCTAGTCTGGGGCGGTGAGTACCACTGGTAGCGATGGTCGGGCGAGGCGAATCCGCACCCCGGTCCTGGCTGTGGTGGTGTTCGCCCTGGGACTGTTGTCGTCCGTGGCTCTGGCCTCGTGCGGCACGGGCCGGTCGAACACGGCGGTGCCTCCCTCTACTCGCTCACCGACCACCAGCCCTAGCGCCCCGACTACCCCGACCACCACCACACCGACTCGCCCGACGCCCCTCCCGGTTCCGGCCGCCCTGGCGCTGTTCGGTGCCCCGGCCGCCCCGGACGATGGCAGCTGGCACCCGGCCGGACGCCTGGTCGGCGGCATCCCCGCCGTCTATGAGACGTCGCTGGTCCCGCCCGGCGGCACTCAGCCCGTCGGCATCGCCTGGATGGATACTCACCTGTTGTCCGCCCTGCTGTACTCCGGCTCGAAGAGCCCTGGCGGCGGCCCGTATCGGTACACCGCACCGGTCGGCCCAGCGGAGGCGACCTCGTTGGTGGCGGCCTTCAACGGCGGCTTCCTCATGGACACCGCCGCCGGCGGCTACCTGACCGAGGGACGGACGGTCGTCCCACTAGTGACCGGGGCGGCATCGTTGGTGATCCGCACCGACGGGACCGTCGACATCGGTGCCTGGGGTACCGATGTGTCGCTGACGCCGGACGTGGTCAGCGTGCGCCAGAACCTGACCCTGTTGGTCGCAGGCGGCCAGCCCACGGCCCAGGCGACGAGTTCGAACTGGCTGGCGTGGGGGAACACCTGCGGCGCCACCTCGTGCGCCCACTCTGTGCCCAGTGTGGAACAGCAGTGGCGGTCTGGAGTTGGGGTCACGGCGACCGGCGCTCTGGTCTACGTGACCGGCCCGCTGCTCACTCCGAGCCAACTGGCCCAGACCCTGGCCCGGGCTAGAGCGGTGCGAGCCATGGAGCTCGACATCAACCCGACGTGGACCGTGCTCGTCACCTACGACCCGGGCACTTCGAGCGGGTCGAGGGCTTCGGGTGGGCCGGCCGCACCGGGCAACGGCACCCGGCTACTGGCCGGGACCGTCCAGGGCCCGTCCACGTTCTTCGATCCGGCCTGGGACCGTGACTTCGTCACCATGTCGGCACGCCCCTGACCGGGCCGGACAATGGGGACCGACGTCACCGCCTGAGTGACGACCGACCCGCATGTCCGGTCGATCCCAGCGATCAAGCCAATGTGCGCAACAAGTCATCGACCAGTGCCACGAGTGACTCAGAGATCGTTTCTGGGCGTTCGTTGCTTCCCGCAGAGCGGACAGCCATGGCGATGCCCTCGGCCGCAGTGCGCCCGAAGTACTCCGCCAGCATGTCAATCGCCTCGATGGTGACCGTGCCCGCCACATCGGACGTCAGCAGAAGATCGATACGTTCGGCCATTGAGGTGGTGTCGACCGAACGCAATAGGCGCAGTACATCGAGAGCGTCCTTGTCGCGGACGCGGCTTGCGTCTCCTGCTCGCTCCCCGATCTTGTGGATCTTGGCGATCAGAAGAGCTCCGGGTCCAGCAACCCACATGGCGATGGCTCGACGATCCGCCGGATCGAGAGAAGTGATGATGGAGCGCTGGCGATCTATCAGCGCGCCCTCGAGTCCCTTCACCCTTCGGGCCACCCGGTTTCCGTGGGCACCGAGCCGAGCGCCACGGCGACCGGCACCAGAAAGTGCCTCGGGAGCCATGAGGTCGAGGTAGATGCCGTCCGGGCTCAGCCACCGACCGGCGTCCAGTTGAGCAACGAATCCGGACTCGGTCAGAAGATCGCCGAGGAGCGGCCAGTCCATGAGATCACCCGGTGAGATGCTGAAGTCAGCGTCTGTCGTGTAGACCGCCACACTCAGGTCACCATCACCTGTGTGCAGATAGATCGCCTGGGCCCCCACCAGAACGACGGCATCGATGTGTGGTTCGAGCGCAACCAGGGCATCGAGCAGCGCTGCTCTGGCACGGACGTATAGCTGATCAGGAACGCCAGGCATCGTCGTGCTTCGTCATCCACTCGATGAGCTCTTGGCCCTCGGCTGGCTCCGTACCGGGCCCTGTCAGAAGATCAGCGACCGCCTGGCTCGGTGCCACTACGACTAGTCCGTCGCTCGATTGTGATCGTTCGAACACAACTGGGTCGAACGGTTCGACCAGCAGCACGTTTGCGCCAGCGTCGGAGGGTCTCAGGCCAAGATCTATTGCGGCACCGAGGGCATCATCGACGTAGACCACAGCCGTCCGCGGTGGTGCGATGGGAGCGAAGTGCTGAGCCGCCAGCGATGACGTCACTGCGTAGCGCCAGGTGGCTGAGCGCAAAGACTCTGATGTGGCGCCCAGCCCTCGAGGGTCCAGGAAACTGGAGACCGAGTTGGATCGGCGCAGTCCGTAGTCCTGGACCCACCGGCGGATCACTCCCGCCCAGTCCAGGTTGGTCACGCCGCCGTTCGGGCCTCTGGTGAGCGAGCCATCGCGTTCCAGCAGTTCGATGACTCGAGACAGTGTGGCTGGCGCGAGATGGGCACGTGATGCCAGTTCGCGGACCCCATAGGGCGGACGCATGTCGATGAGCGCTCGGGTGGCTCGCCCGGCACCGCGTCCACGAAGGGACCGGAGCGGCTGATCGTCCGGCCACGGATCCTTGGTGGATCCATTGGCCTCGATGAACAGTCCGGGTCTGCTGGCACTGAGTCGGATGTTCCCGGTGGTGTCGACGAAACTGATGCCCCGCTCGATCAGCACTTCTTTCGACCGGGGGCTGATGTAGCCCGATGCGATCAAAGAGAGTGCCTCTGGGTAGCCCTGTTCGGTAGCGCGAGCGAGTTGGTCGATGGCGACGATGAGCGACTGGGCGGTGTGTGACCGCCTGGCGCCTACGGCGAACACAACCCGTTCGCCTTCTGGAGCCACCAGCGTGAGCACGGCGCCGAAGTGATTCCGGTCGCTATCTGTCCGGATATCGAGGGACGCCGTCCATGGGGAGGGCAAGATCCGTCGGACCGAGGATTCGACGGCTCTGAGAATCTGGGTCTCGGTGAGTTGATTCGTGCC
>CAIVIS010000149.1 GCA_903906055.1 uncultured Acidimicrobiaceae bacterium
CGATGACCCCCGAGTCACCTCTCTGCTCGAATCGATCGATGAGGTTGCGGGCGAGTCAGAGTAACGACTCACCGACATCGCCCATGGCTTCTGTGGAGGCTGACCGAAAACTGGAGCGCGCGCTGGTTGAAACCGGGAGCCGTGAGCTGGAAAGTCAGTTGCTCTGTTTGGCCTGGTCGATGGTGGTCGTTCGTGTCCGACGGGTTCTGGCCCGGGCGTCGTGGAGTCGGTAGCCCTCGCACTTGGTCTCGATGATCCGGCACCGATGGGTGGGACGCCAGGTGGCCCACCCATGGCGTGCCTCCGTCATGCCGGGTCGGTGTTCGAGATGATGAAGGCCGTCGACCGGCCCTCGAAGGAGCGCAGCGTGCCCGAGGGCTCGAGCGCATCGCCGAACAACACGATGCGGTAGGTGCCCTCGTCGGCCTCGATGGGGATGTCCCAGGTGATCGTCACCCGGGAACCTGCCCGACCGACGCGCTCCCAGTGAATCCGGGTGGACCAGTCACCGTCGTCGAAGGCCCGCACCCACTCCTCGCCCTGGCGCACCTGGACCTCGAGGAATGTCCCGCCTCGATGCAGGTCGTTGGCCAGGTGGGCGCCGACGAAGGCCACCGTGACGCGCTCTCCGGCCTGGTAGCGGCTGCGTGGCGGATCGAGGACGTCACCGATGCGGCGCGTCCCGATCGGCTCGTCGGGAACCCCCCGGCGGGGCGTGGTCCGGTGGTGGCGGGCCAGGTCCTCGGTCGGAGGTCCGGGGTCGACGGGCTCGGCGGCCACCATGGCGCGGGCGAGGCGGCCAGCGGTCTGGCAGAGGGCGGCGAGCTCCCACCTGCCGAAGAGGGTGCTCCCACCCTCGTAGCGCTGGGCGTCGTACTCCTCGGGTGTGGTCACGTAGTGGATGTAGCCGTTCGAGTATCCGGCCACGAGCACGTCGTGGATGTCGGCGTCGACGATGGCGGCGACGGTGCGTCGCAGTCGGAGCCCGGCCATGATCGTGACCTCTCCGGGGATGCCGATGAGGAAGAGGGGGCCGAGCCGGATCAGCTGGACCGCGACGCGCTCGGCCACGATCGGGCGCAGGCGGTTGAGCAGGCTCCCGGGAAGGAGGATCCCCTTGGGGGCCTGGGAGTCGGCCAGCGACGGCGAGAGCCGGTAGGCCAGCCGGGATGGGAGGTCCCACAGCCGGTTGGTGCCCTCCTTGAATGCCGGGAAGGCGGGTCCGTCGACGCTGGCGCCGGCAAAGGAGGATGCGGCTCCGTGCGGTCCGCTGGTGCGGTGTGACTCAGCATCTGGGCTGAAGTCGGGCTCGATGGCGATGCGGCCGAGGTCGATCCAGCAGTGGCGGGCGTCGAGTGGTCCCTCGACGACCCGTCCGGGTCCGGCGAGGAGTCGGTCGACGGCATCGTGCTGACGGGTGCCGATCAGCCGTGTGTTCTCCACCTCGTCGTCGGTCGGCCCGTGACCCGGTGCCAGATCGAGGTTGGGCGACATGTCCCCGGCGTTGGTCTGGGCGAAGGCGGCCACGAAGTCGGGGTTCCCATCGAGGTCTGCGAGGTAGTCGACGCCGGCATCGACACGCTCGAAGAGGTAGGCGGCATACCCCTTGTTGTCGGCGCTGAGCAGGCGGTTCCGGTTGGTCATCGAGGTGCAGTGGACCGGGAACCAGTTGATGGCGCCGATGACCTGACCCTCACGCTCGATGCCGAGCACGGTGGTCTGCGGGTCGATCGCATCAGGGAAGAAGGAGCGCTCCTCGGACGGGTTGCGGTCGAAGGCGATCCGTGACCGGTTGACGCTGGCATCGGTGAGCTCGCCGTGGACCAGTCGGAGCGAGGCAGGTGCGAGATCCCGGTGTGCTCGGGTGACCGCCTCGTCGATACCGTCGACCAGCGCTGCAAAGGTCTTCGGTCGAAAGCCCCGGGTGTTCGAGTTGTAGAGAGGGTGGTGTGCATATCCGCCGGCTCCGCAGTGGGTGTGGGTGGCGGTGATCATGGTGTTGGTCGCCGTGTACGTCGAGCCGTGGGAGTGCTCGAGGCGCCGGAGGACCTCTTGGACCAAGCTGTCGAAGACCAG
>CAIVIS010000150.1 GCA_903906055.1 uncultured Acidimicrobiaceae bacterium
GTCGATGCGTCGCCGGCGCTCCAGGATCGACGGGAAGTACGAGCCTTTCCGGAGCTTCGGGATCTTGACGTCCACGTCGCCGGTCTTGGTCGACAGGGTTTTGGCCCGGCTGCCGTTGCGCCTCGTGGTCCTCGTGACTGTCCGCTCGTGGGGCTCGGCACCGATCACCTCGGTGGCCTCGATGTCGATCAGGGCCTGGTAGAGAAACCCAACCATCTCTCGAACGAGATCGAGATCAGGGCGGTCATGGAACGCGTCAAGCAGCGTGGACGGGTCAAACTGGTACTGGGTCATCGGAGTTTCCTTTGGTCGTGTCTTTTTGACGGGACACGTTGAGGTTGCTCCGGTGGCCCACCTCTTAGGTGGACCCTGTTAGTGACACCACTTCACGGGACGTGATCATCCCCCTGACGCGACGACCACCGCATCAATCTTCAAGTTCGACCAAGAACACGAAGGAGAAGATGCGGTGGAAGTCACCAACACGATGGGCGCGGAAGCGCTCGTACGCAAGTACCTGGAGTCCGATGCTGGAAGCGACCTGCTGGCCGAGATGGTCAAGATGACGGCTGAACTGCTCATGGACGCCGAAGTCGACGTGATGTGCAACGCCGGATACGGCGAACGCACCGAGGACCGGGTCAACAGTCGTAACGGCCACCGGGATCGGCGCTGGGACACCCGGGCCGGCACGATCAACCTGGAGATCCCGAAACTCCGCAAGGGCAGCTACATGCCGAGCCTCCTCGAACCCAGGCGCCGAGCCGAGCAGGCCTTGGTCTCCGTGGTCTGCCAGGCCTACATCGAGGGCGTGTCTACCCGACGGGTCGATGACCTGGTCAAGTCGATGGGCATCGACGGCATGTCCAAGTCCCAGGTCTCCGAGTTGGCCAAACAGCTCGACGCCCGGGTATCCGAGTTCCGCAATCGTCCGCTCGACGCTGGGCCCTACACCTATGTCTGGCTGGACGCCTTGTTCCACAAGGTGCGAGAGGGTGGCCGGGTGGTGTCAGTGGCCACAGTGATCGCCACCGGGGTCAACGCCGAGGGCCACCGAGAGATCCTGGGTATGGATGTGTTCACGACCGAAGACGGAGCCGGTTGGGTGGCCTTCCTGCGGGGCCTCGTGGCCCGAGGGCTGTCCGGTGTCGCTCTGGTCATCTCGGATGCCCACCAGGGACTGGTCAACGCCATCGCCGCCGTGCTGGATGGGGCCTGCTGGCAGCGCTGTCGGACCCACTTCATGCGCAACCTGCTCACTCGGGTGCCTAAGGCCGCTCAGGCAATGGTGGCCACTGTGGTGCGGACGATCTTCGCCCAGTCCGATGCCGTCCAGGTGAAGGCCCAGTTCGCCCGGGTGGTCGACCAACTCGAGGGGCAGTTCGCGAACGCAGCCGAACTGCTCAACGAGGTCGAGGCGGATCTGTTGGCCTTCGCCACCTTCCCCGTCGAGCACTGGAAGCAGATCTGGTCCAACAACACTCAGGAGCGCCTCAACAAGGAGGTTCGTCGACGCACCGATGTCGTTGGAATCTTCCCCAACCGGGCCTCCCTCATCCGTCTCGTCGGGGCCGTCCTTGCCGAGCAGCACGACGAATGGGCCGTCGGGAGGCGCTACATGAGCACTGAGTCGCTCATCAAGGCCCGCACGCAGTTGATCACCGAGGAAGTGGCCGAAGCCGAGGAGGTGACAGCAGTCCAACTCGAAGTA
>CAIVIS010000151.1 GCA_903906055.1 uncultured Acidimicrobiaceae bacterium
CGGCGATGGCCAGCCCGGTGATCCCGAGGAGTATCTCCACCGTCCAGGCTGCAGTCAGCCACAGACCACTCATGCCGAAGATCCAGCCGTAGGGCACCCACGACAGCATCCACAGGGTGATGCCCAATCGAAGTTTCACCCCCAGATCTTTCCAGATCCCAACATGCCGATAGCTGCATGGACACTGCAGACAAGGCGGTCAGGTGATGTTTCACTTTCGTGCAGAACCGCTAAATTGCAAAGGTGAACAGGCCAAACATCCTGCTGATCATGACCGACGAGGAGCGCTACCCGCCTCCCTATGAGACAGACAGCGTGCGTGCGTTCCGGAACTCGCAGCTCACCGCCCGCGAGTCCATCCGGGCCCGTGGGATCGAGTTCCACCGCCACTACGCCGGCTCCACTGCGTGCACACCCAGCCGAGCCACGCTCTTCACCGGGCAGTACCCCTCGCTCCACGGGGTCAACTCCACGGACGGTGCCGCCAAAGAGCCCTCAGATCCAGGGATGCACTGGCTCGATCCGGACTCCGTGCCGACACTGGGCGACTGGTTCCGCGCCGGCGGATACCGCACGCACTATCGAGGAAAATGGCACGTCTCCCTCGCTGATATTCCGGTCCCTGGCACCGCTGAGGGGCTCATGGCCTCTGACGATGCTGGCAACCCGATACCTGACGCCGTCGCCGCCTACCGGCGGGCCGACCGGCTCGATCCGTTCGGGTTTTCGGGGTGGATCGGTCGCGAGCCGCACGGTGCCGCCAAATCTGACTGTGGCACGATCCGAGACGGCGTCTTCGCAGAGCAAGTGGTGGAGCTGTTCGATGAGCTGGCCGAGTCCCAAGCCGATGGTCCGTGGTTGGCGGTGGCGTCCTTCGTCAATCCTCACGACGTCACCTTCTCGGGATTCGGATGGGAGCAGATGCTCAAGTTCGGGCCTCCCGACGACTCGGTGCCCGAGATCGACGAGGCACCATCTCAGGCCGACCCGTTCACCGGACGGCCGGCTTGCCAGGAGCAGTTCATGGCCGTCTGGCCCCAGATGATCTTCGAGACGGCCACCGACCTCGGCTACCGCAGGCTGTACTACTACCTGCACAAGCTGGTCGACCAGGCCATCGGTCGCATCCTCGAGTCACTCCAGCGCAGCGGCATGGCGGAGGACACCATCATCGTCTTCACCTCCGACCACGGCGACCTGCTCGGTGCACACGGGGGGCTGATCCAGAAGTGGTGCAACGCCTTCGATGAAGCCACCCGGGTGCCCCTGCTCATCGCCGGCCCAGGCATCGACCCTGCCGCTCCCGGCGTCACGGTGCCCACCAGCCATGTCGACCTGATCCCCACACTGCTCGGCCTCGCCGGAATCGACATGGAGCAGGCCGCATCTGAGGTGGCGGCACGCCACACTGAAGCCCGGCCCCTGCCAGGTCGGGACCTGAGCGGCCTTGTCCTCGGTGCGACCGACGCTGCATCGATCGAGTCGCCGATCTACTTCATGACCGAGGATGATTTCACCCGTGGGATGCATCAGGTGAACATCCTCACCGGCAAGCCGTTCGAGCCGGTGCCAGCGCCGGTCAATATCGAGTCCGTGATCGCCACCTTGCCCACCGGCGAGGCCGGAAGTGCCGAGTTGTGGAAGCTGAACCACTACTACGACCGCCTCGACGACTGGTATGCGGCCCAAGGGGTGGCACCGAACCCGTTCCTCGGTCCGGCTGCCGAGTCTGACTGGGAGCTACACAACCTGACCGCCGACCCCGAGGAGCGCCACAACCGCGCATCGGATACCCCAGGGGCGCTGTCGGCCATGAAGTCGGTGCTCGAGGCCGAGCGCGATGCCAAGCGCCGCATCCCCTTGCTCCGCAACGCCGGGGCGTAGCCCGCATCCACATAGGAGGTCTCCGTGGCACGCGAACTGGTCTACACGGGCTTCATGTCCCTCGACGGGGTCGTCGACTCTCCCGGCGGAACATCCGAGGGTCATCGCAGCGGGGGCTGGGTGATGGACACCGAGTTCGTCCCGGAGGCGTTTGCGATGAAGGGTGACGAACTCGCCGACACCACCGCGCTCATGTTCGGGCGTCGCAGTTACGAAGCCTTCGCTCCTGTCTGGCGAGACTCGCAGGACCACGCACCGTACCGGGATCTTCCCAAGTACGTGGTGTCGACGACCCTTGCCGAAGATGAACTGCTCGACGGCTGGGGCCCGACGATGATCCTTCGGTCCAGCGACGAGGTGGCCAGGCTGAAGCAGAGCGCTGGAGGTGGGATCTTCATCCATGGCAGCGCGGAGCTGGCCCGTCGCCTGTCGGACGACGATCTCATCGACCGTTACAACCTGCTCGTTTTTCCGGTGCTGCTAGGAGCAGGCAAGAGCCTCTTCAGCCGCGACGACCACGACAAGCGACGACTCAGCCTCCGAGAGTCTGAGAGCTACTCGAACGGTGTGGTCAAACTCATTGTCGAAGTCATGAGCTGAGCGAGATCGTGCGATAGGTGACACCTATCGAACTGGCCGCGCTGCGGATACCAGGGCCATCGTCACCTTCCCAAACACACAGAGCGGCATGCAGGTATTCAGCGACGGCGACTGCTTCGGCGCCCAACGTCGAAATGCGACCACCTTCTGCCAGCTCTGCCACTCGATAGCCGGTGAGTCGCATCGGAGGGATCAGGACCGAATCGGGCAACTCAAGGAGACGGCGCCCAAGTTCTCGCCGGCGATCAGTGGTCCATCCACCGGTGAGGGCTCCACCTCGGGCACTCACGACGCTCTTGCAGAGCCGTACATAGTAGAGATTCGTCGTTGCCAGTTCGTTCGACTCCACAAGCTGGCCGAGCTGGCCCCCTTGTTCACCACTGAGTACATCTCGCAGAAGATGATCGTCGAGTACGACGAGACTCACGTGGTGGCGAGGTCCGGGTCGTCTGCCAATGAGGCGACAAATGCTGCGTGTTCCTCGCGGCTCAGGAGATCTCCGAGGAGGTGCTGGGCCTGCCCTGCAGGAACGGTGAGTACACCGAAGCCAAGGTCGATCACATCGACGGGACCGCCATCGTCGAGCTGCCACCGATGTCGAACGGCTGCTGGGAGCGACAGTTGGCCCGAAGATGACACTAGGTACCGCTGAACGGCGCTCATGCACCGAGTGTACTTGGTGAACTGCATCCTCGTACCAAGTATCAGCAGTGCCAGTGATCGTTTCCTGCCACGCAACGGCCCCGCCTAGGTCAGGTGGCACCAGGAACCTGAGGCGAACCCGGTCACATGACCTGATCGATGGGCGCATACTGCGTGAGTTACTGACGCCATCGTGCGATGTTCCGGACGCGCTGCGGGACGGGGCAACACCCCGCCCCGCAGCGACAACCCTGGACAGCGATTACAGCGACAGCGTGCCCGAGACCGGAATGGAGGTCACTGCTCCGGCCAGGCACGAAGCCTGCACCGAGGCGAGGCCGGTCGACGCCGACAGACCCGTGCTCGATCCCGTGAACGAGCCCGAGGTGACTGACCTGCCCGTGTAGGTCACCGAGAGGCTCGTGCTTGCCACCGACAGTTGGCGCGTGAGCGAAGGCTCATCGTTCACCATCTACGAGCGGCCTCGCACCGGAACTCAGGTATCGGCCCCACGGCCCGACCTGAGCTCCACGAGTACCTTGCGTAGAAGTCGGATTGCATGGAATGCGATTACCCCGGCAACCAAAAGGGCGACGGCAGGGTCCAGCCAGTAGTTGCCGCCTGTCGCCAGGATGATGCCACCAACCAAGGCAACGGCACCTGCCGCGACCGAGTCGGCCACCGTGTCGAGCAGCACAGCCCTCATGTTCAGGTTTCCACCCTCATCGTCATCATCGTCGTCACCACCGAGGATGACCGCTCCGATCAGCATGACCACAGCGGCGACTCCGCTGACCACCAATACTGGAAGGCCGTGCACTTCGCTGGTCCCGTCGACGAGCCGTCGTCCGGCTGACGCAATCACAAAAGCTGACAATAAGAGCAGCCACCCGGCGTTGATGAGTGCGGCCCATGCGGTCGCGTTCGGGTACCCATCAGGGTGCGCCGAAGTCCGTGGCAGGTGTACCAATCGGATCGCTACCAGCGACACACCGATAGCAGCAGCATCGGCCAGATAGTCCACCCCCGCCGCCACTACCCCGAGTGAGTGTGCTCGGACTCCTGCGGCCGCCAGGGCACCGATCAGAACCACGTTGAGCGCCAAGACGATCCACAACCGTGTCGTTCTGCTCATTGGTTGGCAGTATCCCACCGGTGAGTATTGGCCGCCGCCCCATGGCGCCAAATACTGGTGGACCCATCGAGTTCCAGGAAACATAGGGCACCATCCGCAAGGGCCAGCCGTTCGAACGCACTTCGAGGCGACGCAATCTCTCCACGCGTTTGTGCAACGTGCCCCTGAACGCGAAGCGCCGCCGCTCGATCCACATGGTGGATCCGCAACGGCGGCGTCAACTCAACGTTCGCCTTGGTCATGAAAGACACTCTGACCTAGGGCTGTAACAACTCCGGATCTGGAAAGTCCTAAGACACCTTCCAAATCCGATTTGAGCGGACGACGGGATTCGAACCCGCGACCCCAACCTTGGCAAGGTTGTGCTCTACCAGCTGAGCCACGTCCGCGTAAGGAGGCCACTCTAGCAGTCGAAGTGCACCGAACCGACAGAATGGCCAACGAGAAGCAGTGCGGGATTCCATCGGGTGAAGTCGTCATGCGATCCCCCCAGCCCGGTCCGCCCGTCCGTCCCGAGGTCAGGCCAGGAGCTCGGCGTGCCACCACGGGATCGGACGGTCCCTGCGATCGGCCTCGACCACGAGTTCGGCCAACGCCTGCTCCATCGCCTCACCCAGGACGGCCACATCGGGCACCAGATCCCAACAGGCCTGGATCCCGACGTGGATCGTCTCCAGGTAGGAGAAGACGGTCACATTAAGGCCGACTCCTTCGACGATGGGACCCATCGGATGGAAGGACGTCATCCTCGCCCCCGCCAGGTAGACCGGAAACCTGGGGCCAGGGACGTTCGAGACGACGACGTTGCACGCTGGGGCCACGTGATCGAAGAGGCGCAGATTCGTCACCAGTCGCGACAGCCGGGTGGCCACTGCCGGGAACGCTGCTTCTGCCCACGAGGAGAAGATCCCTGGGTCGACCGACTGACTCTGCTCCTTGGCCGCCGCCATCCCTTCACGGATCCGGCCGAGCCGAGCCACCGGATCGACCACCCCGGTGGCCAGCGATACCAACATGGCCGACACCCGGTTCCCCAGGGCACCCTGTTCGGCTTGTGTGCGCACCGATACCGGCACCAGCGCGACCAACGAGGAGTCGGGCTCCTCACCGCGTGACTCGAAGAAGGTTCGCAGCGCCCCGGCCGTCACGGCCAGCACGATGTCGTTGGTCGTCCCGCCCAGTACATCGGCGATCCGTCGGACATCGGCTATCGGTAGGTCGGCGAAGGCCACCCGTCGGTGCGAGGAGATGGACCCGTTGATCGATGTCCGCGGCGCCTGGAACAGCGTGGGTGGCAGCGTCCCCTCGACCTCTCGGTTGTGGGTGGACAGCGTCCGGGCCGTCTGTACGGTGCGGGCGATGGAACGGGCCACCGCATCCAACTGGCCGGGAAGACGCCCGAAGGCAGCGCGGATCTGATCGATCTCACCGGGCAGTGCTGGCGGCGACCACCCGGCGTGGCCGCTGTCGTCATCCTCAGACGCCTCGTCGTCGACCGGGTCGCCTTCGGCCGGGTCAGTAGCGGCCGCAGGTGTCGTTGACCCGAGCTGGCGCCGGACGGAAGCGCTGGCGAACAGAGGTCGCGGTGTCGGGTCGCCAGACTGGTCGAAGAATGCGGCCAGGATCTCGGCGCCGGACACGCCGTCGATGATGGCATGGTGCACCTTGGCGATGATCCCGATCTGCCCGTGCTCGAGACCTTCGACAACGTGGAACTCCCACAGCGGCCGGCTCCGATCGAGCGGGCGAGATGCGATGTCAGCCACGAGATCGGTCAGCTCAACCGGCCCACCGGGTGCGGGGACGCTCGTGCGGCGCACGTGGTAATCGAGGTCGAACTCGGGATCCTCGACCAGCGACGGGTGCTGGAGTCCGAAGGGGACCTCCACCATCCGCATGCGGAACGGCGGCACCAGCGATACCCGCTCGTCGACCAGGGAGCGGATCCGTCGGAAACTGAGCCCCCCGGGGACATCGGTCGGGTCGAACACCATGGTGCCCATGATCTGCAGATGGGTGGTGGGTGACTCCAGCGCCAAGAACGCACCGTCGAGGCCGCTCAGGCTGGCCATCGCTACCGGCCCGTCGATCCGAAGCCATCGAGACCCCGTTCGGTATCCGACAAGGTCACCACTTCGACGAAGTCGGCTGACTCGACCCGCTGGATCACCAGCTGCGCGATGCGGTCGCCGCGCTGCACCCGGTAGGGCACTTCAGGGTCGGTGTTGACCAGCAGCACGGAAAGCTCGTCCCGGTAGCCAGAGTCGATGAGTCCCGGGGTGTTGAGACAGGTCACCCCGTGGCGCAGGGCAAGTCCGCTGCGGGGCTGCACGAACCCGGCATATCCGTCAGGGATGGCCAAGGCGATGCCGGTGGGCACCATCGCCCGTCCGCCGTTGGGCTCGAGCAGTACTTCGATGCGCGATACCAGGTCGGCACCGGCGTCTCCGGGGTGGGAGTATCCCGGAAGCGGGAGGTCGGGATCGATGCGGACCACGGGAACGGAAATGGGTCCGCGCACCCCTTCGGAGGAGTCCATGGCTCCGCCTGCCGTGCCTGTTCCGCTCGTTGGTTCCGGGGTCATTCCATCGCTCCGCTGGCCGCTCATCTCCACCGGACGCTACCCCCCGCGGGCGGAGTGTGCCGACTCCCCCGCCGGGCCGGGTTCCGCCCTGTTTCGGGGCCGGGGAACAGGTCCGCCCCGACAGGTATCCGCACCCTCGGCACTCCACTCTTGGACGGATGCCGCCGAGCCGGTAGCGTAACCAAGTGCTCGTATGGATGGATCTGGAGATGACCGGACTGGAGACTGGCCGCCACGTCATCGTGGAGATCGCCACCCTGGTCACCGATGACGACCTGGTGGTGGTGGCCGAGGGCCCGGACCTGGTGATCGGCGCCACCGAGGAGGAGCTGGCCGCCATGGACCCGTTCGTCCTCGAGATGCACACATCGAGCGGGCTCCTCGATCTGATCACGACATCGGACATCACGTTGGAAGAGGCGGGACAGCGCACGCTGGACTTCATCCGCACCCACGTCCCCAAGCCCCGGACTGTTCCCTTGGCCGGCAACTCGATCGGCACCGACCGGCGCTTCCTCGCCAAGTATCTGCCCGATATCGAGGAGTACCTCCACTACCGCTCCGTCGACGTCTCCACCATCAAAGAACTGGCCCGACGGTGGTATCCCGACGCGCTGGCTACGGCCCCACGCAAGGCCGGTGGCCACCGGGCCATGGACGATATCCGCGAATCGCTGGCCGAGCTCTCGTACTACCGCTCGGCCGTGTTCCGCACCGACACCTCGTCCTGACCTCTGCTGATACTGCACTGACTCGCTGATCCAGACCCACTCGCACTGTCCCGACCTCGTACCGACGAAGAGGAGCCCTCATGGCTGATGCCGCCCCCAACCCATCAGAATCCGAAGATGCAGCACCCGCCGTGCCCACCCGGGCCGAGGTGACCGCCACCCTGACCGCACCTGGTGCCCCCTTCGAGATGGAAGAGGTCATCGTCCGGGGCGCACCGGTCCGGGTATGGAAGACGGCACCGGCCAGCCTTCGGTCCGTGTTCGAGCAGTCCGCCGCTCACGGGACGTTGGACTTCTTGGTCTACGAGGATGAACGAGTCACCTTCGAGGAGACCTTCCGCACCGTGGCCGCTCTTGGCCATCAACTGGTGGACCGCTTCGGCGTCCGGCCCGGCGACCGAGTGGCCATCGCCATGCGCAACCTGCCCGAGTGGGTCATGGCCTTTTGGGCCGCCATCACTGTCGGTGCGGTAGCCGTGCCCCTCAACGCGTGGTGGACCGGTGAGGAACTCGCCTATGGGCTCTCCGACTCGGGCACCAAGGTCGTCTTCGTCGACGAGGAGCGCCAGGGCCGGATCGCCCCCCATCTGGCCGACATCCCCACACTCGAAGCCATGATCGTCACCAGCGAGGAGCACGATCCCGACGGCGGCCGCATGGTGCCGGTAGGTGGACTCTTGGAGCGCATCGGAGCCGACCCCTTGCCGGTTGTGCCCTACCCCGAACTCGTCGGGACGCCGGCGGCTGATGCCACTCTGCCCGACGTCACCATCGACGCCGACGACGACGCCACCATCTTCTACACCTCGGGCACCACCGGAAAGCCCAAG
This sequence comes from uncultured Acidimicrobiaceae bacterium, assembly GCA_903906055.1. Lineage (GTDB taxonomy): Bacteria > Actinomycetota > Acidimicrobiia > Acidimicrobiales > RAAP-2 > Bog-756. The sequence continues at coordinate 8,407 of CAIVIS010000151.1, forward strand.
GGCGCCGTCGGAACCCACCGCAACAGCGCATCCAACCTGATGAATCTGTTCTTCGTCTCGACGGTCGGCAGCATGCGGCGCAGCGCAAGCCAGAAAGCGGCGTCACCGGGCGTCCAGAACTCGAACCTGCTGTCGGTCCCGCTCTTCCATGCGACGGGCTGCCATGCCACGCTGGTCACCAATACCCTGGTCGGCGGCAAGTTGGTCATGATGCACCACTTCGATCCGGAGCGGGCCCTCGAGCTCATCGAGCGCGAGCGCATCACTGCATTCGGTGGCGTACCAGCCATGGTGATGCAGGTCATCGACTCCCCGGACTTCGCCACGCGAGACACCTCATCGGTGCAGTCCATCTCCTACGGCGGTGCCCCCGCCCCGCCCGATCTGGTCCGCCGGATCAAGGAGCACTTCCCCACTGGTGCGCCCGGCAACGGCTACGGACTCACGGAGACCTCAGCCATGACCACCATGAACTCCGGCGACGACTACATCGCCAAGCCCACCAGCGTGGGGCCGCCGGCCCCGGTGTGCGACGTGGCCGTCGTCCCCGAGGACTGGGAGGGCGAGGAGCCGCCTACCGGCCAGCCCGCTGATCCCACCCGCACCGGCGAACTGTGGATCAAGGGTCCCAACGTGGTCCGGGGCTACTGGAACCGTCCCGACGCCACGGCTGCGGCGTTCTCCAAGGGCTGGCTCCACTCGGGCGATGTGGCCAGGATCGACGAAGAGGGCTTCGTCCACATCGTCGACCGGGCCAAGGACATGATCATCCGGGGCGGCGAGAACGTCTACTGCGTCGAGATCGAGGCTGCGCTCCACGAGCATCCAGCGGTGGCCGACTGCGCTGTCATCGGCGTCCCCCACCCGGTGCTGAGCGAAGAGGTCGGTGCGGTCATCGTGCTGCGGCCCGGCATGGACGTGGCCGCCGACGAGTTGTCCCGCCATGTGCGTGAGCGGCTGGCCGCCTACAACGTGCCGTCGCGGTACTGGTTTCGGGCCGATGCGCTGCCCCGTAACCCGGCCGGCAAGATCTTGAAGCGCGAGCTGCGCACCGAGCTGCTGGGGGATGTTCCCGCCTTCTGAACCGCCGTACCACTCCCTCTGGCAAGATGTCCCTATGGGATCCGACGGAAGCAAGCCCCGCAAGAAGACGCAGCACCTTCCAAAGGTGCCGAAGTACGAGGAGCCCAACCGGATGGAGGGCGCCCAGGGCGGTGTCAACTTCGGTCGATCGGGCCACAGCTCGGACCATCATCACTACGAAAAGCCCACCGGGTTCGGTGCCTGGATGCTCAAGGTCCTCGGCAAGAAGCCCAAGTCCTAGTTGGACGGCCTGCCTCCAGGCCCCCTCGAGGTTCCCCCGCCCAGATGATCAGGCAGAGGGATCAAGTCGTGGCGATCAGGTGGTGGCGGTCAGGAGCCTTCGGGTGCTGACCACGTCTGCAGCCATCTGGTCCACCAGAGCATCGACGGAGATGAACGACAGTTCGTCGCGGAGCCGGTGGGAGAATGACAGCCGGGCCTGCTCTCCGTAGAGGTCACCGCTGAAGTCGAGCAGGTAGGCCTCGACCAAGAGATCGCCATCAGTTCCGTAGAACGTCGGCCGCGTCCCCACCGATACCGCCGCCATGAGCCGGGAACCATCAGAACGCTCGAACCAGCCCGCGTAGATCCCTGCCGCGGGCAGGCAGATGTCGGCCGGGATCGACAGATTCGCCGTCGGGAAGCCCAGTTCGGCTCCGCCCCGACCATCCCCTGCCACCACCGGGCCCCGGATCTGATGCAGGCGGCCCAGTAGGCCAGCAGCACCTTCGACATCGCCTGCGGCCACCAGCGAGCGGATCCGGGTGGACGAGATGACCGATGCCGTGTCTCCGGCCTCGCCCGATGCCTGCAATCCGACCCCGTCGACGACGAACCCGGCAGCCTCCCCCATGTCGGCCAGGAGGGCCACGTTCCCCTTGCGCCCGTGGCCGAAGTGAAAGTCCTCCCCCACGACCACCAGGCGAGCACCCAGGCCCTCTACCAGCTCACGGGTCACGAACTCCTCGGCCGTCTCATTGGCCCGCTCCTGGTCGAACCGGACCACGACCGTCCGGTCCACACCGGCTTCCTCCAGCAGCTCGAGCTTCTGATCAAGATCGCACAGCAGTTGAGGGGCGGACTCGGGACGAACGACGGTGGCCGGATGCCGGTCGAAGGTGACCACCACGGTGGCCAGGCCGCTCTCTTCGGCTCGTTCGCCGAGTTCGGCTAGTAGCGCCCGATGCCCGAGATGAACTCCGTCGTAGGCACCGATGGTCACAGCTGAGCCACCTTTCGGTGGTGCAAGCGGTGCACTGTCGGTCACGATCTCCACAATCGTGCAGGTTACTGCCGAAGCACGGGTAGCCCGCCCCGACCGCAGACGAGGTCAGCCGGCCGACTCGATCACCACGGCTGGTTTGATCCGGTCGGTCTCGGTGGCCTCATAGACGGCCAGCAGATGGTGCGCGTCGTCGACCAGTCCCCACGGCCCGTCGCCCGAGACGCCGAGCGGAACGCGGTCGAGCGGCAGTCCGCGGGCCACCAACTTTTGGGCATCGATCGGGACCACCACTTGGTCGAGGTCTCGCATGGCCTGGGCTGGTGTCAACACGAGCGCCGGGGTGAGCTCGTCGACCAAGCGGGCATCCTCGGTGGAGAACGAACCGATGCGAGTCCGGCGCAGGTTGCGCAGATGGGCCCCTCCGCCCAGCGCCATCCCGAGGTCGGCGGCCAGCACCCGCACATAGGTTCCCGAGGAGCACACGACCTCGATACGGAACACGCCAGGCGTCATGCCCGGGGTGACGTCGTAGCGGTACACGGTGACTGGTCGAGCCGCCCGCTCTACCTCGATGCCCTCACGGGCCAGGACATGGAGACGCTTTCCGCCTACCTTCAATGCCGACACCATGGGTGGGACCTGAAGGATGTCGCCGGTCAGGGTGAGCGCCGCCTCTCGAACTGCAGCTAACGACACGTCTTCCATGTCCCAGGTCCCCGTGACGTCTCCCGAGGCGTCCAAAGTATTCGTGGCCGTGCCGAGGACCACCTCGGCCTCGTACGTCTTCGGCAGGGCGGTCAGGAAGCGCATCAACCGGGTGGCCCGTCCCAGGCCGACCAGGAGCACACCGGTGGCGTCTGGATCGAGCGTGCCGGCATGACCGACCCGCTTCTGCCCGAAGGTGCGGCGGCACCGGGCCACGACATCGTGGGAGGTCCATCCGGCCTCTTTGTCCACCACCACTAGGCCGTTGACCTGGTCGGTGGCCGCTGGGCTCACGGTGCCTCTTCGGCGCCGTCGGCGATAGCCCGGTCGGTCTCGTGGATATGGCGGATCACGTCTTCGATCCGGTTCCCAGCGACCACCGCCGGATCCTGGACGAACGAGAGGTGCGGAGTCCGTCGGAACTGGGTCTGGCGGGCCACGGTCTTTTGGACCTGGATACGCCGTTCGGCCAAGGCCGCAGCCGCATCATCGGAGATAGAACTCAGGTAGACCTTGGCCTCACGCAGGTCCGAGGTGGTTTCCACCGAGGTCACCGTCACCATACGCAGGCGCTCGTCGGCATCGGCCAGACGCTCGAGCTCCTCGGCGACCACCTGGCGCAGGACCTGGTTGACCCGCAGCGAGCGGGAGTAGGGGGCGACGCCCCGATTGTCCTGACGACGTGCCACTGGTCCTCCGTCCGTCCTCGACCACCCGAGCGTGCACCGACCCGGTAGGGCCGGCAGCACGATCAGGTGCGGGGGATCTCCCGCTCGTCGAAGGTCTCGATGATGTCTCCGTCTTTCAGGTCCTGATAGTCCGAGAGCCCGATACCGCACTCGAATCCGGACTGCACTTCGCGGGCGTCGTCCTTGAACCGGCGCAATGAGGTGATGGCGCCCTTCCAGATGATGACTCCCTCGCGGAGGAATCGGACCTTGGACCCGCGGGTGATGACACCGTCTCGCACGTAACAGCCGGCGATGGCGCCGATCTTCGGCACCCGGAAGACCTGACGCACTTCGGCCTCGCCGGTGACGATCTCCTCGAAGACCGGGGAGAGCATGCCGAGCATGGCCGCCTCGAGGTCCTCGAGCAGCTTGTAGATGATCTCGTAGGTACGGATCTCCACATTGGCCTTGACCGCCATCTCCCGCGAGCGACGGTCGGGCCGGACGTTGAATCCGATGATGGTGGCAGCCGAAGCCTGGGCGAGCTCCACATCCGACTCAGTGATCCCACCCACTCCCCGATGTACGAAGCTGAGCTTGACGTCGTCGCGCTCGAGCTTGCGCAGGCTTTCGGTGACGGCCTCCAGGGAACCGCGTACATCGGCCTTGAGGATGAGGTTCAGCGTGGCAGTCTCGCCCCGCTGGATCTGCTCAAAGAGGTCCTCGAGCTTGGCGCCGCCCAACGCAGACGCGGCAGCCGGCACGTGGCTGGCCACCCGGTAACGGTGGGCACGGGCCTCACCGATGGTGCGGGCCTGGGCGAGCTCGGGGGCCACACGGACCTCGTCGCCCGGCTCAGGGGGCTCGGAAAACCCGAGCACCTGCACCGGCGTGGAGGGCGGGGCTTCCTTGATCTGGTTCCCGTGGTCATCGACCATGGCCTTGACCTTGCCCCATGCCGCGCCGGCCACGATCGGATCGCCGACACGCAGCGTGCCCCGCTCGACGATGACCGAGGCGACAGGGCCTCGTCCGATCTCGAGCTCGGCCTCGAGGACGAAGCCCCGGGCACGGCCCTCCGGTGATGCCACGAGTTCTTCGATCTCGGCCACCAGGATGATCTGCTCCAGGAGGTCCTCGATGCCGAGTGTCTGGAGTGCCGATACCTCGACGGCGATGGTGTCGCCGCCCCATGCCTCGGGGACCAGTCCGTGCTCCGACAACTGCTGGAGCACGCGGTCGGGGTTGGCCTCAGCACGGTCGATCTTGTTGACGGCCACGATGATGGGGACATCGGCGGCCTTGGCGTGATTGATGGCCTCGATGGTCTGCGGCATGACACCGTCGTCTGCTGCCACCACGAGGACCACGATGTCGGTCACCTCTGCCCCGCGAGCACGCATGGCCGTAAAGGCCTCGTGACCCGGGGTGTCGATGAAGGTGATCGGATGACCTTCCCACTCCACCTGGTAGGCACCGATGTGCTGGGTGATGCCACCGGCCTCACCGGCCACCACGTTGGCCGAACGGATCCGATCCAGCAGCAGTGTCTTGCCGTGGTCGACGTGGCCCATGACAGTCACCACTGGAGGGCGCGGACGCAGGTCGGCCTCGTCCTCCTCGTCATCTTCCTCGAAGAAGTACTTGGCCAGCAGTTCGGCCTCGCGCTCTTCTCCAGGGTCTACGAGGCGAACTTCGGCGCCGAGTTCGGCGGCGAACAGCTCGATCATGTCGTCGGTCAACGACTGGGTGGCCGTGACCATCTCCCCCTGTAGGAGCAGGAAGCGGACCACGTCACCGGCAGATCGGTTGAGCTTGGGACCGAGGTCGCGAGCGGTCGAGCCGCGCTCGATGATGACCTCGCCCTCCGGCACCGGGGCCGTGGACGGCGCGTACGCGGTGAGCGTGGTCGGCTCGAGCTCCTCGAGGTTCCGACGACGACGACGAGGTCGTCGCTGATTGGGCCGGCCTCGGCCGACACCAGGTCCGCCACGTCCACCCGGACCGCCGCCAGGGCCACCAGGACCGCCAGGGCCGCCACCAGGGCCGCCACCGGGACGACCGCCACCGAAGCCTCCAGAAGTCCCTCCAGGACGACCGCCGTAGCCGCCACCCGTGGCACCCGGAGGGCCACCGGTACGGGGAGCGCCGGGTCGACTGGCGCCAGCGCCAGGGGCACCGGGACGACCGGTGAAGCCGCCGGGCCGCTGAGTGCTCGGGGGCGGACGCCGTCCTCCAGCCCCAGGAGGCGGCGGGATGGGCTTACCGGTGACCGAACGAGGAGGACCACCAGGGGGCGGTGGGATGGGGCGGCCCGACGCGCTGGTCGGGGCCTTGGCCGGAGCCGAACCGGGAGCCGTGGGCGCTTCGGCCGCTGGGGCAACGCCGGCCGCGGTCGCAGCAACGGGTGCCGGTGCAGCCGGTGCAGCCGGTGCATCGGTGGAAGCCGCTACGGGCTGGGTGACTGCAGGGGCGGCAGGGGCGGCAGGTGCTGCTGGGGCTGCTGGGGCCGGCGCGGCTGCAGGTGCAACTACGGGGGCGGCGGCGGCTACAGGGGCCGGAGCGGGGGCCGGAGCAGGGGCAGCCGGAGCCACGGGAACTGCGGCGGCCGGAGCGGCGGCGGCGGCCGGAGCGGCTGCAGCCGGTGCCACGGGAGCGGCGGCGGCCGGAGCCACTGGAGCTGGGCTGGGAGCCGCAGCCGGAGCCACTGGAGTTGGGGTGGGAGCGGGGGCCGGAGCGGCAGCCGGAGCCACTGGAGCCGGTCGGGGTGCTGCAGGAGCAGCACTGGGCTGCTCGGATGCAGGCCGGCTGGTGACCAGCCGCGCGCCTGTCCGCTTGATCGGGGCGGCCGGTATCGGCTCAACTCCAGCGTCACCAGGTGCTTCGGTGGTCGGGCCTGCGGCCGCCGTAGCGGCTGCGGCCTTCGTGGCCGGAGCCTTCTTGGCCGCGGCCTTCTTGGCCGGGGCCGCCGGCTCCTCGGGCTGAACTGGGCGACGTAGACCCTCAGCGTCAGCCTTGCGGCGAGCGCGGTCGGCTTGGGCGTCCTCGACGGACGACGAATGGCTCTTGACTCCCATCCCGAGGGACAGGCAGAGGTCAAGTGCCTCCTTGTTGGTCAGGCCAAGCTCATGAGCGAGCTCGTATACCCGGATTTTCTTCGGCAACGGCTGTTACTGCCCTTCCTTCGATGTCATACATGCCAAAGCGCACATACGACCCTCCATCCTCGCACATCACAACACTGGACTCTCCAGACCCCTTGGGCCTGCATCTCCAGTGGAAAAATCGAGCTCCTGTCGTAGGGCATCGACTGCTCCTATGCCCACTGGGCCCCGCAGGGCCCGCTCGAACGCCCGACGCTTCAGCGCCGTGTCGATGCAGGCAGTCGAATCCCGGCACAACCATGCGCCGCGACCCGGGAGCGTACGTCCTAGGGCCAGTGAACCGTCCCCGAGACGCACCACCCGCACCATGGCGTCCGTCGGACCGATCCGACGACACCCGATGCAGGTCCGCTGAGGGGCTATGCCGGATCCTCCTCGGCTTGTGCCCCGTCATCTGAAGACTCCGGGGCGCTCGTGGCTGCCTCCGAATCACCGTCTCCGGCCGCTTCGATCGTCGCTTCCGGATCGACTGCCGTCGATGCATCGTCGGCGACCGCTTCAGCCGAATCGTCCGCGCTCGAATCCGCTCCGGCGTCCGCATCAGCATCAGCCGGCGCATCACCAGGAGCGCCATCCGCAGCGGCCTCATCGGCCCCGTCAGCGCCTTCGGCCCACTCGGTAGCCGACACGGCAGATCCGCCCTCAGCCGGCTGCCACACCATCTCGCCGGCCTCGTTCTGGACCCATTCGCCCTCGGCCCACTCCTCGCCGGCATAGCCCGACTCTTCCTCGGCCAACTGGGTCTCGCTCTTGATGTCGATCCGCCACCCGGTCAGGCGTGCGGCCAAGCGAGCGTTCTGGCCCTCCTTGCCGATGGCCAAGGAAAGCTGGTAGTCGCTGACGATGACCGTGGCCGTGCCTGACTCATCGTCGAGCCGGACCTCGCGCACCCGAGCCGGAGCCAGTGCGGACTGGATGAGTTCCACCGGGTCGTCCGAGTAAGGGACGACGTCGACTCGCTCGCCACGGAGCTCGTTGGTGACCATGCGCACGCGGGATCCGCGGGCACCCACGCATGCGCCGACCGGATCGACGTTCGGGTCGTTCGACCACACGGCGATCTTCGTCCGGTGACCGGGCTCACGGGCCGCAGCCTTGATCTCCACCGCACCCGACGAGATCTCGGGGACCTCGAGCTCGAACAGCCGCTTGATCAGACCCGGATGGCTTCGGCTGACCACGATCTGCGGGCCCTTGGTCGTCTTGCGGACCTCGACGATGTACGCCTTCAGCCGGGCGCCGTGCTCGTAGCGCTCGTAAGAGACCTGCTCGGCCTGCGGCAGCAGCGCCTCGACTTTGCCCAGGTCAAGAAGGGTGTAGCGATTGTCGGTCTGCTGGACGATGCCGGTGACGATGTCACCCTCTCGACCGGCGTACTCCTCATACTTGAGGTCGCGCTCGACTTCACGGATGCGCTGGAGGATGACCTGCTTGGCCGTCTGGGCGGCGATGCGGCCGAAGTCGTTCGGGGTGTCGTCCCACTCGCGGATGACGTTGCCGTCCTCGTCGAGCTCTTGTCCGTAGACACGGATCTCACCCGAGTCCGGGTCGATAGTGACCACGGCCTCTTCGGCCGCGTCCGGGCGGCGCTTGTAGGCGGCGACCAGTGCGTTGGCCAAGGCGTCGAGCAGTGTCTCGACGGAGATTCCCTTGTCCCGGGCGATCTGGCCCAGGGCATCGAGGAACTCGAAATTCGTCTTGCTCATGGGGTTGCGTCCTGCTTCCTCTTTTGCGTCGTCTTCTGCTGGGCTGTCTTCTTGGCGCCCGGCTTACGTGCGGCCTGGCCGCCCTTGGGGGCGTCTTGGCCTCCCCACACGAATACCGTGCGAACACTGTCTACGTCGCCGTAAGCCAACTGCACCGGTTCGCCATCGGAGCCCTCGACGGCGAGGGTGAACCCGTCGTCGTCTGAGGTGACCAGGATGCCGCGCAGTCGCCGGTCACCAGGGACCTGGGGACGAGTCTTGACCGTGACGGTGGCGCCGATCGCCTTGGCGAAGTGGACCGGGGTGCGCAGAGGCCGTTCGATCCCGGGACTCGACACTTCGAGGGAGTACCGACCAGGGATGGGGTCGATCTCGTCAAGCAGGGTGGATACGGCTCGGTTGGCATCCGTCAGCGCCTCGAGGTCCACGCCACCCTCGCGGTCGACGGTCACCTGGAGAATGCCGGCCTTGAGCTCGACGTCGACCAGTTCGAGATTGGCGGCGACCACCACCGGTTGGAGTACGGCGAAGAGATCCTCGACCATCTGCGCTCACTCCTCTCCGGTATCGGTGTCTAAGTTCGGCTATTGGTACTGCTGGTCCGGCTGTACTGCTGTCCGATTCACGCCTGGTGCAGGCGTTTCCGACAAAAACAAAAGCGTGGGCTGGTGGCCCACGCTTGTCAGCGTCACTACACCCCAACCAACACCAGCCAGGAAACTATAGCAGCGACCAGAGGCGAGCGGTACCCTGACCTGCACCGCAGCGGCCCCGCTCCGGCAACTATTTCCTCCGTCAGCCAGGCACAGCCAGGCACAGCCAGGCACAGCCAGGCACAGCCAGGCAC
>CAIVIS010000152.1 GCA_903906055.1 uncultured Acidimicrobiaceae bacterium
GCCGTCGCGCTCGACGGCCCGAGTGATCTCGGTGACGCACGCCGACGCGTAGGCCTCCATCAGGTGATCGCGGTCGGTATAGGTGGCGAACGCGCAGTAATCGCACCGGTGCCGACAGAACGGCACGTGCACGTAGACACCGAACGGGGCCGCCTCGGTGGACTCCCTAGCGGCCGTCACGATGCTCTGGCTGTCATGGCGATGCGGGATCTACTGATGGATCTGCAGATGCAGCCGCAGCTGCCGTCTTGGCCTCGTCCCATCGGGCCAGAGCATCAAGACGCTCCACGGCATGGTCGACGATGGGTGCTGGATATCCGAACGCTCCATACTCGGGCACGTACCGGGCTACATAGGCACCATCGGGATCGAACCGCTCGGCTTGGCGATCCGGGCTGAAGATCCGATAGAAGGGCGCGGCATCGGTGCCGGTGCCAGCCACCCACTGCCACCCGTGGTTGTTGGAAGCCAGGTCCCCGTCGATCAAGAGATCCATGAACAGGGCCGCCCCTCGCTGCCAGTCGATGTGGAGGTCCTTGACCAGGAACGAGGCGGCCAGCATCCGGACCCGGTTGTGCATCCACCCCTCAGCGGCCAACTGGCGCATCCCGGCATCCACCAGTGGGTACCCGGTCCTCCCCTCGGCCCAGGCCTCGAAGCGGGCGTCGGCCTCAGGGCCGGTGTCGCAGCGCAGATGAGCACCGGTGGGCGACAGCGACTGCCAAGCCGAATCGGGACGGCGCCACAGCACATCGGCATAGAAGTCACGCCAGGCCAACTCGGAGCGGAACACGTCACCGGACGGTCCAATGGGAGTGCGAGCCAGTACCTGGCGGGGGTGGATGGTTCCGAACCGCAGGTGGGGCGACAGCCGCGATGTTCCGGGTCGATCGGGCCGGTTGCGGTCCTCGTCGTAGGCGTCCACCGGCCCGGCCAGGAACCGGTCCAGCAGTTCGGCGGCGGCACCCTCGCCCGCGCTTGGCAAAGTGGCCGTCACGGTGGTGGGGTCGGGATCGATGTCGGCCAGGGTGACGTCCGAGGTGCCTCGGGCCCAGTTCGCCCCAGCAGGCCGACCCGTCGGCTCCGGCCAACCGTGGGCGGCCCAGGCCCGGCGGTACGGAGTGAACACCCGGTACGGATTGCCCTCTCCTGACAGCACCCGACCGGGCGACACGGCATAGGGCGAACCCACCAGGCGCAGCACACGGCCCGCCGCGGCCAGTGCGTCAGTCACCCGGCCGTCCCGTCGGCGCCCGTACGGGGCGCAGTCCCCGGTGGCGTAGACGGCAACGGCACCCAACTCGGCGGCCACCGTCGGCACCACGTCTTCGGGCCGGCCCCGACGCAGGGTGAGCGTGCCGCCCAGCGATTCGTCCAACGAAGCCAGAGTGCGAACCAGATAGGCCCGCCGGTTCGGCCCGGACGTCGCCATCAATCCGTCGTCGATCACGAACAGCGGCACCACGGCGGCTCCGCTGGAACGGGCCTCGTCGACGGCGGCCAGCAGTGCCGGGTGATCGGTGAGCCGCAGGTCGCGACGGAACCAAAACATGACCGGGGCGCCAGCCACCGGAGATGAGGTCGGCTGCGACTGGGCCTGACGAGCAGGAGGTGGCTGACTCGGCACGTTCAGGAGACCTGGCCGGCCCGCACCGACCGGAGTCGCCGGTCCAAATGGGCCTCGATGGCTTCGGTGGCCAGTGCCGTCACCTCGTCGGTCGCTGACGACCGTGGCTCGGCCAGGACCCCGGACAGCCCGCCCCCGAGGGTGCGGCGCAGCAGGGCCAGGCCATCCGGTGACAGCGGACGACCCCGGCGACAGCTGCGGCACAGGACACCGCCTTCGACGATGTCGAAGGCCACCAGCTCAGCGTCGTCCTCCTCGCCACACGACACGCAGCCCTCCAACACGGGAGCCGAGCCCTCGAGTGCGAGCACCTTGAGAAAGAACGCCGGGGCCACCATGGGCGAGTTCTGCTCGGCCAAGGCCCCGATGGCCCGCACGGCCATGGCATACAGCTGCGGGTTGGCGTGGCGTTCCTGGCCTACCTGGTCCACCACCTCGAGCATCGACAGGCCGGCCGACATGCGGTCGAGGTCCTCGCGGACCGGGCGGAAGGTGTCGATGACCTCGACCTGGTTGATGGTGTCGAGGTCGCCCCGTCCCTGCCAGCCCAACAGGGCCACATGACTAAGCGGCTCGAGGCGCGAGCCGAACTTGGAGGTGGTGCGCCGCACGCCCTTCGCCACGGCCCGCACCTTGCCGTGGTGCTCGGTCATCAACGTGACGATCCGGTCCGCCTCACCGAGCCGGATGGTGCGCAGGACCAGTCCCCGGTCGCGGAACTGGGTCATCGTTCTGTTCCGGTGCCCCCGGTCGGGGTGTCGGCATCGTTTGCGTCCACTGCATCCAGCGCGTCCCCTGCAGCAGCCACAGTCCCATCGGAACCCAGCGCGCTGATCGGAATCGGATCGGGACGGTTGTACTGGGGGGACGGTCGACGAGACCGGCCACCGATCAGGTTGCCCGCACCGATCATCACCACCAAGACGAGCGGGATGATGACGAACGGGGCCGCCGGCGTGAACCCGGCGATCCAGGCCAGCACCACGCCTACGTAGAGGATGAAGCCGAGCACCCAGCCGGTCACGATCCACACGCCGCCGGTGTCGTCCCGGTGGCGTGCATCCACCTCAGGCCGCTCCATCCGGCGCCGGCTACCCATCAGGTGACACCGCCGTAGCGTCGTTGGCGCCGTTGAAAGTCGCGCACGGCCGAATACAGGTGGGTGCGGCGGAAGTCCGGCCACAGCGCTTCTTCGAACACCAGCTCGCTGTAGGCCAGCTGCCACAGCAGGAAGTTGGAGATCCGGTGCTCACCCGAGGTCCGGATTACCAGATCGGGATCGGGCTGGTCCGGGTAGTAGAGGTGGGACCGGATCGACTTCTCGGTGATCTTGTCGGGCTTGACCCCTTCGGCAACCAGGTCCCGCACGGCATCCACGATCTCGGCCCGGCCGCCGTAGTTGAACGCCATGGTCAGCGTGCACCGGCGGTTGTCCTTGGTCAACTCGATCGACTCATCCATCCGCTTCAACACCCGCTTGGGGACCCGCCAGTCCCTTCGCCCGGCAAACCGGATCCGCACGCCCTTTTCGTTCAACTCGTCGCGCCGACGCATCAGCAGGCTTTCGTTGAACCCCATCAGGTAGCGGACCTCATCAGGAGGACGACGCCAGTTCTCGGTGGAGAATGCGTACATGGTGATCCACGGGATCCCGAGCTCGAGCGCACCGTCCACCGCGTCAAGCAGGGCTGCCTCACCGGCGGCGTGGCCCTCGGTGCGAGGAAGCCCTCGGCGGGCCGCCCACCGGCCGTTGCCGTCCATCACACACGCCACGTGGGTCGGGATCGGCCCGTCCGCCACGTCGGCCGCGGTCAGGACGGCATCGTCCCGATCGTCTCCGTCATCGGCGCTCACGTCGTCCTTGTGCACAGTGTGAACCTATCCCGTCGGCCAGCCCGTGCGTGCCCGCCGAGCCATCTACGTGCTCACAGCCGGCACACACGGGTTCGTTCGGACCCTCAGTGGGGAGGGATGGTTGAGTGCCCTGCGCCGGGGGACTAGACCCTCCTCATGACCTTGTGGACCGCGCTGGCCATCTTTGCGGCCGGACTGGGCGCTGGCACCGTCAATGTCATCGTCGGCTCGGGCTCCCTCATCACCTTCCCCACCCTGCTGGCACTGGGCTACCCGCCCGTGCTGGCCAACGTCTCCAACAACGTCGGCCTGGCTCCCGGATCGGCGAGTGCGGTGGTGGCCTATCGACGCGAGCTCGGCGGCCAGCGGGCCCGGGTGGTCAAACTCGGATCGGCCTCGTTGACCGGAGGGATCGTCGGGGCAGTCCTCTTGCTGTCTCTGCCTCCCGGTTCGTTCAAGGCGGCGGTCCCCTTCCTGGTCCTGATCGCTTCGTTGCTCATGGCCGTCCAGCCCCGGATCAGCCGGTGGCTGGCCACCCGCGGCGAGCGGCACATCCACGGTGGCCTGCCGCTGCTGCTCGGTGTCTTCGTCACCGGCATCTACGGGGGCTACTTCGGCGCCGCCCAAGGGGTCATCCTCATGGCGCTCCTGGCCATCTTCATCGACGACGACCTCCAGCGGCTGAACGGCACCAAGAACGTGCTGGCCCTGATCGTCAACGGCATCGCCGCGGTGGTGTTCATCTTGTTCACCACCATCTCGTGGTCGGTGGTCGTGCTCATCGCCGCCGGATCGATCATCGGTGGCCAGATAGGTGGACGCTACGGGCGGCGTCTTCCGGCCAACATCCTGCGGGTGTGCATCGTCACCGTCGGCCTGACCGTGACCGTCGTGTTGGCCGCCGCCTGGCACTAACGCGCTTCACCCACCGATCGAGCCGGCACTCGCGCACCCTGGTCGGCCCCACGTCGCGTCCGACGCCTGGCTGCGCCGCTGCAGGCTGACCCACCCCGCCCGGTAGTGTCATCGGATGCCCGACGAGGTCACCACCACACTGAGCCAGGTGGCCGCCGGGCTTCCCGGGGGCGGCGAGTCCCGACCGGGCCAGGTCGAGATGGCTGTAGCCGTGGCCTCCGCCATAGGCGGCGGTCGCAACCTGATCGTCCAAGCCGGCACCGGTACCGGCAAGTCACTGGCTTACCTGGTTCCGGCAGCACTTTGCGGTGAACGGGTGGTGGTGGCCACCGCCACCAAGGCACTCCAGGATCAGCTGGCCGACAAGGACCTACCCCTGGTGGCCGGAGTCACCGACAACGGACTCACCTTCGCCGTGCTGAAGGGCCGGAGCAACTACGCCTGCCGGCAGCGGATCACCGAGATCGGCGGCCGCGGCGCCCAGCTCTCCCTCACCTCGGCGTCAGCGGATCCGCCCGACGCTGACGACACCCTGACGTCCGAGCCCGAGGTCGACACCTCGGATCCGGCCACCATCGCCGACCAGGTGCGCAGCCTGGTGAAGTGGGCCGATGACTCCCCCTTCGGGGACCGGGCCGAGCTGCCCTTCGAGCCCCACTTCCGGGCATGGGCGATGGTCTCGACCACGGCCCGCGAATGCCCAGGAGCATTCCGGTGCCCCTCGGGGCGCGACTGCTTTGCCGAGCACGCTCGGGCCCGGGCCGCCGAAGCCGACGTGATCGTCGTCAACACCCACCTCTACGGCGCCCATCTGGCCAGCGGCGGCGCCGTCCTGCCCGAGCACCAGGTGGTGGTCTTCGACGAGGGCCACGAGGTCGAGGACGTGATGACCGACAGTCTCGGACTCGAGGTCGGCCCCGGCCGGTTTCGGGCCCTGGCCACCACGGCCCGCTCCGTCATCGATGTCGGCGACGAGGCCGCCGGTCGTGTCATCGAATCAGTGGCCGACCTGGCCGACGTGTTCCACCGGGTGCTCCGGCCGTGGTCGGGCAAGCGGGTGCCCCATCTGCAGTTGGCCGACGGCATGGACACCGGGGGTCCCGACTCCGAGCCGTCCGCCAGTGCCGCACCCGACGGCGATGCCCCCGGTTCCGAGCCGCTCGGCCTCGACCTCGGCCTGGCCCCGCTGCCCCAGGTAGTTCGAGCCAAGCCCACCGCGGTAGCGACACCTCGGGCCACCGCCGTGGGCAGCGACCCGGAGATCGGCACGCTGCTGGCCCTGTCCACCGGAAGGGTCAGCCGCCTGGTCGACCAGTTGCGCCGAGCCGAGCGCGAGGCAGGCGACAATGAGCCGCCGATGGAGCGTTCCCGGCGGGACCGGGTGCTACTGGCCGCCGGGCACCTGGCCTCGGACCTGGCCCGACTGGCCATGCTGGGTGCGGAGGATGTGGCCTGGGTGGAGGACAACGCCAAGGCCCCGGCCCTGCGGGTCTCGCCCATCGACGTCGGCCCCATCCTGGCCGAGCAGTTGTGGGGGTCGGTCACCGCCGTACTCACCTCGGCCACCATCCCCATCGGGCTGGCCGAGCGCCTGGGCATGCCGCTGGCCGCCACCGACACCCTCGATGTGGGCAGCCCGTTCGACTACCGGGCCAACTCGTTGCTGTACGTGGCTTCCTCGTTGCCGGATCGGCGCAAGCCCGAGGCCGAGCCGGCCCTGCACGACGAACTCGAGATCCTCATCCGGGCGGCCGGCGGCCGCACCCTGGCCCTGTTCACCAGTTGGCGGGCCATGCGTGGCGCCGTCGAGGCGCTCAGCCCCCGGCTCGACGTCCCGATCCTGTCCCAGTCCGATCTGCCCAAGCCGGCGCTGGTCGAGGCGTTCCGAAGTGACGAGTCGGCCTGCCTGTTTGCCACCCTCGGCTTCTGGCAGGGCGTGGACGTGCCCGGGCGCACGCTCAGTCTGGTCACCATCGACCGCATCCCCTTCCCTCGGCCTGACGAGCCGGTACTGCAGGCCCGTCGGGACCTGGCCGGATCCGGTGCGTTCGGTGCGGTGGATCTACCCCGAGCGGGGACGCTGCTGGCCCAGGGGGCCGGACGGCTCATCCGCTCGAGTGCCGACCGTGGCGTGGTGGCCGTGCTCGACAGCCGGTTGGCAACCGCCAGCTACCGCAAGGCACTGCTCGAGCGGGTCCCCCCCATGAAGCGGACCCTCGACCGCGACGAGGTGGTGGCGTTCCTGTCTGACATCGCCGCTGGCGCGGTGGCCGGGGACTGACCCTCTGGTCAGAACTGTCCGGTCAGAAGCCCAGCCGGTCGAGGGTGTCCTCGCGCTGCTGCCACCGCTTCTCCACCCGGACGAAGAGCTCCAAGTAGGCACCGGGCTCCATCTGGGCCCGCACGGCAGTACCGACCTCTTTGAGGATGCTGCCGCCCTTGCCGATCACGATGCCCTTTTGCGAGTCGCGCTCGACGAGGATTTCGCACCGGACCCGCGGCCACTCCCACTCGGTGATGCGACAGGCGATGGAGTGCGGCAGCTCGTCGGCCACCCGGTGGAGCAGTTCCTCGCGGACTAGGTCAGCCACCCAGAAGGCCTCGGCCACATCGGTGACCATGCCTTCGGGGTAGTAGCGCGGCCCCTCCGGCATCCGTGCGATCAGCGCCTCCACCAGCTCCGGCACACCGTCACCGGTAGTAGCCGACAACGGGTAGTACTCGACAGGGACCGGTGTGCCCCCCTGCTCGGCGTCCAGGGCATCGACCACCGCCGACACCCCGGTCAGATGGCCGAGCACGCCGTCCCCTCCCACCCGGTCGATCTTGTTCACCACCACCATCAATGTGGGCCGGCCCACCACCTCGACCCCGGCCGAGCCCAGCTCGACCGTCAAGGCGGCAGAACGGGCCATGGCCCGCACCCGGCGCACCGAGTGAGCCAGCACCATGCGGTCACCAGGTCCGACCGCACCGGTGGCCTCCACCAACGCCACCACGCAGTCCACGTCGTCCAACGATGAAGTAGCCGACTCGTTCATCCGTTCGCCCAGCGCCGTCTTGGGCTTGTGGAGACCAGGGGTGTCCACGAACACCAACTGGGCTTCGGGGCGGTTCAACACGCCACGGACCTGGGACCGGGTGGTATTCGGACGAGGCGACACGATGGAGACCTTGGTGCCCACCATGGCGTTGACCAGCGTGGACTTGCCCACATTGGGCCGACCCACGACAGCCACGAATCCGGAGTGATAGGGGCTCATGCGTCGTCCGTTCGTTCTGTCGATGCCCGAGCGGCACCGATGATGACTCGCTCGATGCGCCGCCCGGTGACCCGGTCCACCGTGAGCACCAGCCCATCGGACGTGACTGACTCACCGGCCTTGGGCACATGGCCCAGCAGGTCGAACACCAGTCCGCCGATGGTGTCCCACGCCCCGGTGGGGAGATTCGACTTCAGCTGGTCGTTGATGTCGTCCACCTGCACGCGGCCGCTCACCCGGGTGGTGCCATCGGGCAGGTCCTCCACCGAGGTCTCTTCGACATCGAACTCGTCCACGATCTCCCCCACCAGCTCTTCGATCAGATCTTCCAACGTGACAACACCAGCGGTGCCGCCGTACTCGTTGACCACGACGGCCAGATGGAACTTGTCCGACTGCATCTCGCGCATCAGGCCCGCCACCCGCTTGGTCTCCGGCACGAAGTGGGCCGCCCGCAGATGGGATCCCACCGGGTCGTCGCTGTTGCCGGCCCGCACCTGGCGGATGAGGTCCTTGGTGTAGGCGATACCCATGACGTCGTCGATCTGCTGCTCGACCACGGGGATGCGGCTGAACCCGGCCGCTAGGGCAAGGTCGAGTGCATCTTCGACGGTCACCTCGGCGCCGATGGTGACCATGTCGGTCCGGGGCACCATGACTTCGCGCACCACGGTGTCCCCGAACTCGATGATCGAGTGGATGAGGACCCGCTCCTCGAGCTCGATCACGTCGCCCTCGACGGCCACATCGGCCATGGCCAGCAACTCGGACTCGGTCACCAGTGCCCCCATGTAGCCGCCCTTCTTGCCGATGAAGAGGTTGGCCAGTCCGATGAGGCCGCCCGAGACCAGCCGGACCGGCCAGAAGTGCACCACGGCGGACACGACCGGTGCGCTGAGCAGCGCCGACCGTTCCGGATGGTGGACAGCCCAGTTCTTCGGGACGGCCTCGGCAAACACGAAGATGACCACGATCTCGAATACCGTGGCGGCCACCACGCCCCACGCCCCGAACCAGCGCACGGCCAGGATGCCGACCAACGTGGCCACGATCAACTGACAGATGAGGATCAAGAGGAGCACCGGGTTGAGGAACCCCTGGGGGTCCTCGGTCAGGCGGACCAGCACCTTGGCTCCCCGTCTGCCCTCGGCGGCCAGGCTCTTGGCCTTGGGCCGACTCATCCGCATCAGTGCCGTCTCCGACATGGCGAGCAGGCCTGATGCGGTCAAGAGCACCAGGACCACGACGGACAGCGCAATATCCTCGGCACCCAGCGTTACAGCCACCATCAGGAAGGCGGGTCCAACAACGGGGGGACACGGTAGAAGCGGTCGAGGAGCTGCTGCTCCCGGCGCTCCATGCGATCGGCCTCTTCGTCGACCATGTGGTCCATGCCGAGCAGGTGAAGGATCCCGTGCACGACCAGCAGAGCGATCTCGTCGTCGAAGGTGACTCCGTGCTCGACGGCGTTGACGGCGGCCACCGACGGGCAGATGACCACGTCGCCGAGGAGCAGGTGGTGACCGGTGGCGGCCTCGATGGAGGCCGGCCCCGTCCCGCCCTCATCGGGCGAGCGGCCGCTGCGGTCGATCTCGTCCTCGATGGGGAACGAGAGCACGTCGGTCGGCCCTTCTTTACCCAGGAACCGCTCGTTCAAGGCGGCGATAGCCGGTTCATCGATGAACAGGAGCGATACCTCGGTATCAGAAGTGATGCCCTCGGCCTCGAGTGCCGCCCGGGCCAGGGCCGCCCATCGGTCGACGGCCACCGGGTGGTCGGACTGCTCGTCGGCGGCGTAAATATCGAGGCTCATGGGTGCGTCGCTCCGTTCGTCGTCGGCGCTTGGGGCTTCTTGGCGGCGTCACTGCGGTCGTAGGCGGTCACGATGTCGGCCACGATCTTGTGGCGCACCACGTCTTGGGCCTTCAGGTGCACGAATGCCAGGTCCGGCACTTCGTGCAAGATGGCCTCGAGCCCGATCAACCCCGAGCGCCCCCCGGGGATGTCGACCTGGGTCATGTCGCCAGTGATGACCGCCTTCGAGCCGAAGCCGATGCGGGTCAGGAACATCTTTATCTGTTCGGGGCTGGTGTTCTGGGCCTCGTCCAAGATGATGAAGGAGTTGTTGAGCGTACGCCCTCGCATGAAGGCGAGCGGCGCCACCTCCACCGCCCCCTTTTCGATCAGGCGCTGCGCCCCTTCCACGTCCAACAGGTCGTTGAGGGCGTCATACAGCGGCCTGAGGTAGGGATCGACCTTGGCCAGCATGTCCCCGGGCAGGAACCCCAGGCGCTCACCGGCCTCGACGGCCGGCCGGGTCAGGATGATCCTGCTCACCTGGCGAGCCTGCAGCGCCTGGACGGCGAGGGCCACGGCCAGATACGACTTTCCGGTGCCGGCCGGGCCGAGGCCGAAGGTGACCAGGTTGCGGGAGATGGCGTCGGCGTAGGCTTTTTGGCCACCGGTCTTGGGCCGCACGGTGCGGCCCCTCGATGAACGCAGTAGCTCGCTGGTCAGCACCTCGGAGGGCCGGACGTCGTCACGCATCATGTCGATGGTGCGTGCCACCTGTACCGGATCGAGGCCTTGTCCCGACTCCAGCAGAATGATCAGCTCGTGGAAGAGTGTGGCCACCCGATCGGCCGATGCAGACCCGTCGGGGCCGGCGGCTTCGATCGAGACCTCGTTGCCCCGCACGGCGATCTTGACCTCGGGAAAGGCGTCCTCGATCAGACGGAGCAGCTCATCGCGCTGGCCGAGGAGACCGGCCATAAGGTGGTTGCCGGGAACGAGGATCTTTACCGGGGTGCCTGCCACGTGCGTTCTGCCTGCGACCCTACCAGCGGCTCGGGTGGGCTCGGACACAGCGACCTGCCTGCGTCCTGGTCGTCTCGATCCGGAACCGCTCAGCCCGGGGGCCAGACGAACGAGCGGCCGCCCAGCAGGTGTAGATGGAGATGGGCCACCGAGTTTCCGCTGTCGGGACCCACGTTGAACGCCAGGCGGTAACCACGGTCCTCGCCGCCGATCCCCTCGGCATCGGCCACCGTCTTGGCCGCCATCACCATGGCGGCGAGGTCCTCGGCATCACCGGGGACCACGGTGCCGGCATCCACCACGTGGGCACGGGGCACCACCAGGACATGCACCGGAGCCTGAGGGTTGATGTCCCGAAAGGCGATGGTGCGGTCGTCACTATGGACGATGTCGGCTGGGATGTCGCCAGCCACGATCTTGCAGAACAGGCAGTCGGGGTCGGTGCTCAACGTACGCGGCTCAACCCTCGGCCGCCATCGGCTCGTCCGAGGGGCTGGCAACTACTCCGCCGACCAGACCGTGCACCACCCGGGTCGGTCCCTTCACCTCGGGATAGAGGTGCTCGAGGCTGCCCGGGGCGATCCGGCTCGACTCGATGAACGAGTCCACGTCGGACTGCTTGAGTCGGATGACCCGGCCGAACTTGTAGGCGGCCAGTCCGCCTTCGTCGATGAAGCGGTAGAGGCTGCGCAGGGTGACACCTAGGCGTTCGGCTGCGTCCTTGGTACTCAGCCAGCTGATCGACTCGCTGTGGGCCTCGCCCATCAGAGTGCGACGAGGAGTCCGAGCTCGTCCAAGCGTGCCCCCATGCTGTCAGGCGTCACACCGAACAAGCAGGCGATGGCCCGCACATCTTCGGCCCGGATGGTGATCATCCGGCCGTTGAAGTCCTGGCGGTGCACCTGGATCATGCTGAGGAACCGACGCAAGAGGTCGCGCTCGGGACCGCTCACCGTATGGAGCTTGGTCAGGTCGATGGCCACCTTGTCGGGGATGGTCGACACCGCAGCCGAATGCTCACGCGATCCCGATCGGTCTTCGGCGACAGTCGGTACGCCCCAGCGGCCACCGGGTACGACCCCGTCGCTCGGCAGGAGCTGGTCCACCGGTACGTCGTAGAGCTTGGCCAGACGCTGCAGCCGAGGGACGGAGATGGCCCGCTCTCCTCGCTCGTAGGCGCCGAGCACCGAGGCCTTGAACTCGAGGTCGGACATGGCCTCGACGGCCTGGAGGGAGAGCCGCATCTGTTTGCGCATGGCCCGCAGCCTGGTGCCCACGGCACGCGCATAGGCGACCCTGGCCGCTTCTTCCTGCTCGTCGTCGTCCAACGACATGATCTCTTTATTGCTCACCGTCATCACCATGTCTCCGCTCCCCTGTCCGTGCCCCTCGAGACCAGGCCTCTAGGCCCATCCTCGTCATGCTCATTGCACTCATTAGAACGATCTGCTCACGCACGGTGACCAAGGCACTTGCCATCGGCCACGGCGTGTGGGGATTCACGCTCTTTTCTTCCTGTTCCCATGTTTCCTCACGGAGCGTGGTTACGCAAGAGGTGCAACCACACCGCTACGAAGCCCGCACAGAAGCGCTCCGGCGCTTACGGCGGCCGTCTCCGCCCGCAACACGGTTGCACCCAGCCCCACTCCGGGCCCGAAGGCAGCCCGTTCCGAATCGTCCCACCCGCCCTCGGGCCCGATGGCCACAATGGGCCGATCCAGTCCTGGCGCCCTTCCGCCCACATCAGCCAGAGCCAGCGGCCCACCAGCCAGACCGGCCACTTGGTCGAGACCGGAGACGTCGGTCACCTCGGGCAGCCGGGGGCGTCGGCACTGGGCGGCCGCCTCACGGACCACCCTGCGCAGCCGATCCACCGCTTTGGCGCCGCGATCGCCCTCCCAGCGCACCACCGAGCGTGAGGTTCGCAGCGGCACGATCCGGTCGACCCCGAGTTCGGTCAGCTTCTGGGCCACCCACTCAGGGCGGTCGCCCTTGGTCGGGGCGAAGGCCACGGTGATCACGGGGTCGAGCCGACCGTCAGCCGTCACGGGCCCGTCCGGGACCAGCAGCCCGCCCGGATCGGCGCCCCGGGACCCCTTGGCCGGAGCCGAGGCGGCGATGCGGCAGGGGACCCACCGTCCTACCCCATCCGATGCCACCACCAGCTCACCGGATCGCAGGCGCAGCACGTCGAGCAGGTGCCGCAGGTCGGCATCGTCCACCACCGGTGCCGCCGGGTCGGCCACGAAGACCATGGCCACCGCCGCTACTAGCAACGGGTGGGGGGCGAGCGGCAGCGAGGACTGGTCGCCGTCCAGGGTGCCGTCTCCCTCTGGCGGCACCGTCAGCTGAGGGCCGAACGAAGCTTGGAGAACAGCCCCTCGCCTTGGGGCGCCTCGCCAAGGACCTCGCCCCGTGCTTCGGCCAGGGCCGCCAACAGCTCGCGCTGACGGTCGTCCAGACCGGACGGGGTGTCGACCTGGATGTGGACGTAGAGATCACCACGACCCCGCCCACGCAGCTTGGGCACACCGAGTCCTCGAAGTGTCAGCACGGCACCGCTCTGGGTACCCTCGGCGATGGCCAGGTCGCGGCTGTCGTCCAGGGTGTCGAAGGGGACGCTGCCGCCCAAGGCAGCCAATGCCATCGGCACGTGCACCGCGGCGTGTAGATCCACACCCGAGCGCTCGAACACATCGTCGGTCGCCACCGAGAGGTGGACGAAGAGCGCACCGTTGGGGCCGCCCCGGTAGCCGGCCGGTCCATGCCCAGCCAGGCGAAGCGTGGAGCCGTCATCGACTCCGGCCGGGATGTCGACAGTCAGCGTGCGGGGTTCGGATCGGCGGCCTTCTCCCCGGCACTGCTCGCACGGACTCTCGATCGACTGCCCCGAGCCCTGGCACCGGGGACAGGCCACCGCAGTGATGACCTGTCCGAGGATGGACTGGCGGACCCGGCGAAGTTCACCGGCACCCTGGCACTCCGCACACCGCACCACCGAGGTGCCGGGCTTCGCTCCGGTGCCTTCGCAGGTATCGCAGTGCACCGGGATGGTCACGTCCACCTTGCGCTGCACGCCGAAGACGGCTTCGCGGAACGTGAGGTTCACCACCAGTTCGGCATCGGGCCCGGGCACCGGACCGGCACGGCGTCCACGCCCGGGTTGGGCGCCGCCCATGCCGTTGAAGAAGGCGTCGAACAGGTCGCCGAGGCCACCGGTCCCGAACGGGTCCCCGCCGCCTTGGTTGCCACCGGCAGCGGCACCGAACACGCCAGCGTGCCCGTAGCGGTCGTAGCGGGCCCGACGTTCTGGATCGCTCAGGACCTCGTAGGCCAGGCCGATCTCCTTGAAGTGCTCACCGGAGTCCGAGTCGTCCTGGTTGGTATCGGGATGGTGCGCCCTAGCTTTGGCCCGATAGGCCCGCTTCAACTCGTCGTCCGTGGCGTCTCGTCCGACGCCGAGGAGCTCGTACAGGTCGGTCTCGGTCATCGGGCCGCCTCCCCGAGACGCTCACCGAGGCGATCGCCCACCACCCGTGCGGCGGCCAGCGCCAGCGGGTAGTTCATGCGAGTGGGGCCCAAGAGTCCGATCGTCCCGGCCTCTACCCCACCGACCGACACCGGCATCACCACGATGGCGCACGAGGCCAAGGGTTCGACGCCGTGCTCGGCTCCGATGGCCACCGTCAATCCGGTATCCAAGATGTCGCGCAGGAGCGACACCACCACCAGCTGCTGTTCCAGGATGGTGAGCACGGAGCGCACGGTGTCCACCGCGTCGAAGGCGGCAGCCATGCGCGAGGAACCGCCGACGAAGAGCTGATCGTGCCCGTCCGCCTCGCCCAGCGAGCGCAGCGCCGCAGCCCCAGCCGCGGCAATGGCATCGACTGATGCCGTGCCGCTGGGCGCAGGAGTGCCGACCACCTGCGCCAGAGGAGAGCCGAGTACGTGGGCGGCCAGGCGCCCGCCGGCTTCGGCCAAGGCCGCATCATCGGTGTCCTCGGCGAGCTCGATCGACTGCTTGCGGACCGCACCATCAGCCAATACGACGACCACCAGAGCGAGGCGGTGTCCCAGCCCGACCAGCTGCACGGACCGGACGACGGCCGACTCATGGGACGGCCCGACCACCATGGCCGTGCAGTCGGTGAGGTCGGCCAGGAGGCCCGAGGTGTGCTCCAGCATCTCCTCGATCTCACCGTGGGCGTGGTCGAAGAACTGGCGGACCTGCTGGCGTCCACCGGCATCGAGCGGCCCAGGGCCGCCGAGCTGGTCGACGAAGAAGCGGTAGCCCTTGTCGGTCGGGATGCGTCCGGCACTGGTGTGGGGCTGGGTCAGGTACCCGTCTCGTTCCAGGGCCGCCATGTCGGAGCGCACCGTGGCCGAGGACACACTCACCCCGGGGGCGTCGACCACATGCTGGGACCCGACCGGCTGGGCCGAGCCGATGTACTCGGTGACCACGGCGTTGAGGATGGCCGCCTTGCGGGCGTCCAGATCCGCCTCGTCGGGGACGAGATGTTCAGTTTTGTGGTCGTCGGTGGTCGGCATGGGGTCTCACCAGGGTGGACCGGCGGACGGGGGCGGGTGCCCGTCAACTCGCACCGGTCGCTGTTGGCACTCCACTCTAGTGAGTGCTGGCCGGCTCCGGCCGACCACCTGCATCGACTGATCCAAAACCTCGGCGTAGGCCCATACATTGCCTCACGTGAGAATCTCCGCGTAGCGGGGGTACACGCGAGCGCGGGCTCAGGCGCTGGCGATGAACATGCGCTCGGTCATGGCCGGCCCGAGGGCCACGGCGGCATCGCCCATGATCAAGGTGAGCGTCCCATCGGGGGCCCGAGACTGCACGATGGCAGTGGTGCCCGGAGTCAGTCCATGGTCGCCGAGGTAGGTGA
This sequence comes from uncultured Acidimicrobiaceae bacterium, assembly GCA_903906055.1. Lineage (GTDB taxonomy): Bacteria > Actinomycetota > Acidimicrobiia > Acidimicrobiales > RAAP-2 > Bog-756. The sequence continues at coordinate 15,378 of CAIVIS010000152.1, forward strand.
GGGAGTCGGCTTCGTGCTCGACGCTCTCGGTGATCCGCACCAGGCGCACCTGCTCGCCGGGTTGGGCATCGGCCAGTCGGCGCTGCACCAACCCGTCAGGCGCTGACCCGGGAATCGGATTGCCGTGCGGGCAAGTTGTCGGGTTGTCGAGCAGCACGACGAGTCGGGCCTCTACGTCGTCGCTGATCACGTGCTCCCACCGGCCGGCTTCGATATGGGCCTTGTCCCAGTCGAGGCCGATGATGTCGACCAGCAGTCGTTCGGCCAAACGGTGCTTGCGCACCACTCCTTCGGCCAAGGCGGTACCGGCCGGAGTCATCGAGATCTGCCGAGCGCTGCGAGTGATGAGTCCGTCGCCTTCGAGGCGGTCGAGCATCTCCGACACCGATGGAGCGGCCTTGCCCAGGCGTTCGGCCACCCGGGCCTGGATCACTGGGATCCCCTCTTCTTCGAGGGCGAAGATCGTTTCGAGGTACTCCTCGACCGGCGGATGGAAACGGTCGAGCACGCCCACAGCCTAGGACACCACGCCCGGTGATGGAGGGGTTGCGTCCCCATCAGGTGCCCGAGGGGGCCGCCGCCGGGTGGGTCGTGCCGCCCGTCGGGCCGCCTCGGCCGCCTGCAGGCCGGGCACCACCCGCACGGTGTAGAGAGCCGAAGCCGCTCCCATGACCAAGATGATGATGAGCGGCACCGGATCGAAGCGGTTCCCCACCGACACCGATGCCACCACGGCCAGCACGCTGAAGATGACCAGTCCGCCGATAGCAACCACCCGAACCAAGGGGACCCGGAACGGACGGTGGTGATCGGGAACCCGGCCGCGCAGGCGCAGCACGCAGAAAGCCGCCACGGCGTAGATGAGTGCCTCGAGCGCCGCTCCCACCGCCACCAGGACCTGCCAGCCCGAGCCCCCCACCACCTCGACCACCACGGAGACCACGAACGAGACGACCCCGAGCCCGATCACGGGCACCCAGGGAACGGCCCGGTCGTTCAGCCGGGCCAGGATCGGCGGCAGGCTGCCCTCTCGAGCGGTGGCATAGACGAATCGCGAGGCGGTGATGAAGCCCCCGTTGAAGGTGTTGAGAGCGGTGACAGCGGTGACGGCGGCCATGAACCACACGCCGACCGTGCCGAAGGCCCGCCCGCCCAGCGCTAGCTGCGGATAGGGGGTGCCGAGCTGCGCATGGGTCAGGACATGGCTCATGGCCGTGGTCATGGTGGCGCACACCACGAACAGGATCCCCACGGCAATCAGCATGGCCCGATGGATGTGCTTCGGGTCCCGGACCTCCTCGGCGTTGGTGGTCACCCATTCGAACGCGCTGTAGAGGAAGATGCCGAGCGCGATCGACTCCAAGAACCCGGCACCCGAGTGGTGGTGCAGCGGCTGCAGCGGCGTGTGAAGGCCGGTGCCCGACCGGGTCAGGGCGACCACGGAGACCACCAACGTGGCGGCGAGGACCACAGTGGTAGCCACATCTTGGAGCCAACCTGCGGCCCGGACCCCGCGCAGGTTGGACAGGACGGCGATCGACAGCAACGCCAGCGTCCACACCGACGTCAGCCAGCCCGGGACGTGGAGCACGTGGGTGAGGGCGGCGCTCACGATGAACGCATCGGCCGCTACCACCAAGACGATGGTGCTCAGGTAGGTGAAGGTGATCGACAGCGCCACCCGGTCGTCCATGGCCCCGGACATGTACCGGCGGATGGCGGCCGCCGTCGGGAACATGCCGTTGAGCTCGCCGAAGAACCCCCATGCCAGGAGGGCCAGTACTCCGGCCACCCCGATGGAGATCCAGGCGGAGTCGCCAGCCACGTAGGCCACCAGGCCGGCCGCGGCCAGGTACTGCAGGGCGGCGAAGGCCAGACCGGTGGAGGTGGAGACGGCGGTCCGCAAACCCATGGCCCGTCGCAGGCCGGCCGCTCCCGTCGACACCGTTGCGCTCACTGGTCGAGGAAGGCGACCATCGACATGGCGTCGAGCCGCATCACATCTTCGGACGAACCGGCCAGGACGATTTCGCCGCTGAGGTACTTCTCGGATGGGTTGAGATCGCCCCAAAACAGGTCGGCGAAGTCCTCGCTGGTGGCCGATACCACCAGGTCGGGCTGGTCCACCAGGCCTGATCGGAGGTCGGACAGCACCGAGGCGGACACGGCGATGGTGAAGCCCTCACCGGTGTCGGTGGCCACCAGGTGCACGGTGCGCTCCCAGCCCCGCAGCATGCGGGCCAGCCGGGTATTGGCGTTGCACCGCTCCTGCCAGTCGGCGTAGGCCTCGGCGATCTCCTCGGCGGTGGCCATCGCTACTGTCCTGACGATTCGTCGAGGCCAGTCGCCCTGTTGAGCGCTGTCCCGTCAAGAGTCGCTACTACTTCGGTGGCCGCCCGCTCGCCGGACTCCAGTGCCCCTTCGATGTAGCCCGACCACACCGAGGCCGTCTCCGTGCCGGCCCAGTGGATCGGACCCACCGGCATGCGCAGGCTGGGGCCGCACGCCGTCAGCACGCCGGGGCCCAAGCCAGCCACCGGACCGCCTCGGCTGTAGGGCTCCGCCGACCACCGCTGCTCCACGAACTCGATGGGCTCGGCGGCCTCCGGTCCGAAGGCACGAGCCAGTTCCTCCAGGCAGACCCGCTGGCGACCCGCGGCTCCGTCGGACTCCGAGGACCGGTCCACTGCGCCGGCGATGAACCCCATCAGGATCCCGTGCGAGCCGTCTTCGGGCGAGTCGTCGAAGGTGGCGCGGAGCATGCCCGCGTCGGCCACCACCTGGCCGGACAGGCCAGCATCGCGCCAGAACGGCCGGTCGTAGACGGCGTGGATCTTCGTGACCGAGCCCATCGGGGCGCGCTGGACCAGCTGCTCACGAGAGCCAGGTAGCGGCGGGTCGAAGGCGATCCGGCCCTGGACGGCGGGCGGCATGGCCACCACCAGCCGCCGGGCAGCCACCCGCCACGAGGATCGCCCGTCATCGGCACCCCTGCGCTCGGCCGTCACCATGACGCCGGCGGGCTCGCCCGTTCCCCCATCTGTGTAGGAGACCGAGACCACCGGGGCATCGAGCACGATCCGGTCACCCAGGCGTTCGGCCAGCCGGAGCGCCATCTGCTGGGCCCCGCCGGTGAAGCGCCGCTCCTGGGCACCACCTGCCGTGCGGATCAGCGAGGACATGGAGCCGCCGCTGTGGGCATAGGACAGGACGTAGAGCAGCGACAGCTCCTCGGGCCCGCAGCCGAACACGGCCAGGGCGGCCGTGGCGACCAGGGAGCGGGCTGTCTGTGTGTCGGCGGCCGACTCGACCCATTCAGCCAGGGTGATCCGGTCGAGCGCACCGGCATCAGGGTGGTCCCACGGGTGGGTCGGCGATACCTCTTGGGCCAAGAGATCGAGATCGAGGAGGGTAGCCACCGTGTCGGCTGATCCGTCCCGGTCCGACGTCGGAACCAGCCCGATAAAGGGGTGAACCGAGCCGTCGCGGACCTCGAGGTTGGCGCCGTCGAGGTAGGTGGGGAAAGTGGACACCCCGTACTCGTCGGCCAGCGCCTGGAGCCGGTCCTGGGTGGGACCGATCCACTGTCCGCCTTGGTCGACCACCGCACCCGACGGGGTCACCTCGGTGAGGACTCGGCCGCCGACACGATCACGGGCCTCGAGCACCAGCACGTCGAGGCCAGCATCGACCAGGGTGCGTGCCGTCTGCAGTCCCGAGTAGCCAGCACCGGCCACCACGACATCGACAGTGCGGTCGGCGGGCGTCATGGGCCTCCTCGTGGTGGACGGTAGGAAAGTTGACGGGATGCAGGTGCCCTACAGGTGGACGGCAGGCTTGACCTCGGGTCGCGCCTCGGGTCGCCCGAAGTTCCTGTCGGCGGCACGGGCAGTACCGTGGGATGCGTGGACACTACCCCGGGACCTGATCTGGGAGACGGCGAATCGGAGGACGACCGCGGCCCCGAGGATGCCGAAGGCGTGGTCGGGTTCGAGGGGGTCGAGGGGTTCGAGGGGGTCGAGGGGGTCGAAGTCGCCGTCGAGCCCGGCGGGGACCCGCTGCGCTTCAGCACCTGGATGCAGCGTTCGACCACCGGAGCAATCCTGTCGGGGATCGCCCTCGGACTCCACCACGCGCTGGAACCGAAGCGCCAGCAGCCGGCCTTCGTAATGGAGGCACCCAGCGAGCCCGAGGACCCAGACGCGCCGATCACCCTTCACTTCGACCCGGACGACCCCACCAAGACGGTGGCCGTGATCCGCGCCCCACGCGACCCGGCGGCCGGTGACTCAGGAGATCGCGGGTTCGGCATCTAGGTGAGATGCGATGTATCCAATCTCGTGCCTTGTGACACCCGGGCCGGACATTCGATGGCATGACCGAGGCCATTGCGGAGCTGCCCGGTTCGCCCACAACTGGGCGCTCGGGTGGGTGAAGGACAGCCTGGCTACTCGCACTGGCGCACGTGAGTCAGGGATCGCAGAGGCTGACCTCACCTGGTCGTAGTCCTGGTCGTAGTCCTGGTCGTAGTCCTGGTCGTAGTCCTGGTCGGCCTACTCCCTTCACGGAGAGTGGAACGCTGACAATGAGGATGCTGCTCCGTGTCGGCCCGAGGTGTCGAGGCGCGCCTTCCGGTCCTCCAAGCAGGGCACCATCTCGCATGTCGGTGGGCGCTGGCAGGAATCGGCGCTGAAGCGGTATCTGATGCGATACCACATAGGCCAGTCTTTCAATAAGTGGTTCAGCCAGTAGTTCAGCCAGTGGTTCAGCCAGTGGTGTTTCCTCGAGCACCAGGCCAGCTCGCTCCGACCACCACTATCGGGGTCGACGCCGGCACCACCCAGTTGGCCGCCCTGTCGCGAACTGTCCGGGACTCACCGATGAACACGGCCACATCGCCAACCCCCGGGTGCTGGAGAAGCAGCGTCGCCGGGCTACGACCGGAGACGAAAGGCGGGGAGGTCGCATCCCGTTCGGGAGTCAGGTGTGGATGTGTCTTCTTCGATCCATCCGTCTCACCGAGCTGGCGAACCTAGGAGATCGTCAGTGACTCTGGCGGCGTAGTCGCCCCCGTTGGCCCCGTGCCCAGCACCCACTCGTCGAGGACGACCAGCGCGCCCACTCGGCCCGTTGCCACATGGAAGCTGTGGTCCAGCGTGGGCACGAGGGTGATGGAGAACACTCCCGACCGGGCCACCCGATGGAGCTCATGGACTCGACCACGGCCGATGCCAGGCCATTCGTCCGGCCCGAGGATGACGCAGAGGGCAGCCCCGCTGTCGACCACACGCTGAAACGCCCCGACCGGATCGGTCCCGCCCTTTCCGATTCGTGCCAGCCACCACACCCGGTCCGGCACGTGTTTGGTGAGCGGTTGAAAGACGCCTCGGTCTCGTAGCGATCCCAGGAACCGATGTCGATGCGTTTCCGGTGCCGGTGCCGGTGCCGGTGCGGCCGGAGTCTCTTCGCCTGTCGTGGCCCACGTCGTATCCGGCGCACCATCGATGGCATCACCCATCGACCCCGGCGTCCGGTCCGCTGAGGGGACACGGAGCGGGTTCAAGATAGCCACTCCTCCCACCCCGGCAGAGGTGGCAGCCAGCAGCGAGTGGTAGGCACCGGCACAGAGCCCGAGCAGGAGCACGTCGCGTGGATTGCCCGGCGACAAGAACCGGACGCCTTCGAGCACGTCGGCTTCTGCGTGCTGCGGATAGCTCGAGAGGTCCCCCGCCGGTCCGGTGACCGGGCTGTCGCCCACGCTCCCGATGTCCATGCGGAGGCAGCGCACACCAGAGGCCGCCCAGGTACGACTCAGCTCCACCCACTGTCGTCCCGGGCCGACGTGGTGGAGGCTGCCGGCATTGAGGAACAGTGCAGTCCCGAACTCCGGCACCGGACCACCGGTCGTCCGCACACGGCGACGGTCTGCAGCCAGCAATGACGCACCCGAAGATGGATCCGTTGGCTCGGCCAGCATGCCGAACAGACCGGCTGGGCCGAAGAACACGGGGCGCTCGGTCACCGGCACACCGCCTGGGCGCTCGACGCGGGCGATCGATCGGATAGTCGGGGTGATGACGACCGGTTCCCCGGCGGCCTCTTCGCCCATGGTTTGCTCGCCACCGGTGCCCATACCTCGTTGCGTGCCCAAGATGAACGATCGGATCGCCTCGATGTCGGCGTCCGACACCGTGGCTCGCATGAGTTCCACGCCGAACAGGGCATCCACGCCGGTTCCACTCCGCCGCATGCACCCATCAGGGCCGAACTCGGGTCGGGCCACTTCGCCTGTCCCAGGATCAGCTGCGTCGATGACCAGGACCGACGCCGCAAGGACCACCTCAGGCCGGCTGGAGTCCAGTGCCTTCAGGTCGGCCGTCAGTGCCGGGTCGAGGACGAATCCGGGGATCTCGGTGGAGCCGTCTGTCAGATCGGGGGAATCGCTCACCGCGTACATACGCCGCAGGGCCCGCTGGTAGCGCAGGAACTGACTCCCTTTGGTCCACGGATACCAGAGCGTCAACGAGTCGACCGCCCCGACGTCCGATGCGGCACGGGATGCGATAGTTGCCCCCAATCGGGCACCGACCAGGTGGGTAGTGGTAGCCCCGGCCGCCCGGACATAGGCCAGACCTTCGGCGACATCGTCCATCCAGGCGTCCAGGAGATCGGGGTCGGTCAACGACCCGGTGGAGTCGCCGGTGCCGTGGTAGTCGAAGCGGAGGACGGTGCAGCCGGCGTCGGCCAGACCGCGGGCCAGGATCCGATAGGCCAGTTGACTGGCCTCACCTTCCAGCCCGATGGACGGACACAGCACCACCCCCGGGCCCCGGGGGTGGTCGGGGATATGGACCCATCCGAAGAGCGGCCGGTCCTCGGGTCCGAACCAGGTGGGTACGGCACGGGATCGGTCGCTGTGTACATCGGCTGCCACGACTCCTGTTGTCGACGCGATGTCTGTCGTCGACACCATTCCTGGCGTCGACACGATGCCCACTCCACCCGCGGGCAGCCCACCTTCCGGCTGGTCACCTACGGGCTGGGTCTGACTGGCGGCACCACCAGCACGTGGCACCTCGCCGACGGCAAACCGGCCTACTTCGCCAGAGAAGGGCAGGATCGACTGCAGCGGATCGGTCATGTCGGCCAATGTCAGCAGCTCCAAACCATCGAGGCCCGGCCCTGCATCAGGCAGCAGCGCGGCATCAGCCGATGACGACGTACGCCGCGCACGCCGGGCCGCCGGCGACAGGGGTCGGATCTTGGCCATGGCTGTCGCTCGGATGTCCGGCTCGATGCGCAGCAGCACAGCCAGCATCACCGCC
>CAIVIS010000153.1 GCA_903906055.1 uncultured Acidimicrobiaceae bacterium
AGGCCATGTACCGGGCGGTAGCCGGTGCGTTGTCTGGCGCGCTCGAAGACGATGAGGTCCACGCCGTGGTGCTGACCGGCCGGGGCAAGGCGTTCACCGCCGGCCAGGATCTGCGGGAGATGGTGGCCATCGCCACCGGTGCGTCGGGCCCTGACGCGGGCGTTGGGTTCCAAGACCTACTCGACGTCATCATGCGCTTCGACAAGCCGCTCCTGGCTGCCGTCCACGGTGTCGGCATGGGTCTCGGCTGTTCCATCCTCGGTCATGTCGACCTGGTACTGATGGACGAAAGCGCCCGACTGCGTGCTCCCTTTGCTGAAATGGGCGTTCCGCCTGAAGCAGCTAGCAGTGTGCTTCTGCCGGCTCGCATGGGGTGGCAACAGGCCGCAGCCGTGCTGCTGGCCTCGGAGTGGATCACCGCCGATGTGGCGGTGTCCTCGGGACTGGCCCTGCGCAGCTGTCCAGACGGGACCGTCTTGGACGAGACGTTGGCTCTGGCTCGCACGATCGCCTCGTTCCCGCCGCATGCCACCCGCCAGATCAAGCGGTTGATGCTGGCTGGCCGGGGTACGTCTGTTGCCGACGCCCGTCGACGTGAAGAGGCAGCATTTGCCGCTCTCTTTGCCGACCCTTCGGTCAACCCCGGGGCTGCGTTGGCTGCTGGGCTTGGGGACTGACTTCAGTGGAACTCGGGATCACCTGCTTTCTGACCGACCGCGACATGGCGCCGGCCGACCTGGCCCGTGCCGTCGAGGAGCGGGGCTTTGCGTCGCTCTATCTGCCTGAGCACACCCACTTGCCAGTGCGGGCTGCCACCCCACCGGCGCTGGTGGAAGGAGTGCGGGCTGATGACTACAAGCGCAGCCTCGACCCGTTCGTCGCCCTGGCCACGGCGGCCCCGGTGACCACCGACCTCCGGCTCGGCACCGGAGTGGTGCTGGCTGCTCAGCACGACCCGATCGTCTTGGCTAAGCAGATCGCCACCTTGGACCATCTGAGCGGGGGCAGGGTCGTCCTCGGTATCGGATTCGGATGGAACCGCGAGGAAGCGGCAGACCACGGGGTCGAGTTCAGTGCGCGTCGCCAAGTTGCCCGCGAGCACGTGCTCTGCATGCAGGCCCTGTGGCGTGATGAACAAGCTGAGTTCCATGGCACCTATGTCGACCTCGACCCGTGTTACAGCTGGCCCAAGCCGGCCCAGGGCCGGGTTCCAGTACTGCTCGGCGGCGGGCCGACTCCGGACAACTTTGCCGCCATCGCCGAATACGGCGATGGGTGGATGCCCATCGGTGGCTCCGGCATGGGTGAGGCCATCCCCGAACTGCGCCGTGCGTTCGAGGAGGCCGGTCGGGATCCAGCAGATGCCCGTGTGATTCCCTTCGGCACGATTCCGACCGATGCCAAGCTCGAGTATTTCGCTGGCTTAGGTGTCAACGAGGTCGTGCTGCGGGTACCCGGAGGGTTACGGTCAGAGGTGTTGGCCGCACTTGATGCCCATGCTGGCTTCGTCGGACGGTTCGAAGGTGACCATGCCTGACGGCCCGGACGACATCGACGCCCTCGCCCCGTTTAGGGCACCATCTGGCCGGCCGTGGAGCGGCGGTGGACGCGAGGACTTAGCGGCAGCACTTCGCCGGTTGATGGAACTCACGGTGACCTCAACGCCGGCCCCAGGTGCATTTGCAGATGCAGCAGCCACGGTCGAGGCCCTGTCTCGGGCCCTCGAGTCTTCAGTGCCCGAAGAGTCGGATCAGCCCCAACCGCGGTTTTCCGAGCAAACGGTTCATTCGGAAGAAGTGGCCACGCTGACCGCGGCCATGCCGTTCGACATGATCGTCGGTAGTTGCAACCCGCTGGCCCCGCCGATCGAGATCTGGTTCGAGCCGCCGCTGGCCAAGGGCAAGGTGATCTTCACCCCCACCTACGAGGGCGCACCGGGATGCGTGCACGGCGCTGCGCTGGCTGCCGCCTTTGACATCATCCTGACTGCGGCCAATGTGCTGTCGGATGCGGCCGGCCCGACGGTGGTGCTCACCATCCGCTACCTCAAGCCGTCCCGGATCGGGGTCGAGTCGCTGTTCGAGTCCGAGGTGACCGAGTTGACTCCTCGCCGGACACACAGCATCGGCCGCCTGATTCAGAACGGCATCGTCACGGTTGAGGCGGTGGGGGAGTTCGTCAACTTGGACCGCTCGAAGATCAACGCGTTGCACCGAAGCAACGGCGGGTCCTGACCCTAAAGACCCGGACGAAGCGACGTTGGCAGTCCTGTCCACGTTGAGACCCTGCATTGGTCGGAGCCTGGCGTTGCAGCGCCCGCGGTCGGCCTCGACGCGGTTGTTGGCGTACTGAGTGGTGTCGTGCAGTGCCTCCGCCAAGAGCTCTGAAACGACTCGGACCAGGGCGTGGGCCCGATCGGTGGTGATCTCGGCCGGCTGTCCATGGGCAGCGATCACCGAGGTGAAGAATTTCGTGGCGGCCCTGACGTCTCGCTTGTTCGACACGAACACTTCGATGACCTGCCCCTCTTGGTCAACAGCCCGGCAGACGTATCGCCAGGACCCGGACACTTTCCGTGACGTCTTGTCAACGAACCAGTTCCTGCCCACGCGGTGCCGGCAGGACTGGGCCAACTCGATGAGCAACGGCGTGA
>CAIVIS010000154.1 GCA_903906055.1 uncultured Acidimicrobiaceae bacterium
GGATCGGTGAGCACCGTCACCCGGTGCGGCTTACCCACCGGCACATTGGCGATGTAGCTGTGGGAGGTGAACGACACATGGGAACCCACTCCCCTCATGACGAACTTGAGCCCGACCGTCTGCCCACCCGACTCCGGTGCGGTCTCCACCGACATCGTCCAAGCCCCCGCCACCACCAAGTCGGCGCGGGCTGGTGACGACCCGTCTTGCGGCGTGACGTAGAACAGCCGGTTCAGCGCGTGCCCGTACTGGACAACCTGCCACGTGGCCCGGTGGAACTGAGACAACGGGTCAGCGGCATAGTCCTCTCCGTTGGAAATGTACATAGCGTCGCACGCACCGATGATCCGGATCTGGCCGGCAGGGGCGTAGTCGGGCAGTGAGTCGCTCGCTACGACCCGGGCGTGGATCTGCCCGCCCGTGTGGTCGCTCACGGACTTCTGGACCTGTACGTAGCGCAGGGTCTGGGCCATGGTCCACTGTTCGGACGGCGTGACGGCAATGCCAATGTTGGCTGCCACCGAATACCACGCCACCAGCACGATCATCGCGGTGACCACCGAACGCCTGACCCGGGTGTGACCATCCTGGCGCCTCCAGACGTCGGCCATCCCGATGGCCGAGCCGATCGCCAGGAAGGGAAGGAAGTCGGCCAGATAGCGAGGCCCGATGTAACCCCAGATCATGAGGGCCGCCCCGGCCGAGCCGGCAGCGAGCAGGAGGAGTCGGGTCAGAGCAACCTGGTGGGGCGGTCGGCGGCGGAAGGCCGACACCAGACCCCAGAAGCTCAGTCCGAACAGCAGCGGCATCGACGACGGCAGCGACGCCGTCCGGTAGAGCCGGTCGAACAGCACCCCACCGAGGGCCGGGGCCGGCGAGGCTGGCAGGGTGATGAACGGGAATACCGAGGAGAGTTGGATGCCATCGGGTCGCAGGTACGCGACGAGTGTGCTCGGGATGAACGCCGTCCCGACCTCGGAGTTGTGATTCGAGGCCAGGAACTTTCGCCGGTAGGCGTTGACCATCGAGTAGATCTGCTCGTCCATGGGGAGCCCGAAGAGCATGCCGAACTTGGCGTAGTTGACTGCGCTGGCCAGCGCCACGGCCAGGATTCCGGCCCCGGCCACGGGGAGCGCCCAGCGCTTCTGCTCGGTGCCACCCTTGCCGAGCCAGAACCATCCAGCAATCAGCAGGGCCCCGACCGCCAACGCCCACCCGGTCGTCGACCGGTCCTGATTGGCAGCGATGATCAGGATTCCGCTGGCCACCACCCGGCCCCACGATGGACGATCAATCACACCGAGTAGACAGAACAGGCCCCCGACGGTGAGCGCCACGCTCCATGCCAGGTCCTCGGAGAAGACGTACGGCGTCGAGGCCACCCAAAGGAACGTCGACCCGGCGAGGAACGTCGTAGTCAGGATGGCGAATGACGCGGCCTCGGCCCGCCCGACCGGAGCCTGGCCTCGAACCAGTAGGCGGACCCGCCAGGCCAGCAGCACGAAGAACACTGCGCTCACCAGCCACGCCGCCAGGATCGACGGTGCAGTCAGCCGTCCATCCAACGAGTGGGTGATCGCCAGAATCGGCATCCGCAGAATCGAGGGGTACAGGCCGAAGTAGGTATACGTGTGGCCACCATGCAGGAAGGCCTCGACGCCGATCGAACCCTTGGGTATCGCCAGTCCACCATGGAGCATCGCTCGGGTCTGGATGTCGTAGAAGTTGGTCTGGTAGGTGAGCTTGCGCAGGAAGCTCGGCGCTTGCCAGGACCCCCAGAGGATCCAAAGGAATGGGATTGCCGCGATCGCTGCCCCTAGCGCACAGGCGACAGTGAACCGACGCCGGTGCCAGTCCGGCTGTCGATCACCTGCACCTGCAGCCCCGTGGACTAGATCGGGCGTCGCCCGCTCGCCATCCATGACATCGCCGTCATGCGTCCCGACGTTGCCCGGGTCATCCGGCTTCTCCCCCATCATCCGACACTGTACTGACCGCTCAGCCATCAACGGGGTCGATCGCCAC
>CAIVIS010000155.1 GCA_903906055.1 uncultured Acidimicrobiaceae bacterium
CGTTCTTGAGGCCGAACGAATAGGCCAACTGCACCAGCAGGTAGGCGGCCATGACCGTGCCGAGCTGCCACCCAGCGAGTACGAACCCCAGCGCGATGGAGGCGGCCATGAGGACCACGCCGAGGGTCATGGCCAGGGATATGGGTACCACCCCGGCAGCCACCGGCCTGCGCCGCTTGGTGGGATGGGCCCGATCGGCCTCAGCGTCGCGTGAGTCGTTCAGGTAGTAAGTGCCGGTAGCGGCTATGCAGAAGATGCCGAAGGCGGCTGATGCATGCCACAGGACGGTGACGTGGAAGAGGACACCGGCAGCACCAGGGGCCACGAAGACCAGGAGGTTCTTGATCCACTGCCGGGGCCGGGCCAGGCGTACGAGGCCGTGCGCCAGCGACTCCGGCTTGCCGGTGGTCGAGGTGGAAGGAACTCCGGATCGGTCTGCGGCCTCAGCCGGAGTGGTCACAACGTGCTCATGGATAGTCGGACACTCCCCGAAGTGGTGTCATCACGAACTCCCGGACATCAGGAGCGCTTGCCACAGGCTAGGTCCTCGGTGCCTCGTGAGTGGACGACCCGGATCCCTGACTGGCCGTGGCCCCGAAGGCGTCCGATGATGCCCGTTGGAGGTCGGCGACCTGCTCGGTGCGGTTGCGCACAAGATCGTTGAGCGCTTGCCCGGGCCCGATGTGATCCCATAGAGCGGGCGGGTAGTGGGTGACGTACATCGTTCGACGCTGTCCGGGCCCCGTCGGCCGGGGTGAGGCGTGCATGACGTCTTGGATGTGCACGGTGACATCGCCGGGTTCGGTGTCGATGCTTACGACCTGCACGTCGTCGAGGCGATCCTGCCAGCCGTACCGAAGCGTCGTGCCGTGGCTGCCGGGCACCATCTGCAGGTTGCCGGTCGTGGCATCCGAACCGGTGAGCTGGATCCCCACGCTTACCGCTGGGCAGAACATGGCGTGGCCGCCGGTTCCGCAGTCTTGGTGCCACGGGATGTTGGACAGACCGCTGGTCTTGCCCGGGACCTTGATCAGCACGCAGGTCCCCTCCATGCGGTCTGGAGCGATCTTGACATCTGGGCCGAGGAGCTCCCCGAGACGGCGCACTCTTGGGTCGCTGTCCATGCCGGCCAAGAGCGACGAGCGAAGCGAGGCGTAGACAAGACGGCACAGCGCCGAGGAACCATCTTCATTGGTGACCCACCATGACTGGTCGTCACCGGGACGGGCGAGTGCAGCCAATCGGTCGATCTCGTCGTTGGCCGCCGCCATCTCGTCGGCACTGAAGACGCCCTTGATGTGGAGGTAGCCCATGGTGCGCAGTTGGGCGGCCAACTCGGCATCGTCGGTGTCCGCTCCGAAGGCCGCCGCTGGGTCTCGACCGGCGAAGTCGGCTCGGGAGGGTTCGTAGGGTGGGATTCCGGCGTGTAGGTATCGGAGCACAGGCTCCCACGCCGACAACTGGTCGAATCCGCCCTTGTCGAAGTGCAGCTCGCCACGGAGCAGTAGGCCGACGAAGGTGGTCATCTGGCCTACGAGGTCGTCCCAGGAGCGCCGACTCATGCGCACCGCGGTGGTGCCGGTGTCCTTGCCGATCTCGCAGCGCACCGATGTCCCGTCGACCCAGTACGTAAAGGTCTCGTCGTCGACATAGAAGGTGAGCCCTCCGGCGGCAGCGAGGTCGGCGGCTTCTTGGCCCAGCAGTTCTGGGTCCACAGTGGCCGGAATGGGCGGCAGCAGGGTCACGGAGCGAGCATAGGTCGCACGTCCTGGCCAGGCCGGGGCAAGGGATTGAGCCATGACGGGGCAGGGGGACGGCCAAGGCGGGGCAGGGGGAACGGCGCCCACGGATCTTGGCCGCAGGTGCTCGATTTCGACCGCTTCGTGCCCCTTGCTGGGCCTTGGATCCGTCTCGGATGGGCCTGAGCGGCCGTCAGCGCCTAGTATCACTCGCCGTGAAGCGCCCTTACCGAGTGGTTGTCGCCAAACCGGGTCTGGATGGTCATGACCGCGGTGCCAAAGTCATCGCTCGCGCCCTCCGTGACGCTGGGTTCGAGGTCATCTACACCGGCCTCCATCAGACTGCCGACCAGGTGGTCCAGGCCGTCATCCAAGAGGATGCCGACGCCGTCGGACTCTCCTTGCTCTCGGGCGCCCATCTGACGCTGGTGCCCCGGGTGATCGACGGACTGCGCGAGCAGGGCCGGGACGATGTCCTGGTGCTGGTCGGAGGGATCATTCCCGAAGCCGACATTCCGGTGCTGAAGGAGTTGGGTGTGGCCGAGGTGTTCACCCCTGGTGCACCGCTTCCGGCCATCGGCGCATGGTTGGGTGAGGCTCTCGACGAGCGAGAGAGCGGAGAGAGCGCCTGACCGCATCGTTTTGACGGGGTCGTCCGGCTCAGCCCGGCCACCTCGACCGTCGGCACCATCAGATACGGCCTTTCCTGTGGATCCCGCCTCGTCTGGACCACGCCGTAACGCATCTCGTATCCCACATCTCACTTCACCAGCACGCATCTCGTATCTCGCATCACGAACACGATCACCAACCAGTCGACACAAGAACCAGCCGCACAGAGCAGAGAGGAACGGATCCTGTGGATCTCTTCGAATATCAGGGTAAGCAGTACTTCGCCCGGTTCGGCATCCCCATCTCCAAGGGAGGGGTGGCCGACACCGTCGACCAGGCCTTGGCCCAGGCAGAGGAGTCGGGCTACCCGGTCGTCGTCAAGGCGCAGGTCAAGGTAGGCGGCCGCGGCAAGGCCGGCGGCGTCAAGCTGGCCAACGATGCCGACGAGGTCCGTCTCCATGCTGGCAACATCCTCGGACTCGACATCAAGGGCCACGTGGTCAAGCGCCTGTGGGTCGAGCACGCATCGGACATCGCCAAGGAGTACTACGCCAGCTTCACCCTCGACCGCAGCGCCAAGAAGCACCTCGGCATGCTGTCGGCCGAAGGCGGAGTGGAGATCGAAGAGGTGGCCGTCACCAACCCCGACGCCATCGCCCTCATCCACATCGACCCGGTCGACGGGCTCACCCTGGAAGCGGCCACCGACTGGGTGAACCGGGCCAACCTCGATGAAGAGGCTCGTAGCCAGGCCGCCGAGATGATGGTCAAGCTGTACGCCTGCTACACCGAGGGCGACTGCGACCTCGCCGAAATCAACCCCCTGATCCTCACCCCCGAGGGTCGGGTGCACGCACTCGACGCCAAGGTGACCCTCGACGACAACGCCGCCTACCGCCATCCCGAATGGGAAGAGTTCGCCGGCAGCGATGTCGAGGACGAGCGCGAGACTCGGGCCAAAGAGCGCGGCCTCAACTACATCGGCCTCGACGGCTCGGTGGGCATCATCGCCAACGGCGCCGGTCTGGCGATGAGCACGCTCGACGTGGTCAACCAGTGCGGCGGATCTGCGGCCAACTTCTTGGACATCGGAGGAGGTGCCAACGCCGACGTCATGGCCGCGGCCCTCGAAGTCATCAACTCCGACCCGGCCGTCAAGTCGATCTTCGTCAACATCTTCGGCGGGATCACCCGGGTCGACGAGGTGGCCAAGGGCATCCTCGAGGCACTCGATCGGGTAGAGATCAGCTCGCCCATCGTGCTCCGTCTCGACGGAACCAACGCTGTAGCCGGTCGGGAGATCCTGGCCGCCCATCTGTCCGATCGCCTGGTCGCTGAGCCGACCATGCTCGATGCCGCCCGCCGGGCGGTTGCGCTTGCTGGAGGCCAGTCATGAGCATCTTCGTAGACGAGAACACCAAGGTCGTTGTTCAGGGCATCAGCCCGACCAGTCAGGGCCTCTACCACGGCCTGCGCAACCGGGCCTACGGCACCCAGGTGGTGGCCGGCACCAACCCGAACCGTGGTGGTGAGGAGATCGAGGGCATCCCGGTGTACGCCACCGTGGCC
Source organism: uncultured Acidimicrobiaceae bacterium (assembly GCA_903906055.1). Classification (GTDB taxonomy): domain Bacteria; phylum Actinomycetota; class Acidimicrobiia; order Acidimicrobiales; family RAAP-2; genus Bog-756. Next base: position 3,921 of record CAIVIS010000155.1, read on the forward strand.
GAGGCCGTCGAGGCGACCGGGGCCAACGCTTCGTTCATCTCGGTGCCGCCCAAGTTCGCCGCCGCCGCCATCGTGGAGGCCGCCGCCGCTGGCGTCCCCTTCGTGGTGTGCATCACCGAAGGCATTCCGGCCATCGACGAGGCCCTGGCCTTCAACCGGCTGCTCCGGGACTTTCCGGGCACCCGCCTGCTCGGACCCAACTGCCCCGGCATCATCTCGCCCGGAAAGTGCAACATCGGCATCACCTCGGGCGACATCGCCATGGCCGGTGGCCCGGTGGGCATCGTCAGCCGATCGGGCACCTTGACCTATCAGGCACTCCACGAGCTCAGCCAGCAGGGTGTCGGCCAGACCACCTGCGTCGGCATCGGTGGCGACCCGGTCCCTGGCACCAGCTTCATCGACTGCCTCGAGGCGTTCGAGGCCGACCCGGATACCCGCGCCATCATGATGATCGGTGAGATCGGTGGCTCGGCCGAGGAAGAGGCGGCGGAGTTCATCGCCAACTCCGTCACCAAGCCGGTCGTCTCCTACGTTGCCGGGGTGACGGCTCCCCCTGGACGCAAGATGGGCCA
>CAIVIS010000156.1 GCA_903906055.1 uncultured Acidimicrobiaceae bacterium
CGGCCCCTACGGGATAGAGACCGGCCCGGTGCCTGCAGCGTTGGTGGCCGTCACCGAGAACGTGTAGGTGGTGCCGGCAGTCAGGCCGGTCACCGTGCACGAGGTGGTGCTAGTGGTGCAGGTCTTCCCACCCGGTGACGAGGTCACCGTGTAGCCAGTGATGGCCGCTCCGCCGTTGGATGCCGGCGCCTTCCACGACACGGTCGACGAGGTAGCGGTGCTCGAGGTGACGGTCACCCCGGTCGCCGATCCGGGCACGGTGGCCGGAGTAGCCGGGGCCGATGCGGCCGAGGCCACGCTGCTGCCCACTGAGTTCGTGGCCGTCACCGTGAAGGTGTAGCCGATGCCGTTGGTCAAGCCGGGCACCGTGCATGAGGTGGTGCTGGTGGGGCACGTGGATGCGTCCACCGGGGTCGCACCGCCACTGTTCAACACCTGGTGGAGGATGTCGATGTACGTTCCATATCCGCTGGCCGATGCCCACTCGGTCGCCGGCTCGACGGCGGTTCCCTCACCCCACTCGTTGAAGGTGGTGACCAGTTGGAACTGAGCCTTGGATGCGGCCATGTTGGTGACGTTCGTGGTCCACTGAGCATCGGTGAGACGTGCGAGGCGTGGGGTCGCCTCGGTGTAGAGCCAGAACCCCGGGGAGATGGCGTAGGAGTACTTGCCCTGGGAATCGACCGCGGTCGATGGACCGTACTGATGCCAGCCATCGGGCTGGGTGGTGCAGGCGGTATACCCGCTGAACACCTTCAGCACGAGGTAGAAGCCGAAGGTGTTGGCATCGTGCCAGCGCTGGGCCATCGGGCAGGCATCGAGCCCGTCGGTGTAGACGAAGATGACCGGCTTGCCGCTCACCTTGAGGTAGTTGGGGTTCGAGGCATAGTTGGTCTTGATGTAGCTCAGGTCGGACGAGATCTGCGCGACCGTGGGATCGCCGGTGCTCTCCTTTTCGTAGTACGGGGCCCACTTCAGGCTCTTGCCGTTCGAGGTATTGGCGGCGTTGTTGAGCAGGGCCGGGATCCGGGTGCTTTCGCTGTGCTGGCCTTGGCCCCACCATGACGCGATGCCGGCATCGAGCCCGGCATACGTCATCTCTTGGATGTGCCGGGTGATGACGGCGGTGGTGTCGGAGTTATAGAAGCCTGCGGTCGGGTGGTAGTGGGTGTCAGGCGTGGCGATCGGTCCCCAGGTTTCGGGGAACCACGGGTAGTAGAAGCCGGCCCGGATCGGGGCGTAGGGGGATGCCTTCACCGTGTAACTGGTGATGGCCGCCCCACCGGTGGACGCCGGAGCGGTCCAGGACACCGATGAGGAGGAGTTGGCATACGACGTGGCCCCCACTCCGGTAGGTGCACCAGGTGCAGTGGCTGCCGTGGTGGGAGCAGCCGGGGTGGCCGGAGCCGAGGCGCCCGACGCCGCACCGGTTCCCACGGCATTGGTGGCTGTCACCGTGAACGTATAGGCGGTGCCGTTGGTCAGTCCGACCACCGTGCACGAGGCAGCAGCACTCGTGGTGCACGTGAGCCCGCCTGGCAACGAGGTCACCGTGTAGCCGGTGATGGCAGATCCCCCGTTGGACGACGGTGCCGTCCACGTCACCACCGAGGAGGCGTCGGCACCTGAAGTGGCCGACACCCCGGTCGGGGCACCGGGCACGGTGGGCGGAGCCAGTGGTGTGGCCGGAGCCGATGCGACAGACGCTGGGCCGGTGCCCACGGCACTGGTGGCCCTGGCGGTGAAGGTATAGGCGGCGCCGTTGGTCAGGCCGACGACGGTGCACGAGGTGGCCGTGGTCGTCGCACAGGTGAAGGCACCTGGCAACGAGGTCACCGTGTAGCCAGTGATGGCAGATCCCCCATTGGAGGACGGAGCGGTCCACGTCACTACCGAGGAGGCGTTGGCACCTGAGGTGGCGCTGACTGCCGTCGGCATGCCGGGCACGGTCGTCGGGGTGGCCGGTGCCGAGGGAGTCGAGGCCACACTGCTGCCCGCCGCGTTGGTGGCCGTCACCGTGAACGTATAGGCGGTGCCGTTGGTCAACCCACCCACGGTGCACGAGGTGGTACTCGTGGTCGAGCAGGTGATGCCGCTAGGCGACGAGGTCACCGTGTAGTTGGTGATGATGGCGCCGCCGTTCGTGGCCGGTGCCGTCCACGACACCACCGAGGAGGCGTTGGCACCCGAAGTGGCGGACACCCCGGTCGGAGCATTGGGCACAGTGGCCGGGGTGGCCGGGGCCGATGGGCTAGATGCCAGGCTGGTGCCGATGGCGTTGGTGGCCGTCACTGTGAACGAATAGGCGGTGCCGTTGGTAAGCCCTGTGACCGTGCATGAGGTGGAAGCGCCCGTGGCGCACGTGCTGCCACCAGGCGTCGACGTCACCGTGTAGCCGGTGATGGACCAGCCGCCATTGGAGGCCGGGGCCGTCCACGACACCACGGAGGAGGCGTTGGCGTTCGAGGTGGCCGTGACTCCGGTCGGGGCACTGGGAGCCGTAGCCGGGGTGGCCGGTGTAGCCGGGCCCGAGGCGGCGGACGCCAGGCTGGTGCCGATGGCGTTGGTAGCTGTCACCGTGAAGGTGTACGTGGTGGCGTTGGTCAGGCCGGTCACGGTGCATGAGGTGGCGACCGTCGCACACGTGATGCCACCCGGTGTCGATGTCACCGTGTAGCCGGTGATGGCCGATCCGCCGTCTGTGGTCGGAGCCGTCCAGGACACGAACGACGACGCATCAGCATTCGAGGTAGCGGTGACCCCGGTCGGGGCGCCGGGCACGGTGGCCGGGGCGACTGGCGCTGCTGGTGTGGCGGGGGCCGAGGCAGACGACGGTGACCCGGTGCCGATGAAGTTGGAGGCCGTCACCGTGAACGTATAGGCGGTGCCGTTGGTCAAACTGGTGACCGTGCACGAGGTCGTACTGGTGGCGCACGTAGAGGTACCCGGTGACGAGGTCACGGTGTAGTTGTTGATGGCCGCACCGCCGTCAGAGGCCGGAGCTGTCCACGACACGACGGAGGAGGCATCGGCACCCGAGGTAGCCGTCACCCCGGTCGGTGCGCCGGGCACGGTGACAGAGGCCACAGGAAATGCAGGGGTGGCCGGAGCCGAGGGAGCGGAGGCCGCACTGGTGCCGGCGGCGTTAGTGGCGGTCACGGTGAACGTATAGGGGGTGCCGTTGGTCAGGCTGCTCACCACACACTCGGTAGCACCGGTCGTGGTGCACTTGATGCTGCTGGGCGACGAGGTCACCGTGTAGGCGGTGATGGCCGAGCCACCGGTAGTCGATGGTGCTGTCCACGACACCGACGAGGAGGCATCAGCATCCGAGGTTGCCGTGACTGCGGTCGGGGCACCGGGCACGGTGGCCGGGGTGGCCGGGGCCGAAGGGGTCGATGCTGGGCCGGTGCCCACGGAGTTGGTGGCGGTCACCGTGAACGTATAGGCGGTGCCGTTGGTCAGGCTCTTGACGGTGCACGAGGTGGTGCCGGTGGTGGTGCACTTGAAAGCGCCAGGCGATGAGGTCGCCGTGTAGCCGGTGATGGTGGATCCGCCGTTGGAGGACGGTGCCTTCCACGACACCACAGACGAGGCGTTGGCATTCGAGGTGGCCTTGACCGAGGTCGGGGCACCAGGCACGGTCTTCCTGGTCGACCACTTGTATGCGGAGAGGCTCGCATTGGTGCCGTCGGACCCGCTGTGGGACGAGGAGTTACCGGCGGCCTGGGTCTGGGCGGCAGCCATAGCGCTGGACGGTGCTGTTGCGGCCAGGCCGAGGCCGCTGATGGCCAGTAGGGAAGCGAACAGCGAGCCGATGGCGGCTGATGTGGAGCGCTTCATGGCGATACCTGGCCGACTCGGATGGTGACCACGGCATCGGTGTGGAGGCCACCGACGGTGGACCTCGATGCTCGATCAGTGTGGAGTGCCGATCCATGCGCCGCACGCCGGCTGCGAGGATCTCGCCACTCGGTCGATGACGCCACCGGGCGTCCAGACAATTGGGAATTACGTCGTGCAGTGATCATCTGAAGCTGCCCCTTCGATTGATCTCGGTCTTACCGTCTGGTAACTAGTTCGGCGCGGCAGCGATCAACTGAAGGGGGTATTGGGCCCAGACGGTTGCAATCCTCGGGGGGGAGACGCCGGGCCCGCGCACTTTGACGTGTTCTGTTACCTCTGGCGCGGTGTCACGCGGGAGTCATCTGGCCGTCACATCGACGCAGTGTCACAGCGGCCAGATACGTTCCGCTCAGTTAGATCGGGCAGGAACGAAAGGCGGTATGCGGATGTGGTTGTTCACCCCAGAGGGGTTTTACAGTGTGGTCACGGCCGAGGAGTTCGGCCACGAGCTCCAGGTCAGGGCGAGGAGCGAGGCCGACTTGGATCGGCTGAGGCAGAAGCACTTCCCCGAACTGGGCGACTCCGTGCGGATCCCGGGTCGGGACTACCCGGTGCGGGCCTACACAACGCGTGCTGATCTGGCGTTGTGCATGACACGGATCGCCGGGTCCATCGACTACAGCAACTTCAAGAGTGCCGTGTCCGCTCGCCAAGGCTACGAC